>JBGPYQ010000118.1:0-9753 GCA_041493345.1 Gammaproteobacteria bacterium | reverse complement strand
GCGGCGTTCTTTGGCGTGCTGCTCGGAGCGCCGACTCTCAAGCTGCGCGGCGACTACCTGGCTATCGTGACGCTCGGCTTCGGCGAAATCATCCGCATATTCCTCAACAACCTCGACGCTCCCGTCAACATCACCAACGGCCCGCAGGGAATCAATCTCGTGGACCCGCTGAAGCTTGGAGGCTTTTCATTCAGCACGCGCGAGACGATCTTGGGCCTGGATTTCACCGGTCCGCAGAAGTACTACTACGCGCTGCTCGCGTTCACGCTCGTCATCATCGCCGTCAACGTCCGGCTGCAGGACTCCCGCATCGGCCGAGCCTGGGAAGCGATCCGCGAGGACGAGTCTGCCGCCAAGGCGATGGGCATCAACACGCGCAATATCAAGTTGCTCGCCTTTGCGATGGGCGCATCGTTCGGCGGGCTCGCCGGAGGTCTGTTCGCCTCGATCCAGGGCTTCATAAGTCCGGAGAGCTTCAGCCTGCTCGAGTCGATCATGGTCGTTTCGATGGTGGTCCTGGGCGGGATGGGCAACATCGCCGGCGTCATCCTCGGCGCGGTGCTGCTCACCGGCCTGCCGGAGGTGATCCGCTTCACCGTGGTTCCGGTGCAGGAGGCCCTGTTCGGCAAGGTGATCGTCGACCCGGAGGCGACCCGCATGCTGCTCTTCGGCCTGGCGCTTATTGTGGTCATGCTGTTCCGGCCCGCCGGGTTGTGGCCGGCCAAGGTGCGCAAGCGCGAGTTTGCCCGATGAATGCGGTTTTGTTGCGCGCAAGCGGCATCGCCAAGAAATTTGGCGGCGTGCAAGCGCTGTCCGATGTTTCCATTGCGATTCACCGCGGCGAGATCTATGGCCTGATCGGTCCCAACGGCGCGGGCAAGTCCACGTTTTTCAACGTGCTCACCGGGCAGTACCTGGCGGATGCCGGCAGTTTCGAATTTGACGGTGCGCCGCTGGCCGCGCGCGCTCCCCACGAGGTAGCCCTGCGCGGAATCGCCCGCACTTTCCAGAACATCCGCTTGTTCGCCAACATGAGCGCGCTCGAGAACGTCATGGTGGGGCGGCACGTGCGCACGCGGGCCGGCGTGCTGGGCGCGGTGCTGCGCGACCGCCGTACGCTCGCCGAGGAGCGCGGGATTCACGATAGCGCGCTGGCCCTGCTTGAACGGGTCGGGCTTGCCGCTCGCCGCGACGAGCTTGCGCGCAATCTTCCCTACGGCGACCAGCGCCGGCTCGAGATCGCCCGCGCGCTCGCCACCGAGCCCAAGCTGCTCGCGCTGGATGAGCCCGCTGCGGGCATGAACGCGACCGAAACCGGCGCGCTGAGAAAGCTCCTCGAGGCGATCCGCGCGACAGGGGTGACGATCCTGCTCATCGAGCACGACGTGAAATTGGTGATGGGTCTGTGCGATCGGGTTGCCGTGCTCGATTACGGCAGCAGGATCGCGGAAGGCCTGCCTGCCGAGGTTCAGCGCGATCCGAAAGTCATTGAGGCCTATCTCGGCGCGGCGCCCGAAGAAATCGGCGCTCGTTCCTCGGCGGCATGAGCCAGCTCGAACTCCGGGGCCTCGAAGTCCGCTACGGCGGGATCCGCGCCGTAAAGGGTATCGATCTCGAAATCGCCGCCGGCGAGCTCGTCTGCCTCATCGGTGCAAACGGAGCGGGGAAGTCCTCTACGCTGCGCGCGATCTCCGGGCTCTTGCCGACGGCGCCGGGGATGGTGCGATTCGGCAGTGTTGACCTTGCGGGCGTCCCCGCCTTCCAGCGCGCCCGCGCGGGACTCGTCATGGTGCCCGAAGGACGCGGTGTTTTTGCGCAGCTTACCGTGGAGGAGAACCTCGCCATGGGCGCCTATCCACGCATTGACGGAGGAATCGAAACGGACCGCGAGCGCGTGTTCGAGCTGTTCCCGCGTCTGGCGGAGCGCCACCGCCAGAGCGCCGGCACGCTTTCCGGCGGCGAGCAGCAGATGCTCGCCATCGGCCGCGCGCTGATGAGCCGGCCGAAGCTGCTCGCGCTCGACGAGCCGAGCATGGGGCTTGCGCCGATCGTGGCACAGAAAATCTTCGAGGTGATCCGTGACATCAACCGCGCTGGCGTCACGGTGCTGCTTGTGGAACAAAATGCGCGGGCGGCGCTCGCGCTCGCGCGCCGAGCCTACGTCATGGAAAGCGGCAGCATCACGCTATCGGGCGAGGCGCGCGCTCTGCTCGCCGACCCCAGAGTGCGGGAGGCTTACCTCGGCGAGACGGCTTAGCTCTTTGCGAAATGAATGCGAAATGAGTGCGAAATGAGAGCCAAATGAGGGGACGTATCCCCTCGTGCCGGCTACGCGGCTTTGTCGGCCGCGGTAGTGAAAGAATCGGCGAAGAATTCGTTTTCGGGCAGGCGGCAGGCTTGCGTGAAATCGCGCCGCGCCGAATTCACCATGACAGGCACGCCGCAGGTGTACACCTGGCGGCCCGACAGGTCGGGTAGATCTTCCATTACCGCGCGGTGCACGAAGCCTGTTCGTCCTTGCCACCCGTCCTCGGGCAAGGCTTCCGAAATCACCGGGACGTACTTGAACCCCGGACGCTCCGCGACCCAGCGCTCGACTACGGCATTGAGATACACATCCTTCGGCCGGCGCGCACCCCAATAGAGCGTCATCGGCCGCGATACGCCTTTCTTGAACGCTGCCTCGATCACGGCCTTGATCGGAGCGAAGCCGGTGCCCGAGGCGACGAACACGATGGGTTTGTCCGACTCCTCGCGCAGGAAAAACGTGCCGAACGGTCCCTCGAAGCGCAGGATATCGCGCTCCTTCATGGTGCTGAACACATGGTCGGTGAACGAGCCGCCTGCGACATGGCGGATGTGAAGCTGCACGAACTCGTCGTCGTAGGGCGCATTCGCCATCGAGAAACTGCGCCGCGTGCCGTCCTTGAGCAGGACGTCGATGTACTGGCCGGCGAGGAACATCAGGCGCTCGTTGGCCGGCAGCTTGAGATGCACAATCATGACATCCTCGGCAGCCCGCTCGAGCTTTTGCACCCGTGCCGGGAGCTTCTTCACCTGGATATCGCCTGCCTTGCGCACCTCGCGGGCTTCGATCACAACGTCGGTGAGCGGCTTCGCCTGGCAGAACAGCGCGCGGCCATTGGAGCGTTCTTCCGCGCTGAGGGCTTTCTCCGAATAACGGCCGTAGTCGATCCGGCCCTCGATCAACTTGCCCTTGCAGCTGCCGCAGGCGCCGTCGCGGCAGCCGTAGGGCAGAACGAGTCCGGAATTGAGCGCGGCCTGAAGAATGCTTTCTCCGTCCTGCGCCTGGAACTGGTGGCCCGTGTTGCGGATGCTGACCTGATGCGTCATCGGGGTGCAGGGTAAAATTCGCTCATGGAACGTCTTTTGATCGTCGGCTGCGGCGATATCGCGCGGCGCGCCTTGCCCGAATTGCAGCGGCGCTACAGTGTCCTCGCCCTCGTGCGTTCGCACGACCCCGTCCTCGCCGCCTCCGGCGTCGAGCAATTCGAGGGCGACCTCGACGATCCAGAGTCGCTCGCGCCGCTCGCGGGCCGCGCCGGGCGCGTCGCGCACCTTGCGCCGCCCGCCGAAACCGGCGACACCGACCCACGCACGCGCAATCTGCTCGCGGCGCTTGCGCCCCCGCTGAATCGCGGCGCAATGTTACCACGGCGATTCGTGTATTTCTCGACGAGCGGCGTCTACGGCGATTGCGGCGGCGATTTCGTCGATGAGACGCGAGTGCCGGATCCGCGGACCGGACGCGCGGGGCGGCGCCTTGACGCCGAGCGCGCGCTCGCCGAATGGGGCGAGCGCAATAAAGTGGAGCCCGTGATCCTGCGCGTGCCGGGGATCTACGCATCCGATCGGCTGCCGCTCGAGCGCCTCGAGCGCGGCACGCCGGCGCTGCGTTCCGAAGACGATGTCTACAGCAATCACATTCACGCCGACGATCTCGCCGCGGTCCTGGTCGCAGCGCTCGAATCGAAACGCGCTCGCGGCATCTACAACGTGGCGGACGACAGCCAAATGAAGATGGGAGATTTTTTCGATCTTGTCGCCGACCGCGCGGGATTGGCGCGGCCGTCGCGCATTCCCTACGAGGAAGCGGCGAGCCTCCTGTCCGCGGCGCAGCTCTCTTTCATGAGCGAGTCGCGGCGCCTCGTGAATCGCCGCATGAAAGCGGAGCTCGGCATCCGGCTGCGTTATCCTACGGTGGCCGACGGTGTCCCGATAATCGCGGAGACTGCCTGAAAGTCATGGATACTTATCTCGTCATCACCAATCTTCCGGACCGCGACAGCGCCACGAGGCTTGCGCACGCGCTCATCGAAATGCGCCTTGCGGCCTGCATCAACATTCTTTCCCCATGCCGCTCGGTCTATCGATGGAAAGACAAAGTCGAGGATGCCGAGGAATTTCCGATGCTGATCAAAACCACGCGCAGCCGGTATTCCGAGCTGGAGGCGGCGATCCGCGCCGGCCATCCTTATGAACTTCCCGAGATCATCGCGGTCCCATTGGCGGCGGGATTCCACGCCTATCTCGAGTGGGTCGACGCGGAAACGCGGCCCGCCTGATTTCCATGCGCCGACTGCTGCTCATCGCCCTGCTGCTCACGCCCGCGCTGCAATCCGCGCGCGGCGCAAGCTCGGAGGACTTGCTTGAGCCGGAAAAGGCGTTTCGCTTTTCAGCGCAGGCGCTCGATACCTCTACATTGGAAGTTCGTTATGCCATCGCCGACGGCTATTATCTGTACCGCGACCGTTTCCGCTTCGCCGCCGAACCTGCCACGGCGAAGCTTGGGCAGGCACAGTTCCCGAAGGGCGAGATTCACGAAGATCAGTTTTTCGGCAAGACCGAGACATACCGAAAGGAAGTGCGCATCCGGCTCCCGCTTGAAGCCGCGGGGGTGGATCGAATCAAGTTGACTGTTACCTCGCAGGGCTGCGCGGACGTGGGTGTGTGCTATGTGCCGCAGGTGCAGAGCGCCGAGCTCCGTTTTGCCGCGGCTGGCGGTTCATCGCCGGGATTTCTGAAAAATGAGCTGAAAAATGAGCTGAAAAATGGGCCGCAGGATTTCTCGCCTGTCTCCTCTGCGCCAGACGTGGTGAGCGACGAAGCGCGCTTCAACGGCGTGCTCGAGTCCGGCCGCCTCTGGCCGATCATGGCTGCGTTCTTCGGCGCCGGGCTGCTGCTCACTTTTACGCCCTGTGTGCTTCCCATGGTTCCGATTCTCTCCGGAATCATCGTCGGCGAAGGACGCAAGGTCACGCGCCGTCGCGCGCTGCTTCTTTCGCTTGCCTACGTTCTCGGCATGGCGGTGACCTACACGGCCATCGGTGTCGGCGCGGCGCTTTCCGGGAGCCTGCTGTCGGCGGCGCTGCAAAATGCCTGGGTGCTGGGAGTGTTCGCGGCGGTCTTCGTTTTGCTCGCATTGTCGATGTTCGGCTTCTATGAGCTGCAACTGCCTTCAGCGTGGCACGCGCATCTTGCCGGTGCGAGCAACCGCCTCGGTGGCGGTCACTGGGGCGCTGTGGCGCTGATGGGCGTGCTTTCCGCGGCGATCGTCTCTCCGTGCGTCGCTGCTCCGCTCGCCGGCGCGCTGCTCTACATTGGCCAGACGCGCGACACCGTGCTCGGAGGAGCGGCGCTATTCTCGATGGCGATCGGCATGGGCGTTCCGTTGTTGGTGGTCGGAGTCTCGGAGGGCGTGCTTCTGCCGAAATCCGGGCACTGGATGAAGGCGGTGAAGCAGTTTTTCGGCGTGATGATGCTCGTGGTGGCGATCTGGATCGTCGCGCCGGTGATACCCGTGGCGGTGCAGATGCTGCTGTGGGCTGTGCTCCTTGTCGGCTCGGGCGTGTTCCTTGGAGCGTTGGAGCCGTTGCCGCCCGGCGCCTCGGGTTGGATGCGGCTCTGCAAAGCGCTCGGAATCCTCGCGCTGCTGGCGGGACTCGCGCAGGGGATCGGAGTGCTCTCTGGAGCCCGCGACCCGCTGCAGCCGCTCTCAGCAATATTCGCGGACGCCACTGACGCCATGCAGCCTGCGCGTTTCGAAAGGGTGAAGACGCTCGCCGAGCTGTATGCGCGCCTGCGGACTACGGCCGGCAGGCCGGCGATGCTCGACTTCTACGCGGACTGGTGCGTGTCCTGCAAGGAAATGGAGCGTTTCACGTTCAGCGATCCGCAGGTGCGGGCGCGCCTCGCCGGCATGCTGCTGCTGCAGGTCGACGTCACTCCCAATTCGGCCGACGACAAGGCGCTCCTGAAGCGTTTCCGCCTGTTCGGGCCGCCGGGAATCATCTTCTTCGACCGCGCCGGTCGGGAGATGGAGGGCCTGCGCGTGATCGGCTACCAGCCGGCAGGCAAATTCATCAAGTCGCTCGATCTGGCCGCGGGTTTTTAAATTTTAAGCCGATACCGTCAACGCACTTCCTTCAACCAGCCGGCTGCGTCCAGCGCAAAGTAGCTGAGAATTCCGTCCGCGCCGGCGCGCTTGAATCCGAGCAGCGTTTCCATCACGCATTGCTTCTCGCTCAGCCAGCCGTTCATGAACGCGGCCTTGAGCATCGAATATTCGCCGCTCACCTGGTAGACGTAGGTCGGCGCCTTGAATTCGTCTTTCACGCGCCGCAGGATATCGAGGTAGGGCATGCCCGGCTTCACCATTACCATATCGGCGCCTTCCTGCAGGTCCAGGCCGACTTCCCACAGGGCTTCGTCGGAATTGGCCGGATCCATCTGATAGCTGAACTTGTCGCTCTTGCCGAGGCTCGCCGCCGATCCCACTGCGTCGCGGAACGGGCCGTAGAAGCCCGAGGCGTATTTTGCCGAGTACGCCATGATTCGCGTGTGGATAAACCTCTTCGCGTCAAGAGCGGTCCGGATGCGTCCGATACGGCCATCCATCATGTCCGAGGGAGCGACAATATCCACGCCCGCCGCCGCTTGGATCTGTGCCTGCTTCTCCAGGATCGAGAGAGTCTCGTCATTGAGAATGTAGCCGCTCCCGTCGATCACGCCGTCCTGGCCATGGCTCGTGTAGGGATCGAGCGCCACGTCGGTCATGATGCCGAGCTCGGGAAAACGTTTTTTAAGGGCGCTTACGGCGCGCGGAATCAAGCCCTTCGGATTCATTGCTTCCTTGCCATCCGGAGTTTTCAGGGAAGGCTCGATCGCCGGGAAGAGCGCCATTACGGGCACACCGAGCTTCAGGCAGCGCTCGGCCACCGGTATCAGCTTATCGGGCGTGTGGCGCGACACCCCCGGCATTGACGGAACGGCCTGGCTTCGGCCCTTGCCCTCGATAATGAATGCCGGATAGATCAAATCGTCGGCGGTAAGCACGTGCTCGCGCATCAACCTGCGCGAGAATTCATCGCGCCGCATGCGCCGCATGCGCACCGAAGGAAAACTGCCGTAGACCCGCATGTGAACTCCTTTTTTACTAAGGCGGATCAATAACTTAATGTCTGGATCCCCCGCCGCGGGAACCTTTTTCCTTTGGGCTACTCATAACGTTCAGACGATTTCGGTCGTCTCCCGCTTCTCCTCCCTGAGCGGGCGCCTTAGTCTTTAAGGCGTTTTGCCCCGGGCTGATTCCCCTTTTAGCCCGGGGGCTTTTATTTCCGAACCTCTGGCCGTGCCGGGGGTTCTTGTCCCAGCCACTTCTCGAATACCGCCTCGACCTCGTCGAGCCCGGATTTCTTGAGACTGGAAAATAGCTGAACGGAGAAATTCGGCGCGAGCAACGCAAGATCCCGTTCGACTTTTCGCAATACCCTGATCGCGGCTGCGCGCGAAAGTTTATCCGCTTTGGTGAGCAGCACGTGCACGGGTTTGCCGGTGGGTCGAAACCAGGCGAGCATCCTGTGGTCGAGCTCCGTGAGCGGGTGCCGCACGTCCATTACAAGCGCCATGCCGCGCAGGGGAGCGCGCGATTGCAGGTATGCGCCGAGCAGCTTCTCCCAGGGTGCGCGCGTGGCTGCGGGCACCTTGGCATAGCCGTAGCCGGGAAGGTCGACAAGAAAGCGTTCCTCGCCGAAAGAAAAGAAATTGATGAGCTGAGTGCGGCCCGGAGTCCTGCTGACGAAAGCAAGTCGCCGCCTGCGGGCAAGCGCGTTGATCGCGCTTGATTTGCCCGAATTGGAGCGCCCCGCAAAAGCGATTTCACTGACGCTTGCCGGAAAATCCTCGAGCGCGGAAGCGCTCTTGAAAAACGCCGCCCGATGAATCGCCGACATGGCGTAGCGTGTTTGAAATTGGTTAGAATATCAGCTTTTTGAGTCCGGCCCTGTCCGGAGGAGATTGAATGAAAAGAGTATGGGCGTTTCTGGGTTTCGCGGCTTGCGCGTGCGCTGTCGCGGCGGCGGGACCCGCAGCCAAACCGGACATCGAAAAAGGCCGGAAAATCGCGACCCAGGTCTGTGCGGCATGCCATGGCGCAGATGGAAACAGCCCCAGTTCGGCGAATCCCAAGATCGCCGGCCAGGTTCCGGAATACCTGCAAAAGCAGCTCGCCAATTTCAAAGCGGCTCCGGGAAGGAAGGCCGCGCGGGAAAATCCGATCATGGGCGGGATGACGGCGAACCTTTCGCCCGAGGACATGCGCGATGTCGCCGCGTTTTACGGGACACAGCAGGCCAGGTCAGGGGCGGCGCAGAACAAGGAAACGATTGCGCTGGGCCGGAAGATCTGGCGGGGCGGTGATGCCCCAAGGGGATTGGCCGCCTGTGCGTCGTGCCACGGCGTGGCCGGGGCCGGCCTCCCGGCGCAGTATCCGCGCATCGCAGGACAGTACGCCGAGTACACCGACGCGCAGCTCAAGGCCTTTCGATCCGGACAGCGTGCCAACGACCCGAGCAATATGATGCGCACCATAGCCGCTAAAATGAGCGATCACGAAATCGGTGCAGTGGCGGATTACGCTGCGGGCCTGCGCTGAACTTCGCTTTCAAGAACCGATCGCAACACCAAGTACGGGTGGCCGGAGCCCCCCGTTTTTTTCACCGCTTTGCACGCTGCGCCGAAAGGGAATCGACCCCTCGCGCCCAGCAGCCTGCGCGGCCGGTCTAAGGCCTGCCGGAATAAGCCGAGCGCCCGCGGTGTTTACTCGCCTCGCGACGATGCGTTCGCAGGTTTTGGCGTGCTTCTGGAATAAACGCCGGCATGGCGGCGTTTGTATCGCAGGGTTTCCGTTTTCTTGAGCAAGGACAGGGGCCATGAGAAAAGTTGCGATATGGGTCGTAGTACTTGGCGAAGCTGTATGGCCGTATGCCGCGTAGAATACGCGGCAGATGGACCGGCGCATCATCATCGAGCACATTCCCCGGCTGCGGCGCTACGCCCGCGCGCTCGTCGGCGACCGCTACATTGCCGATGATCTCGTCCAGGACACCCTGGAGCGCGCGTGGAACAAGTTCTACCTCTGGCGCCCCGGGAGCGACCTTCGGGCTTGGCTGTTCACTATCATGCACAACGTATTCGTGAACCAGGCGCGGCGGCGCCGCAACGAAATTGAGCAGATCGTGGAAGAAATGCCCGCGGTGGCAGTGCGCGGGACGCAGACCCAGCAGCTTGAGCTGCAGGACGTGGATCGGGCGATGCGCATCCTTCCGGCCGAGCAGCGAGAGGTGGTGTTGCTGGTCGCGGTTGAGGAGCTGAGTTACAAAGAAGTGAGCCGGGCCCTCGATATCCCGATCGGTACGGTGATGTCGCGCCTGTCGCGGGCGCGCGAGCGCATGC
>JBGPYQ010000259.1:0-4031 GCA_041493345.1 Gammaproteobacteria bacterium | reverse complement strand
CGACATCGGCGGGCAAAAAAAGACTCTGCAGATGGGCCAGCAATACTCGGCCGTGGTGCGCAGCGCCTCGGCGCAGAGCGTGACTCTGAACGCCGACGGCAACGGCCATTTCGTCGTGGACGGGCAGATCAACGGCGGCACGATCCGTTTTCTGGTCGATACCGGGGCCACCCTCATCGCGCTTTCGTCGGCCGACGCCGGCCGGCTCGGGATCGATTACCGCAAGAGGCAGCCGAGCATCATGAACACGGCCAACGGCCCGGCGCCGGCATACCGGGTGAAGCTCGACAGCGTGCGCGTGGGCGATATCACCGTGAACAGCATCGACGCGGTGGTGATGGAAGGCACCGTCCTGCCGATTGCGCTGCTCGGCATGAGCTTCCTCAACCGCATGGAAATGAAGCGCGAAGGCCAGACGATGGTGCTGGTCCGGCGCTACTAGAAGCTAGTACCGCTGGGTGAGAGTCAGCGTGCTGCCCGCGCGCTGTAGGTCGAGCTGCCACGCGAGGCCATGACGTAGACGCTTGTCGCGCCGGCACCGGCCGGGGCCAGCAGGGCGACTGCCGCGAGAACCAGGCGCCCGCGCATCCGGGCCCTTTCCCCGGCGCGATTCACTTCCGGGTCTTGTCTTTCTCCACGAGCGCGTAGGCGGAGTGGTTGTGGATGGACTCGAAATTCTCCGATTCCACCTTGTACCACTCGATGCGCTTGTCGCGGTTCAGTTCGGCGGCGATGTCGCGCACCATGTCCTCGACGAATTTAGGGTTGTCGTAGGCACGCTCGGTGACGTACTTTTCATCGGGGCGCTTGAGCAAGCCGTAGAGCTCGCTCGACGCGTGCTTTTCCGCGTACTCGACCAGCTCCTCGATCCACACGAATCCCCTGGTCTTCGCGCTGAGGGTGACGTGCGAGCGCTGGTTGTGCGCGCCGTACTCGGAGATACGCTTGGAGCACGGGCACAGGCTTGTGACCGGCACCACGACTTTCATCTTGAAACACTTCTCGCCTTTCGCGATTTCCCCCACGAAAGTGACGTCGTAGTCCATCAGGCTCTTCACCTTCGACACGGGCGCCGCCTTGTTGACGAAGTACGGGAAATTCATCTCGATATGGCCGGACTGGGCCTCGAGCCGCTCGACCATCTCGTCGAGGATCACCTGGAACGTTTCCGGCGAGATCTCGCGCTCGTGGGCGTTCAGGATCTCGACAAAGCGCGACATGTGGGTGCCCTTGAAGTGATGCGGCAGCCCGACGTACATGTTGAACAGGGCGATGGTGTGCTGCGTGCCGCCGCCGCGCTCGGCCACCCGGATGGGGTGGCGGAGCGCCTTGATGCCGACCTGGTCGATGGCGATGCGGCGCTTGTCCTCGAAACTCTGGACATCGGGAATGGCGAGCGGGTCGCGAATGTTCATCGGATGCTTTTATCGGGTGGACACGAAGTTGGACGATTTTAACATGCGTCCCGTTCCCGGCTATTCAAGCAAAATTCCCGGAAAGTCCCTGCAATCCGCGGGTCATTCCGGAATCAGAGCCGGGCGAGGCGGGACCGGATTGCGGCGACGATGCCGGCGCTGTCCAGGCCGACCGAGGCAAGCAGCTGCGCCTGATCGCCGTGGTCAACGAAAACGTCGGGCAGGCCGAGCTGGAGGATCGGCGTCGTGATCGCCCGGGCCGACAGCGACTCGGCCACGGCGCTGCCGGCGCCGCCCATGACGGCGTTTTCCTCGACGGTGACCAGCAGCTCGTGCGTTGCCGCAAGTTCCGCGATGAGCGCCTGGTCGATGGGCTTGACGAAGCGCATGTTGACCGCCGTCGCATCAAGCTCCCCGGCCGCCTGGAGCGCAGGCTTGAGCAGGTTGCCGAAGGCGAGAATTGCAATCTTCCGGCCCTGGCGCCGCACTTCGGCTTTTCCGACCGGGAGCACCTGAAATTCCTTGTTTATCTCGGCACCCGGGCCGCTTCCGCGCGGATAGCGCACCGCGGCGGGCCGGCCGAGCGACACCGCCGTGTGCAGCATCTGCCGGCATTCGTTTTCGTCACTCGGAGTCATGACCACCATGTTGGGAATGCAGCGCAGGAACGTCAGGTCGAAAGCGCCGTTGTGGGTCGCGCCGTCGCCGCCCACGAGCCCGGCGCGATCGAGCGCGAACACGATGGGCAGGTTCTGGATGCAGACGTCGTGGATGAGCTGGTCGTAGCCGCGCTGCAAAAAAGTGGAATAGATCGCAAGCACGGGCCTCAGGCCTTCGCAGGCGAGCCCCGCGGCGAAGGTCACCGCGTGCTGCTCGGCGATGCCCACGTCGAAATACCGGTCGGGAAACTCCTTTGCAAAACGCACCAGCCCCGAGCCCTCGCGCATCGCCGGGGTAATGCCGACGAGGCGGGAATCGAGCTTCGCCGCATCGCACAGCCAGTCGCCGAACACCTGGGTGTAGGTCGGCTTGCCGCCGGCGGATTTCTTGATGCCCTCGGCCGGATTGAACTTGCCCGGCCCGTGATAGAGCACCGGGTCGGCCTCCGCGAGCTTGTAGCCCTGCCCTTTCTTGGTCACGACGTGCAGGAACTGCGGGCCCTTCAGCGCCTTGATGTTCTTCAGCGTCGGGATCAGCGAATCGAGGTCGTGGCCGTCGATGGGGCCGACATAGTTGAAACCGAATTCCTCGAACAGCGTCGAGGGCATGACCAGGCCCTTGGCGTGTTCCTCCATCTTCTTCGCCAATTCCCACAGCGGCGGCACGCCGGCCAGCACCTTCTCGCCCGCCTTTCGCGCGGCGGCATAAAAGCGCCCCGACATCAGCCGCGCAAGATAGCGGTTGAGCGCGCCCACCGCGGGCGAGATCGACATGTCGTTGTCGTTGAGGATTACCAGCAGATCGGTGTCCATGACGCCGGCGTTGTTCATCGCCTCGAAGGCCATGCCGGCCGACATGGCGCCGTCGCCGATGACGGCTATCACGTGGCGCCGCTTGTCACCCACTTCGCCTTTGAGCTTCGCCGCCTGCGCCATGCCGAGCGCCGCGCTGATCGAGGTGCTCGAGTGCGCGGTGCCGAAGGTGTCGTACTCGCTCTCCGCGCGGCGCGGAAAACCGGATATGCCGCCGGCCATGCGCAGGCGGCTCATCGCCTCCCGGCGTCCGGTGAGGATCTTGTGCGCGTAGGTCTGGTGCCCGACGTCCCAGACGATGCGGTCGTACGGGGAGTTGAACACGTAGTGAAGCGAGAGGGTCAGCTCGACCGTCCCGAGATTGGACGACAGGTGCCCGCCGGTCTGGCTGACCGAATCCAGCACATAGGACCGCAACTCGCCGGCAAGCTGCTGCAGCCCCTTCCTGTCCAGCTTTCGGATCGCCGCCGGATCGTCGATTGTCTTCAGCAGCTTGTATCTGCCCGGATCGTTTCCGGACGAAACTGCGCCGGACGAACCGGCGCCGGGCGATCCGGCCGTCCGGCCGCCGGGAAGATCCGCCTCTCCGATGGAACTCATGGATGCGAATTATGCTGCATTACGTCAGAATTTTCGCAGCACGATGAAGTCCGCCAGCTCCGAGAGCCGGCGCGCGCGATCGCCCATCCCGGCAATCGCGGCCTGCGCCTCCGCGCGCAGCTCCTCGGCGAGCGCTTTTGCGCGCGCAAGACCGAGAACCGATACGTAGGTCGGCTTGTTGTTCGCCGCATCTTTGCCGGCTGTTTTTCCGAGAGTCGCGGTCGAGGATTCCCGGTCGAGCAAGTCGTCCACCACCTGGAAGGCGAGTCCCACGCATTTGGCGTAATGGTCAAGGCGCGCCAGCTGCTCAGGTGCAAGCGCGCCCGAGCAGCGCGCGCCCAGCGCGACCGACGCCCGAATCAGCGCGCCGGTCTTGTGGATATGCATGTGCTCGAGCTCGGGCAGCGTGAGCGTCTGCCCGATACTGGCGAGGTCGATCGCCTGCCCGCCTGCCATGCCGCGGCTGCCGCTCGCCACCGCGAGGACCCTCATCATTTCGACCTGCGTCGCCGGGTCGTCAGAGAGGCGGTGCTCGGCGAGCAAT
>JBGPYQ010000105.1:0-10693 GCA_041493345.1 Gammaproteobacteria bacterium | reverse complement strand
GAGGACGAAGCCGAGTCCCGGCACGACGTGTTCGACATCGAGCTGCTCGCCTCGAGGCTGCTCGAAGCCCGCCGCTGGCTGGACGGCGTCGCCGCGCCGCGGGCGTTGCGCGTCGGGTATTTCGGCGCGAGCACGGGCGCGGCCGCCGCGCTCGTCGCCGCCGCGACGGAACCGGAGAACGCCCACGCTGTCGTTTCCCGAGGGGGGCGTCCGGATCTGGCCGCGCCCTGGCTACCTCGCGTGCAGGCGCCCACGCTCCTGATCGTGGGCGAACGCGATTCGCCCGTTCTCGAATGGAACGAGGAAGCGTACCGTTCCCTGCGCGCGCAGAAGAAATTGATCGTCGTTCCGGGAGCCACGCATCTGTTCGAGGAGCCGGGCGCGCTCGAAGAAGCCGCAGCGCATGCGGGCCGCTGGTTCGAGCGGCATTTGCTCGAGCGCGAGCCGGGCCGCGCGCAAGCGCGCAACGCGCATTCCGAATAAGCGCTCTTGCCGCGGTCGCCGGCAATCCGCCGCGGCGCCGGCACGATCCGGCTTCTCGGCCAGAACATCATGAATCCCTTGACCAGCCCGCTGCTCACCGACTTGTACCAGCTCACCATGCTGCAGGCGTATTTCGCGCATGGAATGCTGGATACCGCGGTGTTCGAGCTGTTCGTGCGTAAGCTGCCCGCCAACCGGAACTTCCTGATGGCCGCGGGCCTGGAGCAGGCGCTGGAATTCCTCGAGCAGCTTCATTTCGAGAAAGAGGAGCTCGCGTGGCTCGAGCAAAGCGGCCTCTTTCGCGGCGATTTCCTCGAGCGTCTGCGCGGGCTGCGCTTCACCGGCGACGTGCATGCGATGCCGGAAGGAACACTCTTCTTTCAGAACGAACCCATCGTGCGCGTGGTCGCGCCCCTGCCCGAGGCGCAGTTGGTCGAATCGCGACTCCTCAACCTCGTGCATTTCCAGACGGTGGTCGCATCGAAAGCCGCGCGCTCAGTGCTGGCCGCACCCGGCAAGCTGCTCGTGGATTTCGGCCTGCGGCGCGCGCACGGCGCCGAAGCGGGTCTGCTTGCGGCGCGGGCGAGCTACATCGCCGGTTTCTCCGGCACGGCCACGGCACTCGCCGCGCCGCGCTTCGGCATCCCTATTTTCGGAACCATGGCGCATTCGTTCGTCCAAGCCCACGACGACGAGGCGGCGGCATTCGAGCGCTTCGCCGGGGCCTGCCCCAACAGCACTGTTTTTCTGCTCGACACCTATGACACCGAAGCCGCGGCTCGCAAGGTCGTCGCCCTTGCTCCGCGCCTGCGGCAGGCGGGCATTGCGATCCGCGGCGTGCGTCTTGACAGTGGTGATCTCGCGGCGCTTTCGCGCAGCGTGCGCCGCATCCTCGACGAAGGCGGGCTCGGGCAGGCGACGATCTTCGCGAGCGGCAATCTCGACGAGTACAGACTGCGCGAAGTGCTCGCTTCGGGTTCGCCGATCGACGGCTTCGGCGTGGGCACCAGCCTCGTCACCTCGGCGGACGCGCCGTTTCTCGACGCCGTCTACAAGCTGCAGGAGTACGCCGGCGCCCCGCGGCGCAAGCGCTCGACCGGCAAGGCGACCTGGCCGGGGCGCAAGCAGGTGCATCGCCATTTTCGGGACGACGGCACGCTGGACCACGACGCCGTGACGCTGGAGGCGGAAGACCGCCCGGGAACGAAACTGCTCCAGCCGATCATGCTGGGCGGCAAGCGCGTCACTGCGTCACCGAGCACGGACGCGCTTCGCGCCGAGGCCGGCCGGCAGCTCGCCGCCCTGCCCCCGGCGCTACGCTCCCTGGAACAGGCCGCAGAAGCGTATCGCGTCGATATTTCGCCGGTGCTCCGCGAGCTGGCGGCGCAAATCGACAGCAGGACCGGAAAGCCGTCGCGGACTGACCGCTGGCGACTCTCTTTGAGCTAGGTCAAAGCCGACGCGGCAGCGGCGCCTAGTATGGATGCGACACTGAACCGGAGAGAGAGTCCGTGAGGCCGGCGATCATTCGCAAGAATGCAACGCAGTTTCGCGTATCGCCGAACCTGGCGGATTACGACACTGCGCGCGCGCGCTTTTCCTGGGAAGCCGTGCGACGCGAGCTCGAAGGATTGCCCGGCGGGGCGCTCAACATCGCGCACGAGGCGGTGGACCGGCACGCCGCGGGAGCGCTCGCCGATCGCACCGCGCTCCGCTGGCTGCAACGCGAGGGCGGCGCGCGCGCATTCACCTACGGCGAGCTCAAGCGCCTCACCAACCGCTTTGCGAACGTGCTGCGAAAGCTCGGGATCCGCAAAGGCGACCGGCTGTTCGTGCTGAGCGGGCGCATTCCGGAGCTCTACATCGGCGTGCTGGGCGGCTTGAAGGCGGGCGTGGTCGTATGCCCGCTCTTTTCCGCTTTCGGTCCCGACCCGGTACGCATGCGTCTGGAGCTCGGACAGGGAAACGTGGTGCTCACCACGGAAACGCTCTACCGGCGCAAGCTCGAGAAGAGCGTCCCCTTGCTTCCCGCACTCAGGCATGTAGTGCTCGCCGGCGAGGCGGGGGCTGCCACCGATGTGCCGGGAACGCAGGACCTCAAACGCCTCATGGCGGAAGCTTCGGACGAGTTCGCCGTCGAGCCGACTCGTCCCGAAGACGGTTCGTTTCTGCATTTCACCAGCGGCACCACCGGCACGCCGAAAGGCGCGATGCACGTGCACGGCGCCGTTGTCATGCATTACGCCACCGGCAAGTTCGCGCTCGATCTGCATCCCGAGGACGTGTTCTGGTGCACCGCCGACCCGGGGTGGGTGACGGGCACTTCCTACGGGATCGTCGCGCCGCTCTTGCACGGCGTGACCAGCGTCGTCGACGAGGCGGACTTCGACGCCGAGCGCTGGTATCGGATCCTGCAGGACCAGGCGGTTACCGTATGGTACACAGCGCCCACCGCGATCCGCATGCTGATGAAGGCGGGGACTGAGCTGCCCAAGCAGTACTCTTTTCCGAATCTGCGCTTCATCGCGAGCGTGGGCGAGCCGCTCAATCCCGAAGCGGTGTGGTGGGGCGCGGACGCGCTCGGCCTTCCCATTCACGACAACTGGTGGCAGACCGAGACCGGCGGCATCATGATCGCGAACACACCGGCGATGGACATCAAGCCGGGCTCGATGGGCAAGCCCCTGCCCGGCATCGAAGCCTGCATCGTCGCTCGGGGCGAGGACGGCGGCATGCGCGTGATCGACGCGCCGGGTGTCGAGGGCGAGCTTGCGCTGCGCGCCGGCTGGCCGGGAATGTTCCGCGGCTACCTCAATCAGGAAGAGCGCTACCGCAAGTGTTTCGCCGGCGAGCTCTATCTCACCGGCGATCTGGCGAAGCGCGACGCCGACGGCTACTACTGGTTCGTCGGGCGCGCCGACGACGTCATCAAGTCCGCGGGCCATCTGATCGGGCCCTTCGAAGTCGAGAGCGCCCTGATGGAGCATCCGGCGGTGGCCGAAGCCGGTGTGATCGGCAAGCCCGATCCGATGGTGGGCGAGATCGTGAAGGCGTTCGTATCGCTGAAGAAGGGCTACGAGCCCTCCGAGTCGTTGAAGATGGAATTGCTCGGTCACGCGAGAAAGCGCCTGGGCGCGGCGGTCGCGCCGAAGGAAATCGAGTTCCAGAGCGGATTGCCGAAGACGCGCAGCGGCAAGATCATGAGACGCCTCTTGAAAGCACGCGAGCTCGGGCTTCCGGAGGGCGACATTTCCACGCTGGAGTCCATGTCATGAAGATGATCGACGCACCGCCCTCCGGGCCCGTCCCATACGAGCGCGAATTCGCGCTGAAGCTCCTCACCGACATGCTGCGCATCCGCCGCATGGAGGAGAAATCCGCGGAACTCTACGGCGAAGGCAAGATCCGCGGCTTCCTGCATCTCTACATTGGCGAGGAAGCGGTCGCGGTGGGCGCGCTGCATGCGCTCGATTCTCAGGACAACCTCGTCGCCACCTACCGCGAGCACGGCCACGCCCTCGTTCGCGGCGTTACTATGGAAGCGATCATGGCCGAGATGTACGGCAAGCAAGAGGGCTGCTCGCGCGGCCGCGGCGGTTCGATGCACCTCTTCGACGCGCGCGCGCGCCTGTTCGGCGGCAACGCCATCGTCGGCGGCGGCCTCCCGCTCGCGGTGGGCCTCGCGCTCGCCGACAAGATGCAGGGCGTGCAGCGCGTCACGGCGTGCTTCTTCGGCGAAGGCGCCGTGGCCGAAGGCGCGTTCCACGAGTCCATGAATCTTGCCGCGCTGTGGCGGCTGCCGGTGCTCTTCTGCTGCGAGAACAACCTGTACGCGATGGGCACGGCGATCGAGCGCTCCGAGTCGCAGACTGATCTCTGCGCCAAGGCCGCGTCCTACGACATGCCGGCCCTCCGGGCCGATGGCCAGGACATCGTCTCCGTGCATGAGACGACCCAGCGCGCGCAACGGGAGGTGCGCAGGGGTCGCGGCCCGTTCTTCGTGGAATACCGGACGTACCGCTTCCGCGCGCACTCCATGTTCGACGCCGAGCTTTACCGCGACAAGCGCGAGGTCGAGGAGTGGAAAACCCGCGGACCGCTGCACACTTTCTCGGCCAGACTCAAGGCCGAAGGCAAGCTGACCGAAGAGGAATTCCTCGCGCTCGATCGCGAAGTGGGCTCCGAAGTGGATCGCGCGGTGGCGTTCGCCGAGGCGGGCACTTGGGAGCCGGTCGAGGATCTGACGAACGATCTGTATACGCCTCCGGAAATGGAGGGGACATGAGTCGTCTCTCCTACCGCGAAGGCATGCGCCAGGCCCTGCGTGAGGCCCTTTCCGGCGATCCCCGCGTCTTTCTCATGGGCGAGGACGTCGGCCGCTACGGCGGAACCTACGCCGTCACGAAAGGCCTGCTGGAGGAGTTCGGCCCCGAGCGCGTGCGCGACACGCCGCTTTCGGAACTCGCGTTCGTGGGCGCCGGGGTCGGCGCGGCGCTGGGGGGCATGCGGCCGATCGTGGAAGTGATGACGGTCAATTTCAGCCTGCTCGCGCTCGACCAGATCGTGAACAACGCTGCGCTCTACCACCACATGTCGGGCGGGCAGTTCTCGGTTCCGCTCGTGATCCGCATGGCGACGGGCGCCGGCCGCCAGGTCGCCGCCCAGCACTCGCACAGCTTCGAGAACTGGTATGCCTCTATTCCCGGCATCAAGGTGCTCGCCCCCGGCACCGTGGAAGACGCACGCGACATGCTCGCGCCGGCGCTCGCGGATCCGGATCCCGTCGTCATCTTCGAGCATGCGCAGCTCTATAACATAGAGGCGGACGTTCCCGAGGTCCGGAACACGGACATCCGCTCGGCTGCCGTGCGCCGCGAAGGGACAATGGTGAGCCTCATCACCTACGGGGGCTCGCTCCCCAAGACGCTCCAGGCCGCAACCCAGCTCGCGGAAGAAGGCGTCGACGCCGAGGTCGTGGACCTGCGCGTGCTGCGCCCGCTGGACATGGCGACCGTCCTCGCTTCGGTGCGCAAATGCCGGCGCGCCGTCGTCGTCGACGAAGGGTGGCGCACGGGCAGCCTCGCCGCGGAGATCATCGCCCGCATAGCCGAGGAAGCGTTCTACGACCTCGACGCACCGCCCACGCGCGTGTGCACCGAGGAGGTTCCGATTCCTTACGCGAAGCACCTGGAGGAAGCGGCCCTGCCTCAGCTCGACGAGATCGTCGCCGCGGCCAAGGCGCTGCTCGGCCGATAAGCTCACATGATCGAATTCAAACTGCCTTCGCTCGGCGCCGACATGGACGAGGGCAAGCTGCTGGAATGGAAAGTGAAGCCGGGCGAGGTCGTCAAGCGCGGCCAGGTCGTCGCGGTGGTCGATACGTCCAAGGCCGCGGTGGAAGTGGAGATCTGGCAGGAGGGAACCCTGTTCGAGCAGCTCGTTCCGATCGGCGAGACCGTGCCGGTGGGCACGGTGCTCGCGACGCTGCTTCAGCCCGGAGAAACGCCGGAGCAGGCCGCCCTATACAAGCGCGAAGCGACCGCCGCTCGCCCCGCGCCCAAACCGACCGCCGCCGCTGCCGCGCCTTCGGCGGCGCCGCTCGCGCAGCGCCGGCCGGTGTCGCCCGCCGCGCGACGGCACGCGAGCGAGCTCAAGCTCGACATCGAACAGATCGTCGGCACCGGACCGCACGGCGCGGTGACGATCGAGGACGTGGAAAAAGCCGCGGCGCGGGCAGCGCCCGCGCCCACGGACAGATACGCGGAAATGCGCAAGGCGATCGCCGCGGCGATGAGCCGCTCCAAGCGGGAGATCCCGCACTACTACCTGTCCGAAACGATTCCGATGCAGCGCGCCGCCGAATGGCTGGCACGCGAGAACGAGAAGCGCCCGGTGACGGAGCGCGTCCTGATGGGCGCGCTGCAGCTGAAGGCCGTCGCGCTCGCGCTCGCGAGATCGCCCGAGCTGAACGGCTTCTGGCGCGACGGAGCCTTCCACCCGGAGAGCGGCGTGCACATCGGCGTCGCCGTCTCGATCCGCCAGGGCGGCCTGATCGCGCCGGCGATCCACGACGTGGACAAGAAGAGCCTGGTCGAGCTCATGCGCGGTCTCAGCGATCTGGTCGCGCGCGCGCGCGCGGGCTCGCTGCGCAGCTCCGAGATGTCGGATCCGACGATCACCGTCACGAACCTCGGCGAGCAGGGTGTCGAAGCGGTGTTCGGCGTCATCTATCCGCCGCAGGTCGCGCTGGTCGGCTTCGGGCGTCTGGAGACGCGGCCCTGGGCCGAAAGCGGGGAGCTGCGCGCCGTGCCGCTCGTGACGGCGAGCCTTTCGGCCGACCATCGCGCGAGCGACGGCCATCGCGGCGCGCGCTTTCTCGCCGAGCTTCGCGAGCGGCTGCAGCATCCGGAGGAACTGTGAACGAACCCGAAATCAAGGCCCGCGTGATCGAAATCATAAAGGCCATAGCGCCGGAGCTCGAGGAAGGCGACCTGCGGGCCGACCGGCCGTTGCGCGACCAGATCGATCTCGACTCGATGGACTGGCTCAACGTCCTCGTCGCCGTGAACGAGAAGCTGCACGTGGACATTCCGGAAGTCGACTACGGCAAGCTTGTCACCCTGGACAACCTCGTCGCCTATATTCGCGGAAAGCTCGCACAGCGCGCCGCCTGAGCGCGGCCGGAAAACCGGCCGCGCAGTCCGTGAGAACCGCGCTTGATCTGCGTCAAAGGGGTCGGGCTCCGTCAGCGATCTACTGTAACGATGAAACCCAAGCTCGTCCGACGCACGCTCGCGCTCTTCGCCATCGTCGCGGGTGCGTTGATGATGTGGCTCTCGCCCGAGGTACTCGGCGGCGCGATCCTGATGGCCGCGGGAGTCGCGCTCGAGATCTTCGGCATCTGGCTGGAATCCCGCCGCTAGTCCGATCATGCCCTGGACCCCGGCCACTTACCCGATTTCGATGAAGAACCTGCCGCCCGAGGTGCGCGAGAAGGCGATCGAGATCGCCAACGCGCTGCTCGAAGCGGGCCGGCCGGAAGGCCAAGCGATCCGCATCGCAATCGCGCGGGCGAGGCAGTGGGCGTCGCGGCGCGACGCGTCTGCGATGAGGCGCTAGACCGCCCGCGGAATATTCTTTGGACCGCCGAAGGAAAGCGTGCAATGGAAAAGAAGCATGAATTCTCCATCTGGTACTTCGTCGTCGCTTTCCTTGCCCTGGTCGCCATCCAGGAGTATCTGTTCAGTCCCGTCCACAACCTGGCCTACAGCGACTTCAAGGTACTCGTCAGGGCGGGCAAGGTGACGAAGGTGGCCCTCGGAGAGCAGATCATCAGCGGAACGATGAGCGCAGACGGTCTGGAATCCGTCCTTCCCGGGGAGAGTGCGGAGGATTTTAAGAAGCTCGGGGGCGGCGAGCACCGCTTTGCGACGCTAAGGGTCAACGATCCGACGCTCGTCCAGGACCTCGAGGCGGCGAAGGTGCGCTTTACCGGTCAAGCCGAGAGCAAGTGGCTCTCCATGCTGCTCTCCTGGATCGTCCCGGCCGTGGTGTTTTTCGCCATATGGAGCTTCTTGATGAAGCGCATGGCGGGGCAACAGGGGCTGGGCGGCGGCCTGTTCACGGTCGGAAAGAGCAAGGCCAAGGTATACATGGAGACCGACACCAAGGTCACCTTCGATGATGTCGCAGGCGTCGACGAGGCAAAGGACGAGCTCAAGGAAGTGATCAGCTTCCTGCGCGACCCGAAGTCCTACGGCCGCCTCGGGGCTCGCATGCCGAAGGGAATACTGCTGGTCGGCCCTCCGGGAACCGGAAAGACCCTGCTCGCGCGCGCCGTCGCCGGCGAAGCCGGCGTTCCGTTCTTCTCGATCAGCGGGTCCGAATTCGTCGAGATGTTCGTGGGCGTTGGCGCGGCGCGGGTGCGCGATCTGTTCGAGCAGGCGCGCAAGGCGTCCCCCGCGATCGTCTTCATCGATGAGCTCGACGCGCTCGGCCGCGCGCGCGGGTCGTTCATACTCGGGAGCCACGACGAGAAGGAGCAGACGCTCAACCAATTGCTCGCCGAGATGGACGGTTTCGACCCGAGCGGGGGCGTAGTGCTGCTCGCCGCGACGAACCGGCCGGAGATCCTCGATCCGGCGCTCCTCCGCGCCGGGCGATTCGACCGGCAGGTCCTGGTCGACCGCCCCGACAAGACCGGACGCGTGCAGATCCTGCGCGTGCATCTGCGCAAGGTCCAGCTCGCTTCCAACGTCGACGCCGAGGAGATCGCCGCGCTCACGCCGGGATTCTCCGGAGCGGACCTCGCCACGCTCGTCAACGAGTCGGCGCTGCTCGCGACCCGGCGGGACGCGGGGGCGATCGACCGCACGGATTTCACCGGCGCCATCGAGCGCATCGTCGCCGGCCTGGAAAAGCGCAACCGGCTGCTCAATCCCGAAGAACGAAGAATCGTCGCCCATCACGAGATGGGGCACGCGCTGGTCGCGATGTCGCTGCCGCGCGTGGACCCGGTGCACAAGATCTCGATCATCCCGCGCGGCGTCAGCGCGCTCGGTTACACGATCCAGCGGCCGACGGAAGATCGTTTCCTCATGGCGCGCGAGGAACTCCAGAACAGGATGACGGTGCTGCTCGGCGGCCGAGCCGCCGAGCAGCTCGTCTTCGGGAGCCTCTCTACCGCAGCGGCCGACGATCTGGTCAAGGCCACCGACATCGCGCGCAACATGGTGATGCGCTTCGGCATGGACGACACCCTGGGAAGCGTCGCCTACGACGAGACGCGCCCCAGTTTTCTCGGGCCGGCCCCGGGCGCGATGCCGGCGCGCCAATTCAGCGAGGAGACCGCCCGCGAGATCGATCTAGCCGTCCGCACCATCGTGAAAAAGGCGCTCGAATCGGCACTCGAGATCCTCACTCGTCGGCGCGAATTGCTGACGCGCGGCGCCGAGGCCTTGCTGCGCCAGGAGACGCTGTCTGCGGAGGAGCTGCGGAGCCTGATCGACGCGCCGGCAGCCGCCAGCCCGGTGCGCGCGCCCTCGCCCGCTCTTTGACCGCGCCTACTCCTCCTTGCTCCGGCCGGCGCGGTCACCGGGCGCGGGCTTCGCGCCGTCGGCCGCGTAGATGGTATCGCACAGGCGCTGGAGCATCGGCACGCCGCGGACCTCGGTCTCGAACAGCGGCGCGATGGCGCGGACGCTGCCGTCGAATTCCCGCTAAATCGTCTGCATGTGCTCCTGCTGCATGGCCATGCACTGTTCAGCCCGAAGTTGTGCCGGCGAATTCGTCATAGGCCCTGATCGCCTGCGCGCCATAGACCGCCGCCGGCCCGCCGCCCATATAGAGCGCAAGTGCGACGGTCTCCGCCACCTCTTCGCGCGTGGCGCCGTGCTTGTGCGCGGCGCGCGTGTGATAGGCGACGCAACCATCGCAATGAACCGCGATGCCGATCGCGAGCGCCATCAATTCTTTAGTCTTGGGATCGAACGCCTTGGCTGCGGTCGCCGCAACCGAAAGAGCGCCGAAGGCCTTCATCGCCTCGGGCGCGCCCTCGCGGATCAAGCCGATGCCGGAAACCACATCGTCGGCCACCTGGGTAAATTTTCCTGTCATTCGGACCTCCTGCGTATTCATGGTCAGCCCGCTCTCATCGACCTATGGCACCACGACCACCGAGATGATCGCGCCGCGGCGCTTGACGATCGGCGGCCAAGCGTGCGGGCTCGTCGCTGCGCCCGGAGCGATCACGTTCGCGCTGCGACTTCGTGCGGCCGGCCGGCGCCGTCACCGGGCGCGGGCTTCGCGCCGTCGGCCGCGAAGATGGCGTCGCACAGGCGCTGGAGCATCGGCAGGCCGCGGATCTCGGTCTCGAACAGCGGCACGATGGCGCGTACGGCTCCGTCGAATTCCCGCCAGATCGTCTGCATGTGCTCCTGCTGCATGGCCACGCGGTTCTTGACGAAGTCGGCGGAGTCCGGACCGAGCGACGCACGGTCGATGACCATGTTGACGAGGACGCCGCCCACGGGGATGCCGAAGTCCTTGAACCACTGGATGAAGCGCGTGACCACCGCGATGGGCAGCGCCTCGGCCAGCGTCACGAAGTAAAACGCCGTGAGCGCCGGGTCCGTGAGGAGCACGCGCGCGTGCTCCATCCGGTCGCGGAAGGAGACGAGGTACTCCATCAGCGGGTCCGCCTCCTTCTTCT
>JBGPYQ010000226.1:0-5439 GCA_041493345.1 Gammaproteobacteria bacterium | reverse complement strand
GCCAGGGCCGTCTCAAGCGCCGGCTGATAAACGGGAACTGCGCACGCAGCCAGTAAGGAGACTTGAGGCTCAATACTTGGCGTATAGCGTCTTCTCATAAACCTCAGTAATTCGTGTCCCGTCCCAGATGTAGCAGAAGTGTGGGCCTTGTATGCAATTCGACAGTAGAGGCGGCCGGAATACCCCGGCACATTTTCCAATCGGGTGGCGTACGCTGTCGTAGGCGATGCCACTGGAGGCGATCGCCTTCAGCTCGCGTCCGAGCGCTTGTCCCGCTGCGTAATTGTTCGGATCGTAGACGTCGGGCATGTCTCTGCGCCCGCGAATGTCGTGGAGCTCGCCGTCGAGATCGGTCAGATACGTGCGCATGTCGAGTTCGATCGGGGATTCATTCGTTCTCGCGAGAAACTGCTCCCTCTTGTAGCGCGTTTCCTCGATAGCGGTATCGATCGATTGTCCGGCGTAATAGACGCCATAGCTTCCGTCGCTGAACCGGCTGCCTTCGGGATTCAAATGCGTGAATGCCGCCATGATAGGCGTGGTTCCGGGTCCCGAAATCCTGTCTCCCGGAGGGACGAGCGATATTTCTCCTGCTTCCTGTCTTAGCCGGGGGTTGGTGAGGCCCTCGACGGCGAACACCGCTTCGAGATCCGCAGGGTTTGCTATGCGCTCATAAACGCTTATTGGAGGAAAGCGACTGGGGACGATCCGATAGCACGGTTTCCATTCGACCCGCGAGACGGCGGGTATCACGCCCATCCGCCCCTTTGCGCGTCCAGATATTGCCGAACCAGGTACAGGTCTCCAACTTGACCGGACACCATTCGATCCAGGGCACTGTGTCCCCCGAACAGCGGGGCAGTGTTGGGTTTCTTGATCCATGAATCGGCGGCTTCCGGTCTGGGCAGGAGGACTTGCAAGGCCGAGTAAATCCCCAGAATGTAAGAAATTCGTTCCAGCGTGTCCTGAGACAGCACGACTTCCTTGCCCTGCTTCCATCGATAGAAAGAGGATTTCGGCGGACTGCCAAGAAGCTTGATCTGCTCCTTGTTGCTGAGTCCCCATGCATCTGCAATTCGAAATACCGTGCGTAGCGCTGGCGGAGAGACTTTCTTTGCGCTTACCGGTTTCGTAACTTGTAGAACTTTGGCAGCCATGTGAATTCTTCCCATTGGAGACTTAACGAGCATATTAGTCCAATACGGGACAATAGGGAAGCGGCAACTGAGTCAGGCCGAGAGCATCAAGCGCGGCGCCGGTTCACCACGCAAGACCTGCGTCAACAGCTAGGCAAGCTCTGATCAACCCTGATTTCGTCATTCCCGCGAAAGCGGGAATCCAGGAATTTCAGCCGCTTGCTGGATGCCCGCTTTCGCGGGCATGACGTTAATCAGAGCTTCCCCAGGTCTACCCGTGCAACTCCTTGTACTTCTCCAGCAGCGCTTCCGGCGTTTCGCGGAAGTCCGGATTGTCGAATATGCAGTTTGAAGGGCAGACGAGCTTGCACTGCGGCTCGTCTTCGGCGCCGACGCATTCGGTGCAGCGCAGGGCATCGATCACGTAAGGCGTCCCCTTGGTGATCGCCTCGTTGGGACAGACGGGTATGCAGGCGTCGCACTCGGTGCAGTCCTGGTTGATTAGCAGAGCCATGTCATTCTCCCGGGAAATTCAGGCGGCGGCGCGCGCCTCCAGTTGAGCGAGTTTTTCATGGCGGAACGCGCCCCACAGCGCCGCACCGACGGCCCCGGCGTAGATCGAGTCGGGGTGGTTGACCGCCGTGAGTCCCATTATTTTTTCGGCGACCAGCTCTTCCTGCAGCGCCGCAAGCAGGCCGATGTCGAGCGCGAGACCGCCGGTGAGCAACACCGTGCCCTGCGTGATGCCGGTGACTTTCAGCAGCTTGACCAATCGCGAGGCCATCGAAATGTGGATCCCCTTCAGGATGTCGGACGTCGGAATGCCGCGCGACACCATGTTGATGACGTCGGTCTCGGCGAGCACGGCGCAGATCGAGCTCACCTTTTCCGGGTTGGTCGAGGTCCTCGACAGCGGGCCGATCTCGTCGAGCGCGACGCCCAGGTAGCGGGCGATGTTCTCCAGGAACTGGCCGCTTCCCGAGGCGCACTGGCTGGTCATCTTGTATTGGAGCACCTTGCCGCGCCCGTCGATGTAGATGGCGCGGCCGTTGAGCGCGCCGATGTCGGCCACGGCGCGCGCGTCCGGCCGCAGGAAAATGCCGCCGCGGGCATGGGTGGTCATCGAGTAGAAGTGGCCGGTGGCGAACTTGACGTTCTCGCCTTCGCCGGTGGTGGCCACGTAGTCAACGTCGGCGGGCTTCAGTCCGGCTTCCTTGAGCACCTCGTCGTAGCCGTCGCGCGCGAGTTGCATCGGGTCGCGCCGGCGAATGCGCTCGACGCGCTTGGCCAGCCAATCATTCGTTGCGCCACTCGTTCTGAATAGCGTCGTCTTGACGGCGCCGGAGCCGATGTCGATGCCGACGGTCGTAATCATTTCCTCGCCTCCGCGGTCATGCCTTCCTCGACGACCGCGCGCCACGCGAAGGTCGCGCCGCCGAGCGCTCCGGTGTAGATCGAATCCGGATCGATGTTGAGTGTCAGCTCGCCGTAGTTCTCCCTGACGAGATCCTTGAGCGCTTTCACCGCGGCCTCGTTCTTGGCGACCCCGCCGGTGAAGGTAAATTCGTTGCGGATGCCGCCCGAGCGCGCGAGGATCGACATGGCGCGCAGAACGATGGCGCGGTGCAGCCCGGCCATGATGTCCTCGCGCTTGTCGCCGAGGGACAGCCGGTCGCGCAGCTCGGCGCCGGCGAATACGGTGCAGGTCGAATTGATCTTGATCGTCTTGGTGGACTTCATCGCGAGCGGCCCGAGCTCGTGCAGGCCCATGTTCATCTCGTCGGCGATGTAGCCGAGGTAGCGGCCGCAGCCCGCGGCGCAGCGGTCGTTCATCTGGAAGCTTTCGACGATGCCCTGCGCATCCACCTGGATCGCCTTGGTGTCCTGGCCGCCGATGTCGAGCACCGTGGCAGTGCCCGGGTACATGACGTGAGCTCCCAAGCCGTGGCACAGAATCTCGGAACGGATGTGCTCCTTGGAAAAGGGCAGCCGCGCGCGGCCGTAACCGGTGCCGACCACGTAGGTCTCCTCGAGCGCGGTGTCGAGCACGCCCTGGATCGGCGCGCGCACGGCGTCCTCGCGGCCCGCGGTTTCCGGCTGCGCCTCGAACGTACGCTTGAGCGCCGTCAGCAGATGGGGTTTGATCGAATCGCCGTAGACGCGGTTCTCGACCTCGATGATGGAGCGATCGAAGACATTGAGCAGCATGTCGTAGCGCACGCCCGCTTCCTTGGCGACGGTCTCCCCTAGGGCAAGGTAGCGGCTCCCCGCGATATCGCGGAAGAAATCCGATTTGCGCTTGGCGCCCGGGGCGAAGAGCTCCGGCGCCTCAGCCTGCAGCCGCTTGAACACTTCTTCGAGCGCGGCGAGCACGCCAGGGGCGGCGGCGCCGAAGCGCGGCCCTTCCACGTTGCGCCGGCAGGTGGCCTCGAGGTCGGCCAGTTGTTCCAGGAATTGTTCCAGGCGGAAATCGCGCTCGAGCTGTCCGATGAAGTCCTCGAGCCCGCCATTGAGCGCGCCAGAGCGCGCCAGCGCTTCGCGGAACAGATGGAAGCGCGCATTGAGGAGCGCTTCCTGCTTGGCGATCGCCGCGGCCGCGTCGTAGTTGGAGCGCGAGTTGGTGATTCCGCGCCCGATCACGTTGCGCTGCTCGTCGATCACCAGCGCCTTGGTGGTGGTCGAGCCCAGGTCGATGCCGATGAAGCAGCGCATGCGCGTTCTCCTAATGGGTCGTCACGGGCGCAGCGGCCGCCTGGGCGACCCTTTTCGCCTTGATCATCTGGAAGTAGCTCTCGAGGCGATTCTTGATGTTGGCCGCAGAAAAGTAGCGCGGGTCAACCAGGTCCGACTCGATGAACGCCGCCGGCTTGCCGGTACGTTTCTCGACTTCGCGCAGGATCAGCAGTTGCCCCGCCGAGAAGCTGTTGCAGCTTTTGATCGAGTTGATCAGGAGGCCGTCGGCCTGGTACTCCTCGATGTACTTGCAGATCATGTCGATCCGCTGCGGAAAATTGAGGTTGGTGTAGCAGCCCAGGCAATAATCGGCGAGCGACTCCAGCGGATGTTCCGGATCGTGGCGGAAGCCGAAATCGTAGGTGCCGCCGACCTTGGCGTACGTGGAAGCGACCACCACCGCGCCCTCGTCGTAGAACATCTTCCAGAAGTCGCGAAAGCTGGTCCAGTTGGGTGGACCCTCGACGACGAGGCGGTATTTCTCCTCGGTGAGTTCGCCCTCGGGGGTGATCGGCCCCTTGCCTTCGCGCACGCGCTCGTCGATCTCC
The DNA here is from genome assembly GCA_041493345.1 of Gammaproteobacteria bacterium. Taxonomy (GTDB): domain Bacteria; phylum Pseudomonadota; class Gammaproteobacteria; order Burkholderiales; family SG8-39; genus VBDM01. The sequence goes on along the minus strand of JBGPYQ010000226.1, from coordinate 1,022 downwards.
CTGCGCAGCACGCTGTAGAACTGCGTCGCCTCGGGCGTGCCGCGGAAGGCGGTGAAGATCGGGCCGATGTAATACACCGCGCCGAAGTAGCCGTCGATCGGGGAGGGGCGGTGCTTCGCGGACTGAAGCACGTGGACCAGGTCTTCCTCGGCCTTGACCGACTCCTTCATGTACTCGCGCAGGCGGTCGATGTCGAACTTGACGCCCGAAACGCGCTCGAGCGCCGGGATCACGGTTTCCTTGAGCTGTTTCACCACGTAGTCACGCATGTTCTTCGAGACCCGGCCGTCGCCCTGGTAGGGCACGTGCAGCATGGTCGCCTCGCAGCCGTACTTCTGCCGGATCAGCTCGAACCACTTCATGAAGGTGAAGCAGCCGGTGTAGGAGAGGAGCAGCAGGTCGGGCTTGGGCAGCGGCTCGCCGGTCGGGCCGATGTCGCCGCCCAGCATCATGCCGAGGTCGGTCTTGACGTAGGTGCAGACGTCCTCGGAATGGCCGTCACGCTCGGCGTCCATGATGAACTTGCCCGATTTCTTTCTCAACCCGCTCTGAAGCGCGTTGGTCTCGGGCAGGCTCCGCGCAAAATCGAAGCACATCACCAGCTCGTTCAGGTTGCCCGGCACGAAGGTGGCGCAGATCTTTTTTCCCTGATCGTGTGAGATTGCGAGCTCGTGGTAGTTGCGGTTGATCATCTCCTTCTGCAACAACATCGCGTCCTCTTTCTGCACCGGTGCGGCCGGTTTCTTCGAAGGTTGCGGTGGCATCATCTGCACGGTGGAATTCATGGGTGGCTTCCTTTACTGGTGTGCGCTGCATTCGTCGGTGATTCGTCGCCACCTTGCCGCACTCGCCTGGTCGCATCCCCACGCGAGCGTGGGGCCCCTGCTCCGTGGCTCATGCTTCGCTCCATAGTTTGATGGAATCGGCGAAAGTGCCGGCCTGCTCGCGGATCGGCGCCATCTGTCCGGTGTTCTCCGCGTACTTGAACGCGGTGTAGGGGACCTTGTGGCGGGCGAGCACCG
>JBGPYQ010000178.1:0-7227 GCA_041493345.1 Gammaproteobacteria bacterium | reverse complement strand
TCCTCCGCCACGATCTGCGCATAGGTCGTCTCGTGGCCCTGGCCCTGGCTCTTGGTGCCGAAACGCGCGATCGCCTTGCCTGTGGGGTGGACGCGGATCTCGGCCGAGTCGAACATCTTGATGCCGAGGATGTCGAAGTGCTTCGACGGGCCGGCGCCGACGATTTCGGTGAAGCTGCAGATGCCGATGCCCATCAATTCGCCCTTCTTGCGCTTCTCCGCCTGTTCCTTCCGGAGCGCATCGTAGCCGATGATGTCCATCACCTTTTTCAGCGCCGCGGGATAGTTACCGCTGTCGTACTCCCAGCCGAGCACCGATTGGTAAGGGAATTGCTCGGGCTGGATGAAGTTTTTCATGCGCAACGCCGCCGGGTCCATGTTCAGCTTCTGCGCAAGCACGTCGGTGGCGCGCTCGATGGCGTGCACCGCCTCGGTAACTCGGAACGAGCAGCGGTAGGCGACGCCGCCGGGCGGCTTGTTGGTGTAGACCGCGTCCACCTCGCAGAAGGCGTGCTTCAAGTCATAGGAGCCGGTGCAGATCGAAAAGAGGCCGGCGGGGAACTTCGACGGATTCGCCGACGCGTTCGTGTAGCCGTGGTCGGCCACGGTCTTGATCCGCAGCGCGGTCATGGTGCCGTCCTTTTTCGCGCCGAGCTCCACTTTCATGTGGTAGTCGCGGGCGAAGGAGTCGGCCTGCAGGTTTTCCATCCGGTCCTCGATCCACTTGATCGGCTTGCCGATGACCACCGAGGCGGCCACGGCGATGACGTAGCCCGGATACACGGGCACCTTGCCGCCGAATCCGCCGCCGATATCGGGCGAGATGATGCGGATCTTCTCTTCCGAAAGTCCGACGTGCCCGGCGACGAGCGCGAACACCGTGCGCACCGCGTGCGGCGCCTGCGTGGTCATGTATACGGTGAGCTTGCCCTGAGCGGAATCGAAGTCGGCGATGCAGCCGCAGGTCTCCATCGAGGCGACGTGAATTCGCGGGAGATAAATATTCTCCGTTACCACCACTTCCGCCCCGGCCATCGCGCGGTCGGTGTCGGCGCGGTCGCCCGCCTCCCAGTGGAAGGCAATGTTGTCCTTCTTGCCCTCCTTGTCGGTGCGCAGCACCTGCGCGCCGGGCGCGAGCGCCTTGAACGGATCGATCAAGGGCGGCAGCGGTTCGTACTCGACTTCCACCGCGTCCACGCCGTCGGCGGCGATGTAGCGCTCGGTGGCGATCACCGCGCACACCTCCTGCGCCTGGTACATCACCCGGTCGGTGGGCAGCACCATCTGGGTGTCCGACGAGAGCGTCGGCATCCAGTGCAGCTTGTACTTCTCGAGCGTGGCGCCGTCGATCACCGCGAGCACCCCGGGAATCTTCAGTGCGCGCTCGGTATTGATCTTTATGATTTTCGCGTGCGCATGCGGGCTGCGCACGATATCCATATAGAGCATTCCGGGGAGCTGGATGTCGTCGACGAAGCGGCCCTGCCCGCGGATCAGGCGCGGGTCCTCCTTGCGCTTCATCGAGTGGCCCAATCCGGAGATCTTGGCGCTGGTTCTGAGTTCACTCATCGGTTCTCTCCTTGTTTGTCACCCCCGCGAAAGCGGGGGTCCAGGGCGCATCAACGACTCCTGGATTCCCGCTTCCGCGGGAATGACGTGCATTAGCGCATTTTCTCGGCCGCGTATTGCACGGCCTTGACGATATTGACGTACCCGGTGCAGCGGCACAGGTTCCCGGAGATGGCCTGGCGGATCTCCTGCTCGCTCGGATTCTTGTTCCGCTCGAGCAGCGCGCTCGTGGTCATCAACATGCCCGGCGTGCAGAAGCCGCATTGCAGGCCGTGCTTCTCGGTGAAGCCTTCCTGGACGGGATGGAGCTTGCCGCCCTGCTCCAGGCCCTCGACGGTGGTGATCTTGGCGCCGTCGGCCTGCACCGCGAGCACCGTGCACGACTTGACCGGATCGCCGTCCATGACCACCGTGCACGCGCCGCAGTGCGAGGTGTCGCAGCCGACGTGGGTGCCGGTCATGCGGAACACCTCGCGGATGAGGTGCACCAGCAGCAGTCGCGACTCGACTTCCGCCGCGCGCACCGCGCCGTTGATGGTCACACTGATCTTGTGCATCGCCATGGTCACTTCCCTTCTGCGCGCTGTACGGCCTTGCGCAGTGCGCGCGTTACCATTACGCGGGCCATTTCCCGCTTGTATTCGACCGACCCGCGCCGGTCGGCGCTGGGCGAACTCTTCGCCGCGGCCATCTTCGCCGCTTCCGCGATGGTTTTTTCATCCGGCGTCTTGCCGGCGAGATACTTCGCCGCGTCGACCGCCTCGACAGGCGTCAGTCCGGCATTCGTGAGGCCGATGCCGGCGCGCTCGATGGCGCCCTTTGCGTTCAGGATCAGCTGCACGGCCGCGGCCGCGACCGCGAAATCCCCGGTCTTGCGCTTGAGCTTGGCGTAGGCCCCCCCGCTTTTAGGCGGCGGCACCGGAATGCGAACCTCGGTGAGGATTTCGTTGGGCGCCAGGGCGGTGCTGTAAAGGCCCTTGTAGAACTGGTTCGCCGGGATGGTGCGCTCGCCCTTCGGCCCTCGCGCGACGAAGGTGGCGCCCAGCGCGAGCATGATCGCCGGCTGGTCGTTGCCGGGATCGCCGTTGGCCAGGTTTCCGCCTACGGTTCCCCGATTGCGCACCAGCGGATCCGCGATCAGAGGGACCGCGTCTGCAAGAATAGGATATTGGGTCCGGATGAGATCGGAGCGCTCCAGTGTGGCCTGCCGCGTCATCGCCCCGATGCGCAGAGTTCCTTTCTCTTCCTTGATGTAATCGAGCCCCGGAATGCGCCCGATGTCCACCAGGTGCGCGAACGACGCGAGGCGCAGCTTGAGCATCGGCAAGAGGCTCATGCCGCCGGAGAGCACCTTGGCCTCGTCGCCGTGGAGCGCGAGCAATTTCAGCGCCTCGTCGAGCGAATCCGGCCGGTGATAGTCGAATGCTGCAGGAATCATCGGTTCCTCCCTTTTTGTGCCTGACGTTCACCGCAACCGCCGTGAACCATACCGCTGAGGATTGGGCGCCGGCGGCCGATTTTTCTTGGATCGAGCGACGATACATTACGTCGCAATTCGAAGCAAGCCCTCGAACGAATCACCCCTGCAAATGCATGATCGAATTGGCGTAGTAACGCAGCAGGGGCAGCTCCTTCGCATTGGCGCGATACAGGCCCTCCTCTTCGGCGACAAGGTGCCGCAGCGTGAGCATCTCGAGGCCGGCGGCGACCGCGCCGTCCAGCTCGCGCCGCGGGATGTAGATGCGCGCCCCACGGCGCTCCAGGCGCTCGATCCGCTGCCCGACCTCCACTTTCAGCTCGATCGCGGAGAACCGGCGCTCGGGGGCGTCGCAAAAGACCGTGGCGACCAGGGGCACCGGCAGCACCGGGATCAGCCTCCCCACCGTGGACATCAGGTACTGCGCGAGCTCGGAGACGCGCGCGAAGCGATCTTCCTTGCCCAGCTTGCGCAAGTCCACGCCGAGCGCGGCGCAGTATTCCCGCATCGAGATCGGCGCGCCGAAGTTCACGCAGGCATAGCCGAAGCGTTTCCACTCGCTCCTGAGCATCAGGATCGACTGGCGCGCGATGAACCCCAGCGTATTCCAGGCGGCGCTCAGGATTCCGGGCCTGCTTGAGTCCGCGTCGAGGGAAAGCAGCAGGGTGCGGTCCTCGAGGGCGCGGTCGTAGTTGATCCCGAGCGGGATGAACACGAGATCGCGCTCGCCTTCGGGATTGAATCCCCGCAGCATGTAGTCGAGCACGCCCAGCTTCGGCTCGCGCATTTTTCCGTCGCGCGACAGGCCGCCCTCGGGAAACACGCCCTGCGTCACGCCGTTCTCGGTCGCCATGGCGATATAGCGCTCGAGCACGCGCCGGTACAGCTCGTCGCGCGAGTTGCGGCGCACGAAATACGCGCCCATCGAGCGGATCAGCTGCTGCAGCGGCCAGATGCGCGCCCATTCGCCGACGGCATAGGAAAGCGCCGCGTGGTCCGAGGCGAGATAGGCGGCGAGAATGTAGTCCATGTTGCTGCGGTGATTCATCACGAACACGACCGTGGCGTTCGGCGGGATCTTCGCCAGCGCTTCGCTGTCGGCGTAGCCCAGGCGCACCCGGTAAAGCAACTGCGCGATCCTGCGGCCCACCCAGTACCCGACGCGAAAATAAAGGTAGGCGTTGAATACGGGGACGATCTCGCGCGCGTAGCGCATGACTTGCGCGGTCACGACCTCGCGCGGCATTCCGTGGGCGCGGGCATGCGCGGCGACCGTTTCCTGGACCTTGGAATCATAGGCGAGGAGATCGATCAGCGCCTGCCGCCGCGTCTGCTGGAACGGCCGGATCTCGATTTTCAGCCGGCTGCCGACCTCGTTGAGCACCTTGTTGGCACGGCTGCGGATGAGCCAGCGCACCGAAGGCATCATGACGCGGTCGTACAAGGCCCAGGCGGCGAGCAGACCCGCGAGCACGGCGAGCCAGAGCGGGATGGAAACGGCGGCGCTCATCGTTTTGATTCTACCTGACGAAAGGCAGAAATCCGCCGGCAACACGCTACGCGCGCCGATGGCGCTGATGACCGGCGCGATGATGTTTCAGGGCGTCAGACCCGGCCTGCACGCGACGAGCAAGACCCGCCCAGTCGATCGGTCCGCCCTTTGCTGGCTTATGCCATCAATTATTCAGCTCCCTCCGATTGGATCTGAAACAGCGCGCCGAGATTGATGCTGCCGTGCTCCGCCGGGTTCTGCGGGTTGTTCGTGCCCGGATTGCCGGGATTCAAGTTTGAAGCCGTATCGTCCGGAGGGAAAATAATCAGCGCCGACAAGAAGTCGAGGATGCCCTGCTGGTCTTCATCTTCCAGCGCGGCGAACCTTTCCCTGGACTCCTCGGCTTCTCCACCGTGACGCAGAATGACCTCCTTCAAATTGATGCTGCGCCCATCGTGGCCGTAGGGCGCGGTGCTGCCCACTCCCCAAAGCGGCTCGGTCACGAACATCCTTCTCAAAGTTCCGTCGTACTGCCGCTCATGAAAAGCCGGGCCCAAATCGTGGCGTTTAAAGTCGGTGAAGACGTTTCTTACCAGGAACGAATCCTCCTTCGGCAGCAACTGCGGAAAGGCCTGACCATCGTTGACGGGAGTGAAGAGCGCGGTCAGCGTAGCGAAGAGCCGGTTGAAAATGCCTTTCTTGGGATCGAACTGCGTTTCGACATCAGCAACCCGCCGGTCCTTCTGGATCGGCAAATTCTGGATATGGCAGCCGCTGCAGCCGATCCGATCCAGGAGCCTGGGTCCGTATCTGGCGCGTCCAGTCAACTCGCCGACTGCCGGCTTGAAATAGTTGAGGAGATAGAACTCCATGTGGTCGAGCAGAGCCGGATCGATCTCATTGACCACTTTGTCGCCGTCGCCGTCTTGATTGGGGTCGCACACCGGCGGTCGCGCGATTGTATCGAGCTTGGGATCGAACACCATGCCGGCCGGGCTCTTCGTGGCAACGGGATTTACCGGATCACTGGCGGCGCATAAAACCGGATCCGACGCTTCCAGGCCCATCTCGGCCTTGAACGCCCCGACGGCGAATGCGCGCATGGAGAATTCTCCGCCGTGGGCGAAGAACGGGCGAACTCGAAGATCCGCGTCCACGCCTTCGACCAGCGACGAATCGACTGTCCCATTCGCCAACGCCCGGATCGACCCGTATTTGATTCCCTTGCTCACGAGGGGCAGGGTTGCAGTCGTATGTTTTTCGGCCGCCGCCTGGATGGCGTTGGCTCGAATAGCACGCAGATCGTGAGTGATCTCGTCCGCCAGCATTTCCTGCAGGCCCAGTCCGAAAAGATGGGGCGCGTCGCGGCTGTCGGGGCGAGTAGCCACGTCGCCGCCGAATCCCGCGGCGCCTCTCGGGCGACCATGACAGGCGGCACAGCTGTCGGCCAGACCGGCACCGAGCGCGGGATTGTCCTGAATGTTGCCGGACGAATTCTCGTTCACGCGTGGACCCGCGCCTTGCTCGGCGGTAAATTTGCGCTGGAAGATCTCGCGGCCGCGGCGGATCGAACGGGCCGGATCACGCTTGATGAGATAAACGGACGATCCCGGCGTGTTCACATCCCCTTGTCCCGTGCCGATCTGCTGTTGGAGGGACTTGCCGATTGCACCGCCCGGCACGCTCGGAGTGGTCTGCGTCACGTCGGTTAGCTGAGCGTTTGCCTTTCCCGCGACAAGAATGATGCTGCAAGCGAGAAGCGCAACTGCCGCGCTTGTAAAGCGACCTAGAGTGTTTTTCATGGTGGCTCCCTTCTCAATGTTGCGTAGTTGACACTAACAAACGGTTAATCTGTCGGCGGATTGCTGCGTAAGAGACCTGAAGGGCAGGCTATTGCGTTTCTCGTCGGAAGGAAATATACCATTTGACCTATATCCATCCTGTTCATTCGGTCTATGCCTGAACCCGGGCGGCCGCGGATATTGCGCCTTGCAAAACGGAAATGGAATCCCTTACGCCACCCAGCGCAACAAGCCCTCGAGCGACTCCAGGTTGTGCGCGGGTCCGAAGTAGTCCACAAACGGCAGCGCCGCCTGCATCCCGGCCGCTGTCGGCTGATAGCGCACATCCCCGAGCAGCGGATTGAGCCAGATAATGGTGCCGGCGCGCTCGCGCAGGTCGCGCATCGCTCGCGCCAGGAGTTCCGCATCGCCCTGGTCCAGGCCGTCGCTCACCAGCACCACGGTGGTGTACCGGTTGATCATCGTTTTCTTGTATTCGGCGACGAATTCGGCCAGGCATGCGCCGATGCGCGTGCCGCCCGACCAATCCGGGACGCCGGCCGCGAGCCGTGCGAGGGTCTGGAAAATCCTGGCGGGGGCGATCATGCGGGTTACGCGCATCAGCGCGGTGTTGAAAGCGAAGATCTCGACGCGCTTCATTACACGGCGCAGCGCGAACGCAAAGGCGAGGAGCAGCCGGGTATAGGAATCCATGGAGCCGCTGGTGTCGTACAGGACCACGAGGCTCGGCTCCTCGAGCGCGCGCTCGCGGCGGGCTAGGCCGAGGAATTCCCCTTCGGTACCGAGGGCGCGCCGGAAGCTGCGGCGAAGATCGACCACCCCTCGCCCGCGGGTGGGAATGAGGCGCCGGCTTTTGCGCGTGGCAAGCCGGATCGCCAGGCGGGCAAG
>JBGPYQ010000166.1:0-7638 GCA_041493345.1 Gammaproteobacteria bacterium | reverse complement strand
GCGACCGAGCGGAACCAGCTGATGAACTGCGCGTCCGGGTGTGCTGCCATGGGGGTCGTTGTTGTCGGCGGAAGCCCGATTTTAGCCAGTAAAGGTCTTTGGCGCTTTGCAATTCGGCCGCTAGCAATCACCCCACAGTGCCTGCATCGTGGCGATCGCGGCGAGCGGAGCGGTTTCGGTGCGAAGCACCCGTGGCCCGAAACGCACCGGCGCAAACCCCTTGTTTTCCGCGCGCAGCCGCTCCTCCGGCGAGAGTCCGCCTTCCGGGCCGACCAGCAGCGTCACCGCCCGCGTCGGGGCCAGCCCCTTCAGATTGCGTGCGGCCTCGGGTGAGAGCAACAGGCGCGTCGCGTGGCTTGCCGCGTCGGTCAGAAAAGCATCGAAATCAGAGATCGCCGCTATTTCTGGAATGCGGTTGCGGCCGCACTGCTCGCAGGCGGCTATAACCACGTTGCGCCAGTGGGTCACCCTCCGATCGGCGCGGTCGCTCGAGAGCTTGATGACGGAGCGCTCGCTTGCGATCGGCACGATTCTCGCCACCCCGAGCTCGGTCGATTTTTGCAGCGTCACGTCCATGCGGTCGCCGCTGGAGACGCATTGCGCGAGCGTGATGGCAAGCGGCGACTCGCGCTCGATCGCCTGTCCCGATATGACGCGAGCGTGCACCGCGTCTCGGGAAACCCGCGTGAGTTCCGCCGGGAATTCGCCACCCTCACCGTTGAACAAGGTCACCGCGTCGCCGCCGCGCAGGCGCAACACCGCGCAGTGCCGAGCGGCGCGCTCGGGCAAATCGATTTCGGCGCCGGGTGAGAGCTTCACCGGCGCGAAAAACCTGGGAGCAGAGCGGTTTGCGGGATTCTTCATACTGGGATTTTAATCGCATATTCGCTCCACATCTTCCCATGGCAAGCCTGCAGCCAGGTGTCGACATGCCGTGATCCAACCACCGGAATTCATTCTCCGAAGCCGGGCGGGGCTCGGTGGGAAAGAATACCTGGGAAGGGTGCTGGCCCAACTTCGGATTCGAGCACTGATCGTGGCGCATGCTGATACAATGCACGACGCTTTTCACATCCGCGCCTGAATGTCACGAGCAATCCGCAACCTTGCAATCATCGCCCACGTCGATCACGGAAAAACGACGCTAGTCGACAAGCTGCTGCACCAGGCCGGGACGTTCGCCGCTCACCAGCACATCGCCGAGCGGGTGATGGACTCGAACGACCTGGAGCGCGAGCGCGGCATCACCATCCTCGCCAAGAACACCGCCGTCGATTACCAGGGCGTGCATATCAACATCGTCGACACGCCCGGCCACGCTGATTTTGGCGGTGAGGTGGAGCGATCCCTGTCCATGGTGGACGGCGTGCTGCTGCTGGTGGACGCGGTCGAAGGGCCGATGCCGCAGACGCGCTTCGTCACCCGCAAGGCACTGGCGCTCGGCTTGAAGCCTATCCTGGTGGTGAACAAGATCGACCGTCCGGGTGCGCGCGCCGACTGGGTGGTGAATGCTACCTTCGACATGATGGACAAGCTGGGGGCCTCCGAGGAGCAGCTCGATTTCCCGGTGGTGTATACCTCGGCGCTGCTGGGCACGGCGACGCTCGATCTGCGGCAGCCCGGCACCAGCATGCGTGCCCTGTTCCAGACCATCCTCACGCGCGTTCCCGCGCCCAGGGGCGATCCGGATGGAACCCTGCAGCTGCAGATCAGCAACCTCGACTATTCCAGTTACGTCGGCCGCATCGGCATCGGCCGCATCGCCCGCGGGCGGCTCAAGCCCGCGCAGGAAGTGCTGGTTCTGAACGGCGAAAAACCGCCCGTGAAAGCGAAGGTCAATCAGGTCATGGGATTCCGCGGCTTGGAGCGTATCCAGATGGAGGAAGCGGTCGCGGGGGACATTGTGCTCGTGACCGGCGTGGAAGAAGTCGGCATCGGCGTAACGCTCGCCGACCTCGATCAGCCCGAGGCCCTGCCCCTCCTGAAAGTGGACGAACCCACGCTCACCGTGAACCTGCAGGTCAACACCTCGCCGCTCGCCGGGCGCGAAGGCAAGTTCGTCACCAGCCGCCAGCTGCGCGAGCGCCTGATGCGCGAGCTTCAGGCAAACGTGGCGCTGCGCGTCGAGGAAACGGTGGACGCCGACGTCTATCTGGTCTCGGGGCGGGGTGAGCTGCACCTCACCATCCTGCTCGAGAACATGCGGCGCGAAGGCTACGAGCTGGCGGTGTCGCGGCCGCGCGTGGTGATCAAGGAAATCGACGGGGTGAAGTGCGAGCCGTTCGAAATCCTCACCGTGGACGTCGAGGAGCACCACCAGGGCGTGGTGATGGAGGCGCTGGGCGCGCGCCGCGGCGACCTGATTGACATGATCCCGGACGGCCGCGGGCGGGTGCGGCTCGATTACCGCATCCCCGCTCGCGGGCTGATCGGCTTCCAGAATGAATTTCTCAACCTAACGCGCGGCAACGGCATCGGCAGCCATGTGTTCGACGAGTACGCGCCGATGAAACCCGAGATCCTGTCGCGGCGCAACGGCGTGCTGATCTCGGGCGAACAGGGCGAGGCGGTCGCCTATGCGCTGTGGAAGCTGCAGGAACGCGGGCGCATGATGGTCAGCCCCGGCGACAAAGTGTACGAGGGCATGGTGATCGGCCTGCACAGTCGCGACAATGATCTGGTCGTCAATCCGATCCGCGAGAAACATCTCACCAACATCCGCGCCGCCGGCAAGGACGAGGCGATCCTCCTTACTCCGCCGATCAAGCTGACGCTGGAACTCGCGGTGGAATTCATCGATGACGACGAGTTGATCGAAATCACTCCGCAGGCGATCCGCATCCGCAAGCGTTATCTCACCGACCACGAGCGCCGGCGCGCGGCGCGCACCGAACCGGGATTCAACGCCGAAGCCCGCGCCGTTCAGCCGGCAGGTTGAACCGAAGCATCGGGTATCGAGGGCGGTTCGCGCGCCCGTCGAAGGGGTGTTTTCAGAGTCGAAAGCATCGCGCAAGCTCTGCCTAACAGTCTGATTAGGCTACATTAAGTGGTTTTTTACGGCTTGCGCTGATATAATTCCCAGCTTTATGATCAGCAGCAGCCAGGTCGGCGCAGTGCTGGTGGAAAACACCGCTTTCATTACAGCGGCAGGCGCATGAATTGCGCAATGGCGCCAGCGCTTGCCACCGGCGTCGTGTTTTCCGTGGACGGCGGCATGACGATCTAGGAAAGGAAGCCAACAATGAAGCTTTGTCGTTACGGCAGGAACGGATTCGAGAAACCGGGCGTGATCGACGCGCAAGGCCAGTTGCGCGACTTCTCCGGGGTGATCTCCAATATCGACCAGGAAACGATATCCCCGAAGGGGTTGGCGAAGCTGCGCAAGATTCGCCCCGAATCTCTGCCGCTTGTACGCGGAAATCCGCGTTTCGGCGTGCCCTACACCGGAATCTCGAAGTTTGTCGCGATCGGCCTGAACTACATGGATCATGCGCACGAAGCCGGCCTGCAGATTCCCGCGGAGCCGGTCATTTTTGCGAAAGCGACGACCAGCATCACGGGACCCAACGACGACATCCAGCAACCGCGCGGTTCGACCAAGCTCGATTATGAGGTCGAAATTGCGATTGTCATCGGCGCCACAACCCAGTACGTTTCCGAAGAGAGCGCCCTCGATTACGTCGCCGGCTACACCATCGTGAATGACGTTTCCGAACGCGCCTTCCAGTTGCAGTCCTCTCAATGGGACAAGGGCAAGGGCTGCGACACTTTTGGGCCGATCGGACCCTGGCTGGTCACGACGGACGAAATTACCAATCCGCAGACGCTCGACATCTGGCTGGACGTGAACGGCGAGCGCAGGCAGTCCTCGAACACGAAGAACATGATTTTCTCCTGCGCGAAGCTCGTTTCCTACGTCAGCAATTACATGAGCTTGTTGCCCGGCGACATCATTACAACCGGTACGCCGGCGGGCGTCGCGCTGGGCATGAAGCCCACGCAGGCCTGGCTGAAGCCCGGTGATATCGTCACGCTCGGCATCAAGGGCTTGGGCGAACAGCGGCAGAGAGTGCTGACCTATTCGGGAAAGTAGAACAGGCAATCCGAGGCAGTGCAAGCCCCCCGGCCATTGCCGGTTCTTTGTTTCCGGGCGCAAGCGCCCGGGGTCCCGAGCACCGTCGCCGCAGTCAGGCGGCGGCGCCGGAATGATTTTCCGCGCAATCCAAAATTTCAACTATACCGGGATGCGTGATATTTGCTCCACGCGGCCGGAGAGTTCGCTTGCTCTGCGTGGGTCGAAGGAGTAGATTGAATCACGCAGCTCCGCAGATGCAGCGCGGGCCGCATCTCTCAGGCAGGAGGACGGGGGCAAAGCGGAGGCTTCGCCCCTTTTTGCTTTTTTGTCGGAGGCGAGCATGCAGGTCGTCGTTCTGGGGGCCGGCGTCATTGGCACCTCGAGCGCCTGGTATCTCTCGCAGGCGGGCCACGAGGTGCTGGTGGTGGACCGGCAGGCCGAGCCCGGGCTGGAGGCAAGTTTCGCCAATGGCGGCCAGATCTCGGTGAGTCACGCCGAGCCTTGGGCCAATCCGACGGCGCCGCTCAAAATCCTGCAATGGCTCGGGCGCGAGGACGCGCCTCTGCTGTTTCGGCCGCACGCCGACCTCGATCAATGGCTCTGGGGCCTGCGCTTCTTGTTCGAATGCCTGCCCGGCCGCACCCGTCGCAACATGGAAACCATGTTTGCGCTCGCGCTTTACAGCCGCGAACAGCTGCATGAACTGCGCCGCAGCACCGGCATCCAATATGACTCCCAGGTACGAGGAATCCTGCACCTGTATGAGGAGCGGCACGAATTCAAACGCGCGCGAGCGCACGTCGAATTCCTCAGGGCTCGCGGATTCGACGCCGGACTCAGAACGCCGGAGGAGTGTGTCGCGATCGAACCGGCGCTCGCTCACGCGAAGCCGCGGTTCGCCGGCGGCGCCTATGCGCCGTCCGACGAGTCTGGCGACGCGCGGCTCTTCACCAAGAATCTTTCCGATCTTTGCGCGGCAAGAGGAGTCAGATTTCGCTTTAATGTGAGCGTCAAGCGAATCGAAACCGCGCGCGGGCGGGTTGAGCGCATCGTGATCGATGATGAAAGCGGCATCGAGGAATCGCTTCGCGCCGACGCATACATCGTGGCGCTCGCGAGCTACAGCCCGCTCCTGCTGCGCCCGATCGATGTGCGAGTGCCCGTGTATCCGGTCAAGGGTTATTCGATCACGTTGCCGCTCGGGCCGGACGACGAAGCGCCGCATATCAGCCTCACCGACCACGCGCGCAAGATCGTGCTTACGCGGCTGGGCCAGCGCCTGCGGGTCGCCGGCACCGCGGAACTGGATGGTTACAACACTGAAATCAACGAATTCCGCTGCAAGGCGCTGGTCAAGCGCACTTTTGAGCTTTTTCCGCGCGCCGGACGGCCGCAGGATGCGCAGTTCTGGACCGGGCTTCGGCCGGCCACGCCCGATAATCTCCCGCTCATAGGGCGCACGCGCTATCCCGGCCTCTACCTCAACACCGGCCACGGGACGCTCGGCTGGACCCTGGCTTGCGGCTCGGGGCGGGCGCTTGCTGACATCGTCAGCGGCCGAATCCCGAAACCGGATTTTCGCTTCCTCGGGATGGAGTCCAGATCAAGAGAGGCAATCGCTCCGGTCGCCCCTAGCGCCTGAACGCCGCCCAGCCTGGGCTGGCGAGGAAGGATTGGTGCGTTCGTGCCGAGCGGGTTCAAGCCGGCGCCGAAACCAGGCAATCCGGGTTCCGGATTAATGCTACTTGGCTCCTCCGGCCGCGCGCTTTTTCGAGGCCACAAGCCTGGGCTTGGGCACCGCGTCCACGGTGAGTTCGCGCACGAAGTTCGGCAGCGCGAACAGTCCCTGATGGGTGGCGCCGTTGTAATACTGCAGGTGGGTCAGCCCGCGGGCGGAGATGCGCGCTTCAATCTCGGCCGGACCCAAGGCCGCCACGTCGGTCGAGTCGGAGCAGGCGCACATCGACCACAGGCAGCCGTACAGCGGTATGAACATCGTGTACGGTCGGGCAATCTTGAAGATCTTCGCCAGGCGGCCGTAGAGCATTTTCACGCGGTCTGGACGCGACCAGGGTGAACCCATGTGCAGCGTGAGCACGCCTCCCAAGGCGAGCGCGCGCTTGCAGTCGCGGAAGAAAGCCTCGTCGTAAAGGGCCGTCGCAGGACCGATCGGATCCGGCAGATCGAGCGCGATGTGGTCGAACCTCTCCTTGGTCTCGGCCACGAATTTCAGTCCGTCCTCGATCAGCAGCTTCAGCCTGGGGTTGTCGAACACGCCGCGATGGATTGCGACGAAATGCTGCTTGGCGATCTCGACCACTTTCTCGTCGAGTTCGACCATCACGACCAGCTCGACCGAAGGGTGCTTGAGCGCCTCTTCGGCGGCACCGCCGTCGCCACCCCCGATCACGAGCACCCGCTTTGGCGAAGGGTGAGCGGCAAGTGCCGTATGCATGAGCGTCTCGTGATAGACAAATTCCTCGCGCTCGGACGTCATGAAGCAGCCGTCCAGCCGGAAGAGCTTGCCGAACTGCGGGGTTTCGTGGACCTCCAGGTCCTGGAAGCGCGTCTTTGAGGTTTCGATCAGCCTGGAGGAGCGCACGAAAAACCCGTAGTCCTCGTTCAGAGATTCGTACATCAGCCGCTTGTCGCGCGGCACATCGTGGCAGACATGCTCCTCGGGCAAATACAGGTCCATCAGGTCTTTTACGACCTTGCGCGCCTTCGCGGTGTTGTCCTGAGTGTAATTGCAAACGTAAACGTCGAGGGTGACGCTCTGAAGCTCGGGCCAGGTGTGGATGGCGAGATGCGATTCCGCCAGCACCACCGTGCCCGTGACCCCGCCACCGTCGAACTCGTGGAACAGGTCGCCGAGTATGGTTAGCCCGGACCCG
Organism: Gammaproteobacteria bacterium; assembly: GCA_041493345.1. Lineage (GTDB taxonomy): Bacteria > Pseudomonadota > Gammaproteobacteria > Burkholderiales > SG8-39 > VBDM01. The sequence continues at coordinate 669 of JBGPYQ010000166.1, read as the reverse complement.
TTGATGGAGTCGTGGCAAAATTGACGCAGCGCGGCTGCGTCAGTCAGATACCGTGCGTCCCCCCGGCAACGGTACAGATTCGCGACAACATGTAATCCGTCCAATTTGCATAAATCCCCACGCCCGTTAAAAAATGAGATGTCGGCTTACGACGCTGACATCTCCCCCGTTGCCGCATCGATCAACCTGCGAGCGACGCTGATTCTAGCAGGAAGTTGCGGCAAATTTTCAATTTTGAACCACTTTGCATCCTCGATTTCCGCGCCATCAACGCGCAAATCGCCCGAAACATAGTCTGCAAAGAACGCAATCATGAGCGAATGCGGAAACGGCCAGGGCTGGCTGGCGAAATATCGCGCCTTGCGAATGCGGATTCCGACCTCTTCATATATCTCGCGCTCCAGACACTGTTCGAGCGTCTCTCCCGGCTCGACAAACCCGGCGAGGGCGCTGTACATGCCCTTGGGAAATCGCGGCGAGCGAGCGAGCAGCAGCTCCCGTCCCCGCCGCACCAGCCCCATGACCGCCGGCGCGAGCCGCGGGTAGGCCACCAGCCCGCAGCTCGGGCATTCGCGGCTGCGTTCGCTCATGCGAGCCGCCGTCGCCGCGCCGCACGCTCCGCAATACTGGTGCGTGCGGTCCCATTCGACAACTTGCAAGGCCTGGCCG
>JBGPYQ010000170.1:0-7397 GCA_041493345.1 Gammaproteobacteria bacterium | reverse complement strand
CTGGTCGCGCGTGCGGCCGTCGCCCCGCGCAAGCGCAAACCCACCCGTCCGACCCGCAGCTCCCGGAAAAAGCGCCGCGAAAGCAAGATCCGGCGGGGACAAGTCAAGAAGCTGCGGGGAAAGGTCCGCTCAGCCGCGGAGTGAGCACGCCGCAGAGAAAGAAGCTACTTCCCGGTGGTCTCGCGCAGGAACACCGGCAGGTCTGTCAGCGGCGGGCGTGCCGGGATCTGGCAGAACATGTCGGCGACGAAGCCCCGGTGATAACTGGTGTGGTTGACGACGTGCAGCATCACATCGCCGCGGCGCATCTTGCCCTGGTTTCCGCTGATCAGCGTGAAGCGCACGATCTCGTCGGCCTGCGCATCGGACAGCGCGTCGCTCCAGCCGACATACCAGTCGTCGATGTCCCGCTGCGCCCTCCAGAGCTCGTCGAGGTCCGGGTGCAGAACCGTGTTCAGCGCCGGCAGGCCGTGCTCGCGCCCCTGCAGGTGCGCCTGCCAGATGAGGTCCACGACGTACAGGTGATTGAGGGTGTTGACCATGTTCTTGAACAGGGTCGGCCGCTCCTTCGCCGCCTCGCCGGCCGGCAGCGCCGCGACCGCATCGAAGATCGTTTTGTTCGCCCAGGCGTTGTAGCGCGCGAGCTTTCGGATCACGTCACTTGCTCCCGGGCTCGTCGTCCCAGGCCTTGTCCGGGAGCGGCAGGCCGGCGAGATCCGCGGCCGTCAGCCTGACGTCGGGTTCGATATTCAGGGTGTCGAGGATCAGCATCAACTGGCGCGTGTGCTGCGTCGGGTGCCAGGCGGTTCGCTCCAGCACCACGTGCATGGAGTGCCTGCCGAAGTAGGTGTCCATCATGCCCTGGCAGGAGCGGTCCGGGCAGTGCTTCCACCATTCCCTGACTCGCGCCAGAACGTCGGCGCCGTAGCGCGCGAGATCTTCGCCGGTGCGTATCGTTGGAGCGGCTTCCTTCATGATCAGCTCGTAGGTCAGTTCGCGGCCGCCGCGCACCGCCTCCAGAAACGCCTCCACGATCCGGAACACGTGGTGGCCCAGGACGCGGATCGGCCGGTTGCGGTTGCGAAAGGGCTTGTCGAGCCATTCGCGCGGGATCTGCTGGATGTATCTTGCCGCGGCGGGCAGGACGAGACCGATCTTCGCGACGAGCTCGTCCGGGCTCAGGCGTTCCTGCAGGCGGATATCCAGGCGCAGGAACTTGATGACGTCGGTCAGCGTCTGCGCGAAAACGAACTGGCCCCCGCGCGCAACAATCGGCACGCTGCGCGCCCCGAGCTTGCGCAGTTCCTCCATCCCGGCGGGATTGCCGTGAACGTTGATCGACTCGTAGTCCACGCCGTTCTTGGAGAGGAATTCCTTGGTTCTCAGGCAACTCGAGCACCCGGGCTGCCAGAAGACCCGGACTCTTTCGGCTGCGCTTTGGGCTGCGATCATGATCGAATCTCCTCTGAGATCGGGTTGCAGGCTCCAGAATACATGACTCCGGCCCTCCTATGCATTGAGCGGAGCCGGCGCGAACGAATCCCCGGGGCCTTCAAGTTCCGAACAATCGCCTGAAACTCTCGTGTCCTTTGGGCGTGATGTTGACGATGCGGGAGCGCCGTGCGCGCAGGATCCAGCCCCGCGCGACGTAGAGGTCGAGCAGCGCGGCCCCCAGCGCGCCGCCGAGATGCGGGCGCCGCTGGGTCAGGTCCACGCAGGCGCGCGCGAAGACGCGCCGCGACCGGCGCGCGGCGGCCAAATCGAGGTCGAGCGCCGCCAGCTTTTGCTCGCCTAGGCGCGTGACGGCGAAATCGCGCCCGTCGGCGGCAAGCCAGCGCGTCTTCAGCAACGACTCCAGGACCTTGACCGCCGTCTCGCCCGCGAGGTGGTCGTAGCAGGTGCGAGCGTAGAGAAACTGGACCGGCACCGAGCGCGAGGGCAGCACGCTGCGCGGCGCGCGCGGCCGGACCGCCGCACTGAGCGAGGCGAAGCTCTCCATCGCATCGGCAACCTCGGGGCTCGCGATGCGGAAGTAGCGGTGCCGACCCTGCGCTTCCGAAGCCAGGAATCCGCCTTCCACCAGCTTGGCGAGGTGCGTGCTCGCCGACTGCGCCGAGATGTTCGCGGCGTACGCCAGCTCTCCCGCGGGGCGCATCGTGCCGTCGATCAGGGTCCAGAGCATGGTCGCGCGCGCGGGATCTGCGAGCAGGTGGGCGATGCGGGGAATGCCGGGCCTGTCATCCATATTTCATGCCTCCATGAAACATGAACGTTACACCTCGCGCACAATGGTGTCCACATTCTTGTGCGGAAGGGGGAGGGTGAGATGAAACGTACGCCGATCCGGGTGGAGCCGATCTCGACGTATCTGGAAGCGCGGCGCAAAGGGCCGATCTATCCGGTCGTTGTTGCCGGCGAGTTCGTGTTCGTTTCGGGTCTGCCGCCGTTCGACCCGGACACCGGCGAGCTGAAGCGATGTCCCTTCGAACGGCAGGCCGAGATCGTGCTCGACCAGATGAAGCAGTGCCTGGAAGCAGCCGGCTCGTCCCTGGCGCAGGTGGTCAAGTGCAATGTCTATTGCGCGGATGCGTCGCAGTTCGGCAAGTTCAACGAGATCTATGCGCGGTACTTCCCGGTGGAATCTCCGGCGCGCATCTTTGTGTGCGTTCCCGGCTGGCCCGGTCCGTTCGATATCGAAATCGATTGCGTCGCGGTCGTATGAGTCGCGCCGCTCCTATATATAGGAACCCCACCCTATGAATACACCACATAATATCGGCGTCGCCGCCTCGATCGGCACCTACAGCGACGCCGTTGAAGTACCTGGCGGCGCGAGATGGCTGGTGACCGCGGGGACGCCTGGTCTTTCATCCGACGGCACGCTGCCCGAAGGGATCGTCGCTCAGGCGGGACTCGCCTGGCAACATATCGAGACGCTGCTCGAGCGCGCCGGAATGACGATCGCGGACGTGGTGAAGATTACGCAGTACCTGACGCATGAGTCGGACATCGCCGCATATGCGAAGGTACGCAGCCGCCATCTCGGCGACGCGCGCCCGGCGTCGACGCTGCTGGTGGTGCCCGCTCTCGTGCGGCCCGGCTTCCTCGTGGAGGTCGAAATCCTCGCGGCGAAGAGCGGATCTTCTGACTAGGCCGCGAGCTGCTCCAGCCTCTGCTGCTGCTCCAGCCATTCGGCCTCGATCTGCACCAGCTCCCGCGCAACGTAGGCCTGGTCGAGGATCAGCGTCTTCAGGGTTTCCTTCCGGGCTTCGCCATAGCTCGTTGGATCGGCGAGCTGCGCGTCGATCGCAGATTTCTGCGCGTTCAACTTCGCCATTTTCTCTTCCAGCCGCTTGATGCGCGACTCGATCGGTTTCCTCTCAACGGACTGGCGCTGGCGCTCTTCGGCTGCCTTTCGCTTCTGCCCGCGGCGGTCGGCCGGCGGCATGGTGACCGCGGGCTTCTTCGCTTCCGGCAATTGAACGGCTTCCTCTGCGGGGGCGAGCTTGGTCCTGAACAGCCAGTCGCGATAATCGTCGAGGTCACCGTCGAAAGGCCGCAGCCTGCCGTCGGCGACGATGAGGAACTGGTCCGTGGTCGCGCGCAAGAGATGCCGGTCGTGAGAGACCAGCACCAGCGTGCCCTCGAACTGCGCCAGCGCCACCGTCAGCGCCTCGCGCGTTTCCAGGTCGAGGTGGTTGGTAGGTTCATCGAGCAGCAAGAGGTTGGGGCGCTGCCAGACGATGAGCGCGAGCGCGAGCCGCGCCTTCTCGCCGCCGGAGAAGCTTGCGATCGAGGTCGTCGCCATGTCGCCGGGGAAGTTGAAGCCGCCCAGATAATTGCGCAGCTCCTGCTCGCGCACGTTCGTTGTAATGCGCGAGAGATGCCAGAGCGGCGATTCGTCGTGGCGCAGCATCTCGACCTGGTGCTGCGCGAAGTAACCGACGGCGAGACCCTTGTTGAAGATCGCCTTGCCGGCGAGCGGCTTCAGTTCGCCGGCGATGGTCCTGATCAGCGTGGATTTCCCCGCGCCGTTGATGCCGAGGAGCCCATAGCGCTCGCCGCTTTGCAGCGAGAACTTGATGCCGCGCACGATAGTCTTGTCCGGTTCATTCTCCGCCCGGTAACCGGCATCGACGTCCTCCAGCACCAGCAGCGGATTGGGCGCCTTCAGCGGCTCGCGGAATTCGAAGGAGAAGGGCGCGCTGACGTGCAAGGGCGCCAGCTCCTCCATCTTCGCCAGCATCTTCATGCGGCTCTGCGCCTGCTTCGCCTTGGTCGCCTTGGCCCTGAAGCGGTTGATGAACGATTCCAGGTGCGCGCGCTCGCGCGCCTGTTTCTCCGCCATGCCGGCCGCGAGCACCACCGCAGCGGCGCGCTGGCGCTCGAAGCTCGAATAGTTGCCCGAGTAACGCTTGAGCTTCCTCGCGTCGATGTGCACGACCACGTCGACCACGCCGTCGAGGAAATCGCGGTCGTGCGAAACGATGATCAGCGTGCCGGCGTAGCGCCTGAGCCAGTCTTCCAGCCAGATGATGGCATCCAGATCCAGGTGGTTGGTCGGCTCGTCGAGCAGCAGCAGGTCGGAGGGGCACATCAGCGCCTGCGCGAGGTTGAGCCGCATGCGCCAGCCGCCGGAGAAGCTCGCCACCGGCTGGCCCATCTGCTCGTGCGAAAAGCCCAGGCCGTGCAATAACTGCTCTGCGCGCGAGCGGACAGTGTAGGCGTCGGCATCGCCCATCGCTGCGTGCAGCTCGCCGATTCGGTGACCGCTTTGTTCAGTGTCCTCGTCGGCTTCGGTGGCGGCGAGATCGGCTTCGAGCTTGCGCAAGGTGGTATCGCCGTCGATCGCGTATTCGAGCGCCGGGCGGTCGAGCGCGGGCGTCTCCTGCGCGACATAAGCGACGCGCCAGCGCGCCGGGTAATCGACCTCGCCCCTGTCCGCGTGCAGCTCGCCACGCAGCACGGCGAAAAGGCTCGATTTGCCCGATCCGTTCGCGCCGATGAGCCCGATGTTGTCGCCGGGATTGAGCGCAACGTCGGCGCCTTCCAGAAGGACCTTGGTGCCGCGGATGAGCGTGACCTGGGAGAGACGGATCATGTTGTTCTGCTGGTTGGCCGGGCGCTCGTTCAGCCGGCGCGGCGCGCGCGGATGCGGAACCGCAGGTCCATGCGGTTCTGCACACCGATCGCGCCGCCGAGGAGGGAGTAGGGCGTGATGCCGAAATCGGTTTGATCGAACTCGAGGCGCCCGGAGACGCCGATCTCCCCGACGCTGGTCTCGATCTGCGCAGGGACTTGCAGCACGCGCGTGGTTCCGTGCAGCGTGATCGCGATCTTGAGCGTCGATTTTCCCGCCCCGGCGGCGGCACCGCTCACGCGGATGAGCGCGAAAGGAAAATTCTCCACTTCCAGCACTTTTTCCAGCATGTTGCCGCGCGTGCCGGCGATGTCGGTCTCGGAGGGCTGCGTATTGAATCCCGCCTCGGCGCGCAGCGCCGGCTCATCGACGGCCAGGCGCTCGAGCGGAACGTAAAGATCGGCGCGGCCTTCGTCCGGCGCGAGGTAACCGCTCACGTCGTGGCTCGCAACGACGTGGTCATGCCCCAGGCGCGCGAGCGACCCGGAGCGGCGCACTTCGATCGCAACGAGCGAGCGCTTCGGATCGACGCGATAGACGGCCTTGCCTTGCGCCGCGAGCTGCTCGTAATACGCCGCAGGAAATTCCGCCGGCACCTGCCGCTCGGCCGCAGCCCGCTCGCGGACCTGCGGCGCGCAGGCCGAGAGCAGCACGGCGGCAAGAGCGGCAAGCGCGAAGCGGGCGGTGCGCACCTCAGCCCGCCTTGCGCAGCCGCACGCGGAATTTCACTTTCACGTCGGCGCCGATGACGTCGGTCGCCGTCCACTCGCCGGTGCCGATGCTGAAAATTCCGCGCTTTACCGTGAACTCGCCTTCCATCGTCGCGGCATCGGCCGAGCCCGCCCAGGTAAAAGGCACCTCGAGCGGCTGCTGCACGCCCTTCAGGGAGAGCGTCCCGCGCGCGAGGTAGCGGCCGCCTTCGGTGCGGCGGATGTCGGTCGCGTGGAACTCGGCCTGCGGAAAGCGCGCGAAGTCGAACCATTCCGGCCCGCGGATGGCGGTGTTCACGTCCGCGCTCGACATGTCGGCGCTCGTCACCTTGATCGCCACATCAAGGCGGCTGTCTGCCGGCTTCTCCGGGTCGAAGCGCAGGCGCGTGTCGAACTCCTTGAAGACGCCCGGCGCCGCGGCCTTTTCAAAAGTGGCGGTGAATTCGAGCCGGCTGCCCGCGGGGTCCATCTTCCAGTCCGCCGCGCAGGCGTGATGGAGCGCGCCGGCGAGCAGCAGCGCGCAAAAGCAGGTGAAACATTTCATGGCTGCGTTCCCCTTCCCGGCAGCATGCGCGCGAGCACGTCGTTGCGCTTGACGAAATGGTGCCGAAGCGCCGCGCCGACGTGCACGGCGAGCAGCGCCGCCAGCAGAAAAAAGAGCGTCAAATGCGCGAGCGCGGCAAGATCGGCCAGCGCCTTGTCGGGCGCCACGATCGCGGGCAGCGGAATCGCATAGAAGATCCGGAACGGAATGTTGGCGGCAGAGTTGACGATCCATCCGGTGACGGGCATGACGATTATTGCGAGATAGAGCAGCGCATGGCTCGCGTGCGCCGCGCCGCGCTCCCAGGCGGGCGTACCGGCCGGCAACGCGGGCGCGCGGTTCGCGAGCCGCCACAGGAGGCGCAGCAGCGCGAGCGCCAGGATCAGCATGCCGATCGACTTGTGCCAGAAGAAAAGATTGAGCTTCGTCGGCGACAGCCGCCAGCTCGCCGCGGTCCATCCGAGCGCGATCTGCGCGAGGATCAGAGCGGCCATGACCCAATGGAAAAACTTGGCCGGCGCTCCCCAGGAGTCGCCGGTGTTGGTCCACTTCAATCCTAAGATCTCCTTCGCTTGCGCCGACCCAATGATGACACGGTTGCCGATCGGTCGTCGATGAGGTCGGTCGCCCGGATCGAGCGGGAGCCGGCAGTCGACGGGCGATGCCGATACCGGTTGTCTTCGAATGGCGTTTGCGTTAGCGTTGCTTTCGCGGCAGCCGTCATTGACGCACGCATCCCGTCAATACGATCTGCCTGGGAGACACCATGAAATTCACGTTCGCCAACATTTTCCTGGGGCTCATTGCCTCCGCGTTTGCCGTGGATACGGCGTCGGCGCAATCCCGGCCGGCAGGCCCGGAGCAGGCTTATCCGGTGAAGACGGTGCGGATCGTCGCGCCCTTCGCGCCGGGCGGAGGATCCGATTTCATCGCGCGCCTGGTCGCGCAGAAGCTATCGGAGCGTTTCGGTCAGCAGGTCGTCGTTGAAAACCGCCCGGGCGCG
>JBGPYQ010000237.1:0-4910 GCA_041493345.1 Gammaproteobacteria bacterium | reverse complement strand
TGGACAGGCCGACAAAATTGGCGGCGCCAAACGGATCGCTGGTCCATGTTCTACCCACACTCAGCACCGGCACCGGCCAGCGTTCGCGCTCTGTGCGACTAAGTGCTGCCTGCGCCGCTTCTTCTTCGCGCCGCGCCGCGACGATCTGCGGGTTGCTTGAGCGCAGGGACTCCCGCCACTCGGCGGGGCTGATCGGCAAGCCGGCGGGCGCGGGGGTGCCGCTCGCGCTGGGGCGCCAACCCGGCGCGCCAAGCAGCGCCGCCAACCCCGCCGATTTATCTGCCAGATCGGCGCGCGCATCGGCAAGCCGCATATTCATCCCGGCGAGTTCGACCTCGACCCGCGTCACGTCGTAGCGGCTTGCCGCGCCGCTGTTCAGTCGTCCGGAGACGATCGCGACAACGCGCTCGATTTCGGCAACCGACTCCTCAAGCATCGAAGTTTTTTCCTGAGCAGCCTGCAGGCCGACAAACAGGTCGGCGGCGCGCAGTGCGAGCTCGTTTCCGGCCAGCCCGACGCGGGCGCGGGCTGCCAGCAATCCCTGCTCGGCGGCTTCGATCCGCGCGCCGCGCTGGCCGCCAATCAACAGCGGAAATTCCAGAGTCGTCTGCTGCTGGTTGCTGCCCTCAAACAGGGTTCTCGCTCCGCCAGAGGGAGTGAAGCGCCCATAGGAGACCGTGGGATTGGGCAGCGCACCGGCGGTGATTCGTTCCGCCTCGGCGGAGTCGATTGCCACTTGTTCGGCGGCGAGCCTGGGGCTGCGCTCCGCCACCAGTCGCAGCAGGATCGGAAGCGTCAGGCGCTCGGGAAGAGCTGCATTCGGGTCCTGAGCCCAGGCAAGCGACCCCGATGTCAATGCAACCAACATAAACATCGCAGACGATCGAACACTCATGCTTTCTCCCCCAGATGTTCGTCCGTCTCCTCGGGCGTTATCAGACGCTCGGGCGTGATATAGCTGTAGATCGTCGGCAGCATCCACAGCGCGACCGCCAGCGTGGTCAGCATGCCCCCCACCACTACGAGGGCGAACGGCCGCTGCGTTTCACTGCCCACGCCGGTCGAGAGTGCCATTGGCAGCAGGCCGACGAGGGCAAGCATGGAGGCCATGAGCACCGGCCGCAGCCGTTCGCTCGCGCCTTCGATCAATGCCGGCCCCAGCGCCTCGCCGTTGCGGCGCCGCGCTTCGGCTGCGCCCAGCACCAGCAGCCCCATCAGCGATACCTGACCCAGGAGCGCGATGAATCCCACGGCGGCGCTCACCGACAGCGGCACACCGGCGACCAGCAGGGCGAAGGTGCCCCCTGTGAGAGCAAACGGGACGGTCAGCAGAATTGCCAGGGCGCTGCGCCCGGAATTCATCGCCGCATACAGCAGGCCGAGCACAGTCAGCACCGCCAGGGGAACCACCAGTTTGAGCCGGGCGAGCGCGCGCTGCTGGTTTTCGAACTCGCCGCCCCAGACGAAGTAATGGCCCTCCGGCGGCTGCACGGTCTGGGTTACCGCGGCAATGGCATCCTTGACCACCGATCCCAGATCGCGTCCCTCGACATTGAATTTCAGTGCGAGAAAACGACTGTTGCCTTCACGGTTGATCGACGCCACGCCGTTCGCGACCTGGAGGGTGGCGAGATCGCGCAGGGGAACGCGGGCACCGGATTCGCCGGCGACAGTGATGGCGCCTATCCTATCGGCGTCGTCACGGATGTCCAGCGGCAGTATCAAGCGTATCGGTACCGGGCGCTCTCCCTCCCACAACGTGGTCGGCACGCGTCCGGCCAAGGCGATTTCCAGCGTGCGTTGCGCGTCTTCCATGGTGATGCCGGCGCGAGCCAGCGCCGGCCGGCTGAAGCGCACCTGCAACTGCGGGGTCAAGGCGTCCCGATAGAGGTCGAGATCCACGATCCCCGGCACTGTCTTGAGCGCCTCCTTGGCCTGTTCCAAAGTGCTGCGCATGCGCGCCAGATCGGGACCGAACACCTTCAGCACAACCTTGCCGCGCACACCGGCCACGGCTTCCTCGACGTTGTCCTTCATCGGCTGCGAAAAGTTGTAGCGCACGCCCGGGATTTCGGTCAGCGAGGCGCGCATTTCGTCTATCAGGCGCCGTTTGTAATAGCCCGGGCGCCATTCGCGCACCGGCTTGAGGCGGATGAAGGTCTCGCTCATGTTGACGCCCTCGTTGTCGGTGCCGTCCTCGGGGCGGCCCTGCTCGCTCAGTGTCTTCATGACCTCGGGAAACGCGAGTATCCGCCGGCGCACTTCGAGAAGAATGTCCTGCCCTTTGTCCAGCGAAATGCTCGGGGGCATCTCGACGAACAACTGAATGTCGCCTTCATCGAGCTCCGGAAGGAACTCGGTGCCGAGACGGGTGACGGTCAACGTTCCCATCGCCAGCAAGGCAAATGCCGCGGCAAGCGCCATCGCCCGATGCTCGAGCAACCATGACAAGGAGCGGCGGTAGCGCGTGCGCAGCCGCTCGATCCAGGCCGGCTCCTCGGGCAGGGCATGGCGCGGCCGAAACATGATCGCGCAAAGGGCCGGCACCAGCGTGAGCGAGAACACCAGCGCACCGGCCAGCGCGAAGGAATAGGTGAGCGCCAAAGGCCGGAAAATGCGTCCCTCGACCGATTGCAGGGTGAATACCGGCAGCAGCGCGGCGATGATGATCAGCATGGCATACAAAGTGGGACTTCCCACGTCCACCGCGGAGCGCACGACCAGCCTCAGCACCCCGCGCCGGTCGGCGGGCCGGTCCTGGCGCAGTGCATGGATGATGTTCTCGACCAGCACCACGGCACCGTCGACCAGGATGCCGAAATCGATGGCGCCCATCGAGATCAGGTTCGCCGGAAGTCCCAGTCCGTAAAGGCCGAGGAAAGCCACCAGCAGGGCAAGCGGAATCACCACCGCGACCGCCACCGAACCCACGACGCTGCGCAGGAACAGCCACACCACCGCGACCACCAGCGTGAACCCGGTCAGGAGATTTTCGTGGACCGTGGACAGAGTCAGTCCGACGAGGTCGCTGCGGTCGTAGTAAATTTCGATGTGCATGCCCTTGGGCAGGATGGTTTCGTTCAACTCGCGCACCTTGGTATGGACGCCGTCGAGCACGAGCGAGGGGTTCTGGCCGCGCCGCATCCACACGAAGCCCTCGATGCCTTCCTTTTCGAGGCCGACGCCCACCGTGCCGCGCCGCGGCGTGAAGGACTGCACCACGTTGGCAACGTCGCCCACGGTCACCGCAGTTCCGTCCTTGCTCCTGAGCAGGATGCGCTTGATGTCCTCGGGCGATTCGAGGTAGCCCAGGCCGCGCACGGTAAGCTCCTGATCGCCGTGCCGCAGGAAGCCGCCGCCGGCGTTCAGATTGGACTTGGCGATCGCCTGCTCGAGATCGGCCAGCGTCAGGCCGAGAGCGAACAGGCGCGCGGCATCGGCCTCGACATGCACTTCCTTGACATAGCCGCCGAAGGGCACGATGTCGGCCACGCCCGGCACCTGGCGCAGCACGCGCACGACGTTCCATTGCATTTCGGAACGAAGCTCATAAAGATCGTGGCGATCGCTCGTGAGGCGGAACTGGTACACCTCGCCCAGGGGCGTCGCCTCCGGCGCAAGCTCGGGCGTGACACCCGGGGGCAGGTCGGCGGCGGCGACCCGCTGCAAGACCACGGTGCGGGCGGGAAAACTGGCCGTGTCGTCCGAGAAGGTCAGGGTGATCAATGACAGCCCGAACAGACTCTCGCTGCGCATCAACGTCATGCCAGGCGTGCCATTCAGCTCCCGCTCAAGCGGCACCGTGACACGCCGCTCGATCTCCTCCGGCGCATTGCCCGGGAGTTGGGCGATGACCGTGACTTGCGCGTTGGTGACATCGGGATAGGCTTCGATGGGCGTGTCGAGGTAGGCGCGAAGGCCGAAGGCGGCCACGACGAGGGTGGCGAACAACGCCGCCATACGGCGGTGAACGCAGGTTTCAATTAACAGGCGCAGCATGGTCAGAGTAATTGCTCTGCCTGTGTGTCGAGCAGCAAGGCGCCGCGCACCACCACCCTTTCGCCGGCCGCGAGCCCCTGCAAAATCACCACGCGACCGTCCTGATTGCGGCCCGTCTGCACGTCGCGGGCTTCGAAACTGCCGTCGGGCCGCTCCACATAGACCACGCGGCGTTTGCCGTCCTTGATCAGAACCGCCGAAACCGGGACCGAGATGCCTGCCTCGGCGCTCACGCGCAAGGCGATCTGCGCCATCATTCCCGCACGCAAGCCATCGGGTCTCTTGGCAAGCGCCAGATACACCTGGGCGCGACGCGATTCCGGATCCACGCGAGGATTGAAATTCTCGACTCGTGCCGCGACACGGGCAGCGAGCGCCGGCAGTTCCACCTCGGCTTTCTGGCCGACGGCAATGCGGCGCAAATCGCCCTCCGGTACCTGCGCGACCACCTGCAGGCGGGTCGGATCACCGAGCTCCAATAGCGCTTCGCCGCCGGGCGCGACCATGGCGCCGACCGCCACGCGTGTGGACGTGACCACGCCATTCGACGGCGCTCTGACCGTAATCCGGATGCCCTGGCCGGCTCCGATCAAGTTCACTGCCTGCCGCGCGCGTTCATGCTCGGTGCGCGTCTCCTTCAGCCGCGCTTCAGCCTCCTGTCGTTCGACTTCCAGGCCGACACCTTTTTCGGCCATCTCGACTTGGCGCCTGAAAGCGATCTCGGCGCTGGTCAGCCTCGTGGCGGCCTGATCGAGCGCGGCGCGCGCGGCCCCCGCGTCGGCGCTTTCGATGGTCAACAGCTCCGCGCCGGCCTTGACGACTTGCCCGGCCTGAACCAGCACGGCGACGACGCGCCCCGCCGCAGTGGCCCCGACGGCGGATTGCGCCTGCGGACGGAACGTCACGCGTCC
>JBGPYQ010000004.1:0-41475 GCA_041493345.1 Gammaproteobacteria bacterium | reverse complement strand
GACGAGGATTTTCTCCATTCAGGCGATTACCAGCAGCTCAACCGCATCTCGCAGCTATTGCACGGGCTGATCGACGCCGGGGCATTGGTCAGGCGTGAGGACAAGGAAGAGGCGATCACCAGTTTTCCGCAGGCGATGAAATGGCTGTTCGCCGAGGTCGAGCGCGGCGCGGCGATCCAGCGCTACAAGGGATTGGGGGAGATGAACCCGGAACAGCTCTGGGAGACGACCATGGACCCGAAGTCGCGCCGCCTCCTGAAAGTGCAAATCGAAGACGGGATTGCGGCCGATGACATCTTCACCAAGCTCATGGGCGATGATGTCGAGCCCAGGCGTTTGTTCATCGAGCAGAACGCTCTGGGCGCCCGACTCGATATATAGAAGCGCTCGACGCTCCTCGCCGGAAAGCCGGCGAACCCGAAATTCAGGCTGCCTTTTTGCTGCGCACTGATCGGGAGCGAGCGGGGGTGCGTGAGGTTTTCGCGCCAACCCCCGGTTTGACCCCGGTTTTCGCCGAAGGCTTGGTGGCCTGAATCTTGGGCGCGGCCTTCGCGGGGCGCTCGGCCGCAGATTTCGATGGCCGGGGCGCGAATTCAAATCCAATATTTCCTTCGGATCCCCGCACCAGGAAGGCGGAAAACGGCCGGCCTTTGCGGGAAATGAAACGGTGCAGCAAATCGGTCTTTCCTGCTGCAAGCAGCTTTTGCATCTGCTCGCGCTCGATCGGGCGCTGCAGGATAACCCTGCCGGAGCGGAAATCGCAGCGCTTCGCGGCGCCGATGCTGTTCTCGCACAGATAAGACATGGGCTGCTCGAATATGCGGCCGCCGCATTTCGGACAAGGTCCGAGAGGCGTTTGACCGGAGAAATCCACTTCTTCCGCACTGTCGCCGCCTGATCGGCCGAAGTCGAACTCGGCGCGGAACTCGGGCGTGAGCCGTACCGCGGCGGCAAACGGTTTTCCCAGCCGGCTGCGGAATCCCGTAAGGGGACCGACCGCGCGCTGGGTGATCAATTGTTCGATCTCCTCGGGCGCAAATTCGCGGCTCGAGATCACCTTCCAGATCGAGAAATCGCATTTCTGGCACCGGAACTTGCGGTAGTTCTCCTGCACGGTGCCGCCGCACTTCGGGCACGGCGTGGTGAGTGTGAGAAACGCGGTATCGGGAATATCGCCCCGCTTGATTCGGGACACCATCTCGCGAGTAAGATGAACAATGTGGTCCATGAACTCGCCGCGAGGCAATCGCCCCTGCTCCATCTGCTTCAGCTTGAACTCCCAATTGCCGGTGAGCTCGGGCGAGCGCAATTCGGTGATGCCGAAATGCGTGAGCGCGAAGAGAAGTGAAAACGCTTTCGGCGTCGGCTGCAATTCGCGTCCGTTGCGGTGCACGTAGTCTTCCTGAAGCAGGCCCTCGATGATCTGCGCCCGGGTTGCCGGTGTTCCAAGGCCTTTCTCGCCCATCGCTTCACGCATGTCCTCGTCCTCGACGAGTTTTCCGGCGCCTTCCATCGCCGAAAGCAGCGTCGCCTCTGTGAATCGCGCCGGCGGCTTGGTCTGATTGGCGCGCACTTCGACGGCAAGCGTCTGTACTTTCTCCCGATCCTCGATCGGTACCAGGTTTGCGGCTTCTGAGCCGTCAGCTTCCTTTCCATAGACCGTGAGCCAGCCGGCTTCGGTCATGACCCGGCCCTCGGTCTTGAAGGCTTCTCCTTCGACACGGGTGATGCGCGTCGTAACCAAGTATTCCGCCGCGGGAAAGAACACGGCGAGAAAGCGCCTTGTCACCAGATCGTAGAGCTTCGCTTCCGCCTCGGACAGGTGCTTTGGCGCCTCCAGCGTGGGAATGATGGCAAAGTGGTCGGAAATTTTCTTGTTGTCGAAAATGCGCTTGTTCGGGCCCACCCAGGCCTTTTTGAGAATCTGCCCGGCAGGTCTGGCATAGACGGAGGCCTTTTGCGCGGCCAGCATCCCCAGGGTTTTCTTCACTGTGCCGAGGTAGTCTTCCGGCAGAGCGCGCGAATCGGTGCGCGGGTAGGTGAGGACCTTGTGCCTCTCGTACAGCGCCTGCGCCAACGAGAGCGTCGTCTTTGCGGAAAAACCAAAGCGCCCATTGGCGTCGCGTTGCAGGCTGGTCAGGTCATAGAGCAGCGGCGACATCTGCGTCGACGGTTTCGCCTCCTCGGTGACGACCCCCGATTTGCCGTCGCACGTCGCGCGGATCCCGGCCGCGCGCTTCTCGTCCCACAATCGCTCGGGTTTGGCTTCCCCGTCTTCATCCTTCTGTGCTTTCTGAAAATCCTCATCGAACCAGCGGCCCGCGTATTCGCCCGCAGCGGCTGCAAACGTGGCGTGAACCTCCCAATAGTCGCGCGCCACAAAAGCGCGTATTCGCTCCTCGCGCTCCACCAGGATCGCCAGCGTCGGCGTTTGCACGCGGCCGACGGTAGTCTTGTAGAAGCCGCCCTCCTTGGAATTGAATGCGGTCATGGCACGCGTGCCGTTGATACCGATCAACCAGTCGGATTCGGAGCGGCACACAGCGGCATCGGCGAGCGGCAGCAATTCCCGGTCTTTGCGCAGTTTCTCGAAGCCTTCACGGATTGCGCCCTGCGTCATCGACTGCAGCCACAGCCGCTCTATCGGCTTCTTGTTGCCGGCGTGCTGCATGATGTAGCGGAAAATCAGCTCGCCCTCGCGCCCTGCGTCGCAAGCGTTGACGATCCCGGTTACATCCTTGCGCTTGAGCAGCTTCACGAGGAGTTTCAAACGGTCCTCGGACCGCTCGATCGGCCGCAGATCGAAATGGGGGGGAATTACCGGCAAATTCGCAAACGACCATTTGCCGCGCTTGACTTCGACCCCTTCGGGCGGCACCAGCTCCAGCAAATGTCCGATCGCGGATGACAGCACGTACTCTGCGCTTTCGTAGTAGTCGCCGTGGCGCGTGAATTTTCCGAGCGCCCGAGCAATGTCGTTGGCGACGGAGGGCTTTTCGGCAATGATCAGTTTCTTGGCCACGGAGATCCAACGTCGACGGAAAAGCGGACGATGCGTGTCGGCATCGCTCCTGCGCGAAGCGCAGAATGATAAGTGCAATCGGAATGTGAGGCAAGGATCAACTGCATGCCTCGCCCGTGCCGGTGGGGATCGCGCCTGACCGGTGCGCGACTAATGTATCTGGCGCTTTTCGCCGTCGGGAAGAAGTTCGTCCAGAATCAACGCGTCGACGTTGCCTCGGCGTGTCCACAGGACCATGAGCACGATGACTTTCAATTTGTCCAGGCCGACGATCTCATCGGGCAGAGCCATTGCGCGCTCGATGATGAGCTCGCGCCACAGCGGCGTGAGGATTTTCGCGCTTTCGAGAAAAGCGACAAAACCCCGGCTTTCGGTGGACAGCTTGGTCGCTTCATCAGCGGTGTACCCGCGGAATGACAAGCGCGCATCAAGCGACGACGGCAAACCGTCCTCGTGCAAACGCGTGAGAGCATTCAACCAGTCGAGCGCGTCGTGGATATCATCGCTCTCGAAGCCGGCCGCATGCAGCTTGCGGGCGAGCGTTTCGTGATCCGGATAGGCCAGGGTCTGGTAGAAGTTTTCGAACAGGTAGACGAGAACGTCGAACATTCGAGACGAAACCTAGCGGAGAATCCGTTGATATAGGCCTCCGGGGAGGCTCGCAACTTTTCCTTCGAGTTCCAATTGCAGCAGCATGGCCGATACCACATCTGTCGTCAAGCCGCTGCGCGCGATCAGGGCGTCAATAGCGCAGGGATCAAAACCCATTGTCTCGAGCAGCGCGTTGTCTATTTCCGTGACCGGGGGCGTCGGCGATGGACCGGCCGCCGCGCCGAGTTCCTCGAGCACGTCCTGCGCGCTCTCCACCAGCTTGGCGCCCTGCTTGATGAGCGCATGGCAGCCCTTCGAATGCGGCGAATGGATCGATCCGGGTACGGCGAATACCTCGCGCCCCTGCTCCGCGGCGAGCTTTGCCGTGATGAGCGAGCCGGAGGAAAGAGCAGCTTCGATGACAAGGCAGCCCCGTGACAGGCCGGAGATAAGGCGATTGCGGCGCGGAAAGTGACCTGGATTGGGAGGCGTGCCGAGCGTGAACTCGGATACGAGCGCGCCGCGCGCGGATATCTCCTCGGCAAGCGCCTCGTTGCGCTTCGGATAAACGATGTCGATACCGGTGCCGAGCACCGCGACGGTCGAGCCGCGGCCTTGCAATCCACCGCGGTGCGCTGCGGCGTCAATTCCGATTGCCAATCCGCTCACGATCGTAAGCCCGCTATTGCTGAATGCGCGCGCGAAGGCAAGAGCATTTTCAATGCCCTGCGGAGTGGCATTGCGGCTGCCGACCACCGCAAGAGCGGGTGCGCCAAGCAGCTTCGCGTTGCCGACGACATAGAGCAGCGCCGGCGGGTCCGGGATTTCCAGGAGCTGCTTTGGATATTCCGCATCGCCTAACGTGATGACCATGCATCCGGGCCGGGCCGCCCAATCCAGAGCCTTTTCTACCTCGGCGCCACGATCGCGCTCAACGATGCGCAGGGCGAGCGCTTCGGATACGACACGGCCGAGCTGTGCCGGCGTCGCGCCCAAGACGCGCGCCGGCAGCCCGAATGCCGAAAGCAGGGAGCGGAAATTGCGGTCCCCTAGCCCGGGAACGAGGCTGAGGTCGAGCCAGGCGGCGAGGTCCTCCGCGCGGGTCATGCGCGAGGGGCTCAGTGACGGCGCGAGGGTCCCCGGGTCAGGGAGTCTGGATGATGTCGCCCGGCTGGATCGGCCGCGAGCTTTCCATCACGAGCGCGTAGGAGACCGCATCGAATGTGCGGAAGATGAAGACCAGACCGTACCGCTCCGGAGGAATCTGGATGGCCCGCGCCGAATCACGCGACATCGTGTAGGTCCGCTGATCGTAGATCACCGCGTTTCGGTACACGGCGAGCACGTGGCCGAGCTCGAGGCCGTCGCGCTTGCCCTTGTTGATGGATATGATCGAATCACGCCCGCCTACGCTGGTGGCGAGGGCGTCGTAGAGGCCGATGATGCGGCCCTGGATGGCCGTTGCAGGGGCATGCGGCACGTACAGGGGGATCGTCGGCGGCGGCGCGGGAACGAGACGGTCCCCCGCCGTGATCTCTTTCTCGGAGGTCATGATCTGAACGGTGGCGGGTTCGCCATTGCGGGTCACGCGTACGGTACCGAGGAACACTGCCTCAATTCCGAGCGTCTTGCTGCTGTCTGGATCAACCAGCGGCCGCCCCGGGCGGTATACCTGCCACAGGGCGGACTCGGCAGCGCCGACGCCACTGACATAGGCAATGCCCTGTGGCCCGAGATTTACGCGATTTTCTTCAGCGGCAATAATGCGGGGCGCATTGTCCAGGCCGCCTTCCTCGATGATGAGCGGGTGCGTAAGGAACGGCTCGATTTTCCTGGGCGATATGGACGGGATTGCAGCTGCGCCCAATGACTCGCTGTATACCTTGGGCGAAAGCTTGGCCACGCCGTCTCTTCCGGCGCCGTCTCCCGTGGCGCCCCCGCGGACCGCGCTCTCAAGGCGCAATTGCGGTGGGCTTACGCTCCGGTCAAGGACAATGACGTCGCCGGGATAGATAAGGTGGGGATTTCTGATCTGCTCCTGATTCATGCGCCAGATTGCCGGCCAGCGCCATGGATCGCTGAGAAATTTGCTGGAGATGCTCCAGAGCGTATCGCCCCTTTCCACGACATGGCGGTCTGGAGCGCTTTCCTGCAGTTTGAGTTCGCCTTGGGCGAGTGCTGACGGTGTCCCGCCCAGGAGGGCGAGCGCTAGGAGAGCTGTGGTAGACTTTTGCATGACGGCCTCGTCTTGAATCGCGCGCCGAAGTCCTAATATTAGCCAATCCAGCACGCTTTTTATAGTCCGCATTAAATTCTGCCTCTAATTCTTTCAATTTGCAAGTATTTATGGCGCTCCTGAACGTCTTGCACTACCCCGATCCGCGGCTCTATAACAAGGCCGCACCGGTCGGGGAAGTGAACGATGCAATCCGCGGGCTTGCGCGCGATATGGCCGAAACCATGTACGCCGCCCCCGGAGTGGGCCTCGCGGCGACCCAGGTGGACGTGCACAAGCAGGTGATTGTGATCGACGCCTCGGAGACCCGCGACCGACTTCTGGTGCTTATCAATCCGGTGATCATCGCTCGCGAAGGCAGTCAGTACTGTGAAGAAGGCTGCCTGTCGGTGCCGGGAATCTATGAGCCCGTTGATCGCGCAGAACGCGTGACCGTGCGCGCCCTGGGCATGGACGGGACGCCCTTTTCCGTGTCCGCCGAAAAACTCCTCGCCATCTGCATTCAGCATGAGATGGATCATCTCGAGGGCAAGGTTTTTGTCGATTATCTGTCGCGCCTGAAGCAGCAGCGCATCAAGGCGAAGTTTCAAAAGCAGCTCCGCCAGACCGCCTGAGGAGGGGTTGGGCCCCTTGCGCATTGTTCTCTGGAAAGGCGACTATCTCATTGAATGTTTTCTTTGCCGGCACACCCGAGTTCGCCGCGCGCTGCCTTGCCGCGCTTCTCGAAAGCCGCCACCGCGTTGTGGGCGCTTTTACCCAGCCGGATCGACCGGCGGGGCGGGGCCAAGTCCGCGCCGCCTCGCCAGTGAAGCGGCTCGCGCTCGCCCGCGGTATTCCCCTCGAGCAGCCTGAAAGCCTCAGGGAAGAGTCGGTTTGCGAGCAGTTGCGCCGCCGCAATCCCGATGTCATGGTGGTCGCTGCGTATGGTTTGATCCTGCCGCAGGCGATGCTCGATATTGCGCGCCTGGGCGCGTACAACGTCCATGCGTCGCTGCTGCCGCGCTGGCGCGGCGCCGCGCCCATCGAGCGCGCGCTGCTCGCCGGTGATCGCAACACCGGAATATCGATCATGCAAATGAACAAGGGACTCGATACCGGTCCGGTTCTGCTGCAGGAAGAAATCGCAATTTCGGAAACCGATACTGCGGGAACGCTTCACGACAGGCTGGCCGGGCTGGGAGGACAGCTCATCGTGCGCTCGCTCGATTCTCTGCAGGCGGGTCAGGTCAACGCGAAGCCACAGCCGTCACAAGGGGCGAGCTACGCGGCCAAGCTCGACAAGCGCGAAGCACGCCTGGATTGGCGCGAATCCGCAGTGGGCGTCAATCGGCGAATTCGCGCATTCAATCCTTCGCCGGGCGCGAGCGCGCGGATTCGGGGAGTGGATCTGAAAATATGGGAGTGCATCGTGGCTCCGGGGGGTGGAGCCCCCGGAGAAGTGCTGGGCGCCGGGGCGAACGGGGTGCTCATCGCTTGTGGCGAGGGCGCGGTACTGGCCTCAGAGATGCAGCGAGCTGGTGGCAGGCGGCTGGCCGCGGCCGAGTTCCTGGCCGGATTTGCGCTCACGGCCGGTGAGCGGTTCGAGGCGCGTGAGAGCACCTGATTTCGGGAGCAGGCCTGCGGCGTCTATAATGCGGGGCAACGCCCGTCACCTTGCGCTGCACGCCTTTGTCCACCGCCTCGGTCGCCCCTCCCCATACCCTGGCCCAATCCTTCGCTGCGGCAGGCGAAATTCTTGGCCGCGTACTCGCCGGCGAGAGCCTCAATGCGGCGCTGGATGACCTGAAGCGCCGCTTGGGCCCGCAGGCACTTGCGGCCGCGGCCCAGGACCTTTGCTACAACGCCCTGCGCGGCTACGGCGTGTTCGATGTTGTGCTCGACAAGTTACTCGACAAACCCCTGGTCGAACCGCCGCTACGCGGTCTGCTGCTTGCGGCCATCGCCGAGCTCTGTGCGCGGCCGCAGTCTGCGCACGCGGTAGTGCATCAGGCGGTCGAGGCAGCAGTCGTGCTCGGCCGATCGCGGGCAAAAGGCCTGGTCAATGCGGTGTTGCGCAGTCTGCAGCGCCGTATTCAATTGTTGCTGCCGGAGATAGAGGCGACCGAGCCCGGCCGCTATCGCCATCCGCAATGGTGGATTGACGCGCTGCGCACCGCATACCCCGCGCACTGGCAGGGGGTGATCATCGAATCGAATCGCCACCCCCCCATGACGCTGAGAGTCAACCTGCGACGTCTTTCGGCCCGGGCGTACATGGAAAAGCTGAATCTAGCCGGCATCGAGGCTCGAGTGCTGGATACCCGCGCGGTGCTGCTAGAAAAACCACGCCGGGTGGAACTCCTGCCGGGATTTGCCGATGGCGAGGTATCGGTGCAAGACGCGGGCGCGCAGCGTGCGGCGCCGCTTCTCGATGTTCGCGACGGGATGCGCGTACTTGACGCCTGCGCCGCACCGGGAGGAAAGACAGGGCATATTCTCGAAATCGCAGACTGCGAGCTGGTGGCAGTGGATGCGGACGGCATCCGCGTGCGGCGCATAGCCGAAAATCTTTCCCGGCTGAAGCTGGAGGCCAGAGTCATCCGTGGGGATTGCCTCGAGCCCGAAGGCTTCGCCCAAGGCGGGCCGTTCGAGCGCATCCTGTTGGATGCGCCGTGTTCGGCCTCGGGCGTGGTGCGGCGGCATCCGGACATCAAATGGCTGCGCCGGGCGGAGGACATCGCCGGGTTCGCGCGCACACAGGCAGCGTTGTTGCAGGCGCTCTGGCGGGTGCTCGCGGTCGGTGGAAAACTGCTCTATGCAACCTGCTCGGTTTTTCCCGAGGAGAACGGCGAGCAGGTGCGCGAATTTCTCCGGCGTTGTCCTGACGTGGCGCAGCTTCCGCTTCCCGGGCTCGCCGACGGGCAAATTCTGCCGAGCGCCGAAAGCGACGGTTTCTTCTACGCGCTGCTGGAAAAGCGGGGCCCGGGATGATCCCGAGCTGCGAGGGTTGCACCTGTCCCGCCAGGGGGCCGGGTTCGGGCGCCCCAGGCCGCCTCGCCCCGGCCTTGCGCCAGCTGGGTGCCGCGGCAGCCCTGTATCTCGCCACCACCGCGTTCGCCGACACGATCCAGGTACAAAATGTTGGACTGGAACCTGCCGAGGAGCGATATCTTTTGCGAGCGGATTTTCTGTTCGAGCTGAGCCCCCCGCTCCTTGAGGCTCTGAACAACGGCGTGTCGCTCAGTTTCCTGGTTGAATTCGAGTTGACGCGCCGGCGCTGGTACTGGTTCGACGAGAAAACGGCCTCGGAGAAGCTGGAGCTGCGCCTGTCCTATTTTCCGCTCGCGCAGCAGTATCGGTTGTCGAGCGGGACTCTGCATCTGAACTTCGGCACCCTCGCCGAGGCGCTGAAGGTGCTCGGTTCGGTGCAGGGCTGGCGCGTGCTTGATCGCGACCGGATCGATAACGGCGAGCGCTATATTGCCTCGGTGCGCATGCGCCTGGATACGGCGCAACTGCCCAAGCCGATCCAGCTCAGCGCGGTCACGAACCGTGAGTGGACGCTCTTGGCGGACTGGAAAAGATTTCCGTTTACGCCGCTTGCTCCCGTGCTGGAGGCCAGATGACCTACGTGTTCATCGCCAGCGCCGCGCTCGGGGGCATTCTGCTTTTCCTGCTTGCCGCGGCCACCGCAAACTCCCCGCTCTTCGGCGAGCACTATTCGCTGCTGCTTGGTCTGAACGCCGGCATTGCGCTCGCGCTGCTGGGTCTGGTGGTTTATCAGCTGATTGTGCTGGCGCGGCAGCGGCGCGCCAAGGTATTCGGCTCGCTGCTTACCTTCCGCGTCCTGGTCATGTTTGCGCTCGTGGGGATCGTACCGGGGGTGCTTGTCTACACCGTGTCGCTGCAGTTTCTTGTCAAGAGCATCGAATCGTGGTTCGACGTGCGCGTCGAGCGCGCTCTCGAGGGAGGGCTCAATCTTGGGCGCGCCGCGCTCGACGTGATGGTAAACGACTTGCTCCTCAAGGCCCATGTAATAGCGCTCGACTTGTCGGAGTCTCCGGCTTCGAAACAGCCCGCCTTGCTCAACCGCTTGCGCGAGCAAGCCTTTGTCGAGAACGCGCTGCTTCTGAGCTCGGACGGCAAGGTGCTGGCGAGCGCGAGCCGCGAGGCCGGCAGGCTCCCGCCGCCCTTGCCGAACGCTCAGGCGCTGCGCGATGCACGGCGGATCCGCGGCTACGGCGCGGCCGAGCCGGTGGGAGAAAAAGGACTGCTATTGCGCGTCATCGTGTCGCTCGAGAGTCCGACGCCCCAGGAGGGGACGCGATTGCTGCAGCTCACCCAGACTGTGCCGCAGGCGCTCGCCGATCAGGGCGAGTCGGTGCAATCCGTATACCGGGCCTACAAGGAGCTGTCGCTGTCGCGCGCGGGACTCAAGGAAATCTACATATTGACTCTCACGCTGACGCTCCTGCTCGCCCTGTTCTCGGCAATGGCCCTCGCGTTTCTTCTGTCGAGGCGGCTGTCCCAGCCGCTTGCCGTGCTCGCGGAGGGCACGCAGGCGGTGGCGCGAGGGGATTTTTCGCGGCGCGCTCCGGTCACGAGCAGGGACGAGCTGGGAATTCTTACCAAGTCGTTCAACAGCATGACCGAGCAACTGGACGAGGCGAGGAACGCCGCACAGCTCTACCAGGCGCAGCTCGAGTCCGCGAAGGCGTACCTTGAGAGCATTCTCGCAAATCTGTCGGCGGGGGTGCTCGTATTCGACCGCGGTCTGGCCCTGCGAATTGCAAACAGCGGGGCGAGCAGCATCCTGCGCGAGAACATGTTGTCGCTGGTCGGCACCCCTCTGGATCGTTGGCCCATGCTTACCGAATTTGCCCGCACCATGCGGGAGGAATTCCGCGAGCATGGCGAATCCGTCTGGCAACAGCAGATCGAGATGCGCGAGCGGGGAGCCATGATTCTGATGCGGGGCTCGCCTTTGCCGGAGGCAGGCGGTGGCGGCTACGTGGTGGTGTTCGACGACATCACCCAGCTGATAGCGGCGCAGCGCGCCACCGCTTGGGGCGAAGTCGCGCGCAGGCTCGCGCATGAGATCAAGAATCCGCTTACCCCGATCCAGCTTGCCGCGGAGCGCCTGCAGATAAAGCTTGCCGACAATCTTTCGCCGGATGCGGCTCTCGCGCTTACCCACGCGACCGAAACCATTGTCGCGCAAGTTACGGCGATGAAGAACATGGTGGACGATTTCCGCGACTACGCGCGCACGCCCGTTCCGCAACTCGACACGCTCGACCTGAACCGATTGGTCGCCGAGGTGCTCGCGCTGTACGAACAGTCCGGAACCCGGGTTCAGGCGAATTTGCAGCAGGGAATGCCCTCGGTGCGCGGCGATCCCAACCAACTACGTCAGGTGATCCATAACTTGCTGCGCAACGCGCAGGATGCGCTCGCAGGAAATGCCGATCCCAAAATCGAGGTGTCCACCGAGTACTTCGGCGGCCAGGTCTGGCTTCGAATCAGCGACAACGGCAGCGGTTTTCCGGAGACCATCATCAACGGCGCATTTGAGCCCTACGTCACCACCAAACCCAGGGGTACCGGGCTGGGGCTTGCGATCGTGAAGCGAATCATCGACGAGCACCATGGAACCATCCGTATCGAGAACCGCGCGGACATGGAAGGCAGTCGCGGCGCTGCGGTGCGCATTTCCCTGCCGCTGGCGAAAGCCGCATGAGTGCCTCATGCCGCGAATCACGCCGGTGATAGCTCGATCACACGGCCATGCCGCGCGCCGCCCAATCCGCTGCGTGGCCGTGCGCCGGCACTTTGAATTCGCTCGGCCCCAGGCCTGAGTTCTGATGGCCCAGATACTGGTCGTTGACGACGAAGTCGGCATCCGGGATCTCTTGTCGGAGATCCTTTCCGACGAGGGCCACACGGTGCAGCTTGCCGAAAACGCCACGGCCGCGCGCTCGCAGCGCGCGCGCGGGCGTCCCGACCTTGTGCTGCTCGACATCTGGATGCCGGACGCCGATGGCATCACTCTCCTTAAGGAATGGTCCGCCGGCGGACAGCTCACCATGCCGGTGATCATGATGTCGGGGCACGGCACCATCGAGACCGCCGTCGAGGCGACGCGCATCGGCGCCATGGATTTCCTGGAAAAGCCGATCGCGCTGCAAAAGCTGCTGGCAACAGTGAAGCGCGCACTGCGTGCGGGAGAGTCGCGGACCATCGTTCCTCTGAGCTTTGCCAACGTCGGGCGCTCGGCGGTGCTCACCGATCTGAAAAAGCGCCTGGCGCAGATTTCCGCAGCGAGCGCCGCAGTGCTCATGCGCGGCGAGAAGGGCGTCATGCCCGAACTCTACGCGCGCTACCTGCAGCAGCCCAACACGCCCTGGATCAACGCCGCGCAGGCGCTCAACGACGGTACGCAGGACACGCTGCAGCAGGCTGCCGGCGGGGTGCTCTTCGTCGAAGAACTCGCGGCACTGACCCGAAACCAGCAGAAACACCTCGCGTTTCTCGCTTCGCGCGCGGAGAAGGTCAAATTGCGCCTGGTGTGCTTTACCGCGGAGGAACCCAAGCAGCTTGTCGAGGCGCAGGGCTTTGACCCGGCGCTGATGCAGGCGCTCTCGGGGATCGTCATTGCGCTTCCGGCGCTGCACGAGCATCCGGAGGATATTCCCGAGATTGCCGGGCTCATGCTCGCGCAGTTAGTGGAGACGCGTTTCTGCCCGCCGCGCCATTTCTCCACGGCGGCGCTGAATCTCCTGCGCAATTTCGCGTGGCCCGGCAACCTTGAGGATCTATCCGCCGCGACACGCACCCTGGCGCTTACCTGCCTGGAAGAGGAAATTGGCTCAGGCGATGTGGAGCGGGTCTTGCCACAGTTCGCGCGACGCGCGGGAGAGTCGGGCACCCCGCTCAATCTACCCCTGCGCGAGGCTCGCGAAGTATTCGAGCGCGCCTATTTCGAGTATCACCTGGCGCTCGCGAACGGGTCCATCGCGCGCGTCGCGGAAAAAAGCGGCCTTGAGCGCACGCATCTCTACAGGAAACTCAAAGCGCTGGGCATCTCGACCGGGCGAAAAGACGAGTGACGCCCGCGTGAGCCCGGGCAGCGATTCGACATAAAATGCGCCCTTTTGTGCGAAGACTGTTGCCGTGAAAATCGTGATTCTTGGCGCCGGCCAGGTAGGCTCTACGGTCGCGGAAAGCCTTGTGTCGGAAGCCAACGACATCACGGTGGTCGACCTCGACGCAGGCAGGCTGCGCAATCTGCAGGACCGGCTCGACCTGCGCACCGTTCTCGGCAGCGCCGCGCACCCCACGGTGCTCGTCGAAGCGGGCATCGAGGACTGCGATCTGATGATCGCGGTGACACAGAACGACGAAACCAACCTCGTCGCCTGCAAAATGGCGCAGCAACTCTTCAACGTCCCGATCCGCATCGCCCGACTGCGTGCGACCGACTATCTGGCCAACGAGCGCGTGCTCGGGCCGGACTGTTTTGCCGTAGATCTCGCCATCTGCCCGGAGCAGGTGCTGACCGACTATATCGTCAAGCTCATTGAATTTCCCGAGGCCCTGCAGGTGCTGGAGTTTGCCCACGGAAAGGCGAGTCTCGTCGCGGTGCGCGCCTTCCAGGGCGGTCCGCTCGTCGGTCATCCACTGCAGGACATCAGGAAGCACATCCCGTCGGTGGACGCACGCGTCGCTGCCATTTTTCGCGGCGATCACACGATCGTCCCCGAGGGCGGAACGGTGGTCGAGGCCGGCGACGAGGTGTTCTGCCTCGCCGCGACCCGTGACATTCGCCAAGTGATGCACGAGCTGCGCAGAATGGACAAGCCGGTGCGGAGCGTCATGATCGCCGGGGGCGGCAATATTGGCCTGCGACTGGCGCAGGCCATCGAACACGCCTATATGGTGAAAATCATCGAATACAGCAAAAAGCGCTGTGAAATGCTCTCGGGCCGCCTCGATCGGGCGCTGGTGCTCCAGGGGGATGTGACCGACGAGGCGCTGCTCGAAGGAGAAAATGTCGCGGAAATGGATGTTTTCATCGCCGTCACCAACGACGACGAGAACAACATCATGTCGTGCCTTCTTGCCAAGCGCATGGGTGCGCGCCGCGTGGTGGCGCTGATCAATCGCCGGTCGTACGTTGATCTGCTCCAGTCGGGGCAGGTTGATATTGCCATCTCGCCGGCGCAAGCGACGATCGGCACGTTGCTCGCGCACGTGCGCCGCGGCCATGTTACTCAGGTGCACAGCCTTCGCCGCGGCGCCGCGGAGGCGCTCGAAGCGGTGGTGCATGGCGACCGCGACTCCTGCCGTTGCGTAGGCCGCAAAATCCAGGAAATCGACCTCCCCAGGGGCGCCACCATCGCTGCCCTCGTACGCGGGGATGAAGTCATCATGGCCCACCATGACACAGTGGTGCTGGCCGAGGATCACGTGATCGTATTCGTCACCGACAAGAAGACGCTGCCAAAGGTGGAAAAGCTGTTTCAGGTGGGCGTCGGTTTCATCTAGCGCCCGCGCCGAGGCTGCAATGGTCCGGATCGTCCCCGTCCTGAGCGTGCTCAGCGTCGTAATCGTGATCTTCTCGCTCGCCATGCTGATCCCGCTCGGCGTGTCGTTCATCTATCGCGACGCCGCGCAGCAAGCCTACGGCGAGGCATTTGTACTGAGCTTTGTGGGTGGGGCGGCGCTATGGATTGCCACCCGCGGCAGGCGCGCCGAGCTGCAGCCGCGAGACGGGTTTCTGCTGGTGGCCCTGGTGTGGACGGTCCTGCCTGCGTTTGCCACGCTGCCGCTGTTGATCTACGTTTCCGATCTCAGCTTCACCGATGCGTATTTCGAGACTGTCGCCGCGCTCACGACGACCGCCTCGACGGTGCTGTCGGGGCTGGACAAGCTTCCGCCTTCGATCAACTTCTGGCGTTGCGAACTGCAATGGCTTGGGGGGATGGGCATCATTGTTCTCGCGGTGGCGATCCTGCCTCTGCTCGGTGTCGGAGGCAGCCAGATCATGAAAGCGGAAACCCCCGGCCCCATGAAGGACTCCAAGCTGACCCCGAGAATTACCCAAACGGCAAAGGGCCTGTGGCTGGTCTATGCCTTAATCACCGCCGTCTGCATGTTCGCGATGAAGGCGGCGGGCATGAACTGGCTCGATGCAATCATGCACGCCTTCACCACCATGAGCCTTGGAGGCTTTTCGTCGCACGACGA
This sequence comes from Gammaproteobacteria bacterium, assembly GCA_041493345.1. GTDB lineage: Bacteria > Pseudomonadota > Gammaproteobacteria > Burkholderiales > SG8-39 > VBDM01. Next base: position 26,398 of record JBGPYQ010000004.1, on the reverse strand, counting down.
GAGCTTCGGATATTTCAAGTCGCCCGCGATCGAAGCCGTCGCAATCTTTTTCATGGGGATTGCCGGCATCAATTTCGGCACCCATTTTCTCGCTTTCCGGAAACGCAGCTTTTTCCCGTACTGGAACGATCCCGAGGCGAAGGTCTACGTCGCGGTGCTTGCGATATCGGTCCTTGGCGTTGCCTGGTACCTGCTCGCAAACCACGTTTATCCGAGTTTCTGGACAGCGCTGCGCTTCAGCGCCTTCAATGTCGTTTCGATCGCCACGACGACCGGATATGCCAGCACTGATTTCAGCCTGTGGCCCATTTTCGCCCCGGTATGGATGCTGTTCCTGTGCTGTTTCGCCACCTGCTCGGGATCCACGGGGGGTGGCATAAAGATGATTCGCGCCGAGTTGATGGTGCGCCAGGCGCTACGCGAGCTGCAACGCATCATCCATCCACGCGCCTATCTGCCGGTGAAGCTGTCCGGCCAGACTGTGGAGAACAACATCATATTCGCGGTGCTGGCATTCATGCTTTTCTGGGGCGGCTCGGTAGTCGCGATGACCATGCTGCTCGCCGCCTCGGGCCTGGATATCGTCACCTCGTTCTCCGCGGTGATCGTCTGCATCTGCAACACGGGTCCCGGACTGAATCGGGTCGGACCCGCGACAACGTACGCAGTCCTGAATGATTTCCAGACCTGGGTCTGCACCGCGGCCATGCTCGTCGGCCGGCTTGAACTGTTCACGCTGTTCGTAGTATTCACGCCGGCGTTCTGGCGCAAATAACCGATCAATTCTGTCTGCAAGGGTTCGCACCTTGTGCACGGGTTTTGCCGGCATCAGTGCCGCGAAGCGGCCTTGCGCCGGCTTCAGCGCGCGCCAGTCGAGCCAGGGCGGGAGAAGGCGGCGACGCCGAATGCCGTGCGCCAGCGCACTTATTTCGCGCAGGTCACCATGATCTCGACGAGCATGCGCGGATCGGCGAGCTTGGCTTCGACCGTCGCGCGCGCCGGCAGGTTGGCGGAATCGATCCACGCTGTCCAGGCGGCGTTCATCTCTTCGCGGCCGCGGATGTCGGTGAGCCAGACATTGGCCGAAAGAATCCTGGACTTGTCCGTGCCGGCGGCGGCGAAGATTGCGTCGATCTTCTTCAGCACTTGCTCGGTCTGGCCCCTGACACCCTGCGTCAGGTCCTCAGCCACCTGGCCTGCGAGATAGACCATGCCGTTGTGTTCGACTGCCGCGCTGAAAAGCTTTCCGGGCTGATGGCGCTTGATGCTCATATAAACCTCCGAACTGAATGTTGCCTGATCTGAAAGGATAGCAGCTTGGTCTCCGGGTTCCGGCCCCGGGCTTTTGCCGCAATGACCTCGGTGGCGTCAAACAAATCGGGCGGCGTCAAACAAATCGGGCATGGCCCGATAATTCTACTTGACTCTCAAGGCCCGCCGCAGCTTGCCGTAACGCGCGGCGATTCCGGCCGCGATCGCCATGTCCTCGGCGTCGTCGAAGGCGGGAACGCCCGCTGACTCGAGCGTGGCAAACCACTCCTTCCTTCCCGGGAGTGTGCCCATCATCGAATGCAGGATCGGGACCCCCGCGCCTTTTGCCATGTCGGCAAGGTGCGTAACCACGGGCGAGGCATTCACCATGAACGGCACCACGTGCAGAATCAGGATGGCGTCGAAGGTGTTCCTGCCGTGCTCGAGTGCGAGCCTGAGCGTCTCGCCGAAGCGGTCCTCGCGCGCATCGGCGAGCAGATCCAGGGGATTGGCCACCGCCGCCTCCCGGGGCAGCATGGCGCGCAGCGTTTCGGCGAGCGCTCGCGGCAGCTCCGGCAATTCCAGTCCCTCATGCGCCGCGCAATCGGCGGTGAGCACGCCGGGGCCGCCCGAGTTGGACAAGACCAGGACCCGGCGCCCGATTCCCCGGGGAAACGCACCCAGGCCTTTGCACGCGATGAGCAGGCGTCGCAGGGACTGCGCGCGAATCACCCCGCATTCCGCGAGCATCGCGTCCAGACGCGTGTCATCGAGCGCGTCGCCTCCGGTGTGGCGCTTGACGGCGCCGACGCCCGGCGAGGAGCGTCCGCCCACGAGCGCGACGACGGGTTTTTCCCGGGCAACGTGGCGCGCGACCGCCTTGAAACGCTCGGCGTCGCCGAACGATTCCACGTAGAGCGCCACCCCCTCGCAGCGGGCATCGTCACCGTAGTGCTCGAGGTATTCGGTAACACCGAGGTGCACGGCATTGCCTACTGAAATTACGGCCCCGATCGGCAACCCCGTCTCGTGGCTCTTCGCGATCACCTGCTCGGCGATGGCGCCGGATTGCGAAACAAACGCCACGCCGCCCCCGCGGGGCATGTCGCGCAGGAATGTGGCGGCAAAGGGAAATTCGCGGTCGAGCTGGTCGATGAAGCCGGCGCAATTGGGCCCGGCAACGGTGATTCCGTGCGCGGCCGTGATCTGGCGCAGTTCGGCGTCGCGCGCGAGACCCGCATCTCCCGCCTCGGCGAAGCCTCCAGGCAGGATCAGCAATCGCTTGTGGCCGCTCGCCGCGGCGTCGCGCACCACATCGAGGATCAGGTCGGGCCGCACCACGATGACCGCGAGCTCGGCAGGAGGGCTGACTTGCCGCAGAGAAGTCATCGCGGGCAGCCCGAAAATTTCTCCGCCTTTCTGATTGACCGGGATGACCTTGCCGCGATAGCCGGAGATACGCGTGTTGCGCAACACCGCGCCGCCGGCACTGGTCTCGCGCTCCGCCGCGCCCACTATGGCGACGCTCCTGGGGCGAAAGAACGGGTCAAGCGCGCTCACTCGAGCTTTCCTCCGGGTCTTATGCTCGCCCGTCTCGCGCGGGCTTGACGTACAGGTCTCGCGCGCTATCGCGGCGGCAGAATCTTGACCCTCAGCTCGCCCAAGCCCTCAATTCCTGCGACAAGCTCGTCGCCGGGCTTGGCGGCGCCGACGCCCGACGGAGTGCCGGTCATGATGAGGTCGCCCGCCTCGAGCGTGTAATACTGCGTGAGGAACGCAATCTGCTCGGGTACGCTCCAGATCATCTGGTCGATATCGGAGTTCTGGCGCAGCTCGCCCTTCACCTTGAGCCACAGCTTTCCTTTTTTCGGGTGTCCGATCTTCGCCGCAGGCGTGATCGGCCCGACGGGAGCGGACTGGTCGAAATCCTTGCCGAATGTCCAGGGCCGCCCCTTGTCCTTGCCGGCCTGCTGCAGGTCGCGCCGCGTCATGTCGAGCCCCACCGCGTAGCCCCACACGTGCTCGTTCGCGCGCTCGACGGAAATCCTGGTGCCGCCGCTGCCGATGACCGCGACCATCTCGGTTTCCCAATGAAAATTACTTGTCATCGGCGGGTAATGGATGCTGCCGCCTTCATTTTCACTCTGGGGGACAAGGTCGTGCGCCGACTTGGCAAAGAAGAACGGCTGCTCGCGCCCATCCCCTCCCATCTCCTTCTGATGCTCGACGTAGTTGCGGCCGACGCAGAAGATGCGGCGCACGGGAAAGCGGGCGTTCGAGCCGACAATCGCAAGCGAGGGAATCTCCCAGCTGCCGATGACGTATTCCATTTTCATGATGAGGTCCTCAAAAAATTGCAAACCGGTCCCCGCCATTCAACAGCGCGTATTTTCGCATGAACGGATGATCCGGCGGGGCCCCGCCGGGGGCACACGCGCCGGGACAAGCTGATCGAGCAACGCCGCGCTATGCGGCGGCGACAGCGGGCATTTTCAGGCCCAGGCTGTCGAGCAGGTCTTTCGCGCGGGCCATGTAATCGGCGCGCATGTCCTCGTTCTTGCGCTGCTTGAGTCCGTATTTTCGGAACAACTCGTTGTTCTTCGAACCGCTGGCACCGAAAAAATGCGGCAGGTAAGGAAAATAGCGGTCGAGCGCGTCCTGTACGTTTGCCTTGCCTTCGGGTGTCTTGATGAGCTCGGTGCAGAAATCGCGACCGAACTGCGCGTGGAACTTCTCCTCGGGCATGGTCGAGCGTGCGACATTCCTGAGGGGCACGTAGCTGCAGTGCAGGAGGTCCTCGACCTGCAGAATCTCGGCCAGATCGGCCACCAGCTTGATGACGCAGAACTCCTCCCAGGACTTGAGCGGGAATTCGAATATGTTGAGCGGCTTCTTGTTCCTTGTGTCCATTGTCTCGGGAGGCACGCCGACTTCGTCGGCAAGCCCCTTGAAACGCACGTGATGGTGGTACTCCTCCATCGCCACGCGGCAGGTGAGCCACTTTGCGTAGGGGGTGGGCGCGAATTTGATCGCCGGCTCGTCGAATACCTGCGCGCCGTAGAGCTCATTGATGGCATGGCTGATCAGGATTTTCTTCACCGCGGTCTGGTACTCCTCGGGCTGCTTCTTGAATTCTTCGGCGGTCTTGACTTCGGGATAGGCTGCCATGGCGTGCTCCTCTGCAATGGGAATTCATAGTGCCGGATCGCCGCTGAATGCTTCGAGATCGGTCACAAGATCGGTGTAATGGGGCTCGAGCGCGCGGATTGCGGCGGCAAGAGCATCCAGGTCGAAACCGCCTGCGGGCTGCAACAGCCTTGAGACCGGGCGCGGCTGCGAAAATATGAACACCTCCCTGCCGCGCACACCGAAAAGTTGCCCGGAAATGGTGGCGGCCGCCGGCGTGGCGAGGAAGGTCGCAAGGCGCGCAACATAGAGAGCGGGCACCTTGAGCGCCTTTTCCTTGTACGCGGCCTGGGCGTCGTTGGCCGGCCTGATGCTTTCCGTCACGCGCGTTGCGGCGAACGGCGCGATGGCATTGCAGGTGATTTTTGCACGCGCAAGATCGTGCGCGACCACGCGCGTCAGGCCGAGCAGGCCCGCCTTGGCGGCGCCGTAAGCCGACTGGCCGAAGTTTCCGTAGATTCCCGCGGTCGAGACGATGTTGACAATGGTCCCGGGCGCCCGGCCGCTTTTCAACTGGTCGCGCATCACGGGTGTCGCCGCCGCGAGCAGGCGGAAAGCGCCGGTGAGGTTGGTGCGTATCACCGCCTCGAAGGCATCGGGGCTCGCCTTGAAGACAAACGCGTCGCGCAGGATCGCGGCGTTGTTGACGACGATGTCCACGCCACCGAATCGCTCCACGGCGAGCGCGACGGCCTCAACGGCCGTGGCGGGATCGGCAATATCGGCGCAGATCGCAAGCGCGTTGGGATACCTCTTCGTGATCTCTTCGGCGAGCTTCGGCTCGACGGGCTCGCCGGAGATCGTAACCCCTGAGTCGACGACCACCACGCCCGCGCCGTGCGCGATCAGGTCATCGACGATCGCGAGCCCGATTCCCCGGGCGCCGCCGGTGACGATCGCCGCGCGCCCATGCAGTTTTCCCTGGCTCAAGCTTCTCTCCCGTTACCGCTGATCGTAAAAGGCATCGGCGTGAATATCGCGCTGCGCGAGGCCCCCGGCAAGCAGCATTGCGGCGGCCGCCTCCACCATGGGCGGCGGACCGGCGAGGTAGGCCTTGTGGCCGGAGAAACCGGCGATGTCGGCCGCCACCGCTTCATGCACGAAACCGCCGCGGCGCGAAGGCGCATCGGACGGCTCCGAAAGTACGATCTGATAGCTGAAATTCGCATGCCTTGCGGCGAGATCCTTCAGCCGCGGTTCATGATATACATCGCGCTCGGCGCGCACACCAAAGTACAGCCGCACAGTCTCGCCACGGCCGCGTGCAAGCAGCGTTCGAAGTATCGATTCCACAGGGGCAAGCCCCGAGCCGCCGGCGACCAGCAGCACCGGGCCGGCGTGTCCGTCCCTGAGGTAGGAAACGCCATGCGGCCCCGACACCTTGAGGCCTTCGCCCATCTTGAGGCGCTCGGCGACAAAGCCCGACGTGCGGCCGCCCGGGATGCGGCGGATCTGGAAAGCGAGCTCGGGCTCTTCGGGCGTGTTCGCCATCGAATAGTGCCGCGACAGTCCTGGAGCGAACTCCACCTGCGCATATTGCCCCGCGGAAAAGGTGAATGGCCCGCCGGCCTCGATCGACATGCGCACTTCCCGGATATCGTGGGTGAGGCTCTCAAGTCCCGTGACCCGGCAGCGCATCACGCGGGAAGAATGCAGCACCAGCTCCTGCGCCTCGATCCTTCGTACCGAGGCGTCGCCCCACACCTGCGTGCGGCAGGCAAGGATGACGTTTCGCGCGCGCTCTTCGGCCTTGAGGGCATGCTCCGAGTGCTCGAGCTCGAAGATCTCCCCGGACAGGTATTCGCACTTGCAGGTGCCGCAGTTGCCGGCCTGGCAGCTGTAGGGGAAGGCGATGCCGGCGCGCAGCACGGCATCGAGAATGGTCTCCCCCGGCCCGGCCTCGGCGCGCTCGTGGCTGTCGGCGATTTCAACCTGGTAGCTCATCTCCCTCGCGGGGCATGTCCGAAACGGCAGGGCATGCTACATTAGGGTACGGAACGCTGGATGTCAAATTGTTTTGGGTACAAACAAATTGAGAAAAGCAGGACGTCGCGGCCCGGCGCGCGAGCGCGGCGCGGCGCTTGATCACGGCATGCTTCCCGGATTGGTCGGCTACCAGCTGCGGCTGGCGCAGCTCGCGGTGTTCCGCGATTTCGAACAGCACGTCGGCGAACTGGGCGTGTCACCCGGGCGTGTCGGGGTGCTGGCACTCATCAAGGCCAATCCCGGAGTGAGCCAAAGCGAGCTTGCGCGAGGCGTCGGCCTGGACCGCTCCACCATGGTGCCGCTCCTGGATCATCTCGAACGGCGCGGGGTGCTCGAGCGCAGGCGCGGCGCGGACCGCCGTACTAATGGTCTCTGGCTGACGTCCTCTGGCAAGCGCTTGCTTGCGCAAATCAAGCGGCGCATACAGGCGCACGAGGCGCGCATTACGGCCGGATTGTCCCGTGCCGAGCGCGAACAGCTCGTGGCACTTCTGCGAAAGCTTCAGCCTGTTTTCCAGGCGCAATAAAAAACGGGCACCCGAAGGTGCCCGTTTCAAGCCAAGCCTGTTTTCCAGGCTTTGCCCTGCTCGTTACATGTGGTAAGCGGTCTCGCCGTGCGAGTTGATGTCGAGACCCTCGCGTTCCTCTTCTTCCGAGACGCGCAGGCCTACGAGGAGGTCCGCGATCTTGAAGGAGATGAACGCCACGACGGCGGTCCAGATGAATACCACACCCACCGCCTTGGCCTGGATCCAGAGCTGGGCCATTATGCCGGGATAACCGACTTTCATCGTGACCCAGTCTTGTACGGAGCCCGGCCCGCCCAAGTCCGGCGAGTTGAACACGCCGGTGAGCAGCGCGCCGAGAATCCCGCCGACGGCATGCACGCCGAACACGTCGAGCGAATCGTCGGCGCTCAGCAGCTTCTTCAGCCCGTTCACGCCCCACAGGCAGACCAGCCCGGCGGCAGTGCCGATCACGAACGCGCCCGGGATGCCGACGTTGCCCGCGGCCGGAGTGATCGCCACCAGGCCGGCGACTGCGCCGGAGGCCGCGCCCACCATGCTCGGCTTGCCTTTGAACAGCCATTCCCCGAACATCCAGGAAAGCACTGCGCAGGCGGTGGCCAGGTAGGTATTCATGAACGCGAGCGCTGCCGTACCGTTGGCTTCGAGCGCGGAACCCGCGTTGAAGCCGAACCACCCCGTCCAGAGCAGGGCCGCACCGATCATGGTCATGGTCACGTTGTGCGGTGTCATCGCTTCCTTGCCGTAGCCGACACGCTTGCCGAGCACAAAGGCGCCCACCAGGCCGGCGACACCGGAGTTGATGTGCACCACCGTACCCCCGGCGAAGTCCAGCGCCCCCCATTGCCACAGGAGACCGGCCTTGGCCGTCACCGCATCCACGGTCTTCGGATCCGTGAAGGCATCCGGGCCGGGGAAGAACCAGACCATGTGCGCGACCGGCGCATAGCTGAAGGTGAACCACAGCACCAGGAAGATCAGAATCGCCGAGAACTTCGCCCGCTCCGCGACGGCTCCCAGGATCAGGCAGCAGGTGATGGCCGCGAAGGTCGCCTGGAACGCGACGTACACAAGTTCATACAGCGGCGTGTTCTTGCTGAAGGTTGCCGCCATCGCGAACTCGCCTTTCACCGAATCGAAGGTGCCCTTCAGGAACAGCCGGTCGAATCCTCCGAAGAAATTTCCAATCCACCCGCTGCCTTCGGTGAAGGCGAGGCTGTAGCCGTAGATGCACCAGAGCACGGTAATGAGCGAGAAACCCACGAACACCTGCATCAGCACCGAAAGCATGTTCTTCGAGCGCACGAGGCCCCCGTAGAACAGCGCCAGCGCCGGGACGCTCATCATGAGCACCAGCGCCGTCGAGGTGAGCATCCAGGCGACGTCGCCCTTGTTGGGCGTCGGCGCCGGAGTCGCGGTGGCGCTGGGCGCGGCCGGGGCCGCAGCGGCAGCCGCCGGAGCGGCGGACGCGGCGGCCGGCTTGTCCTGCGCCAGCACCGGCGCGCACCAGCCTACGGCGCCGAGAAGGGCTAGAGCTGCAATAAGTTTTTTCATCGTGATTCTCCCTCAGAGCGCTTCCGCGCCGGTTTCGCCGGTGCGGATGCGGATGACTTGCTGGAGATCGAAGACGAATATCTTGCCGTCGCCGATCTTTCCCGTATTGGCCGATTTTTCGATCGCTTCGATCGCCTGGTCGAGCAACTGGTCCTTGATCGCGGCCTCGACCTTCACTTTCGGCAGAAAATCGACGACATATTCCGCGCCGCGATACAGCTCGGTATGCCCTTTCTGTCTGCCGAAACCCTTGACTTCGGTGACGGTGATGCCCTGCACGCCGATGGCGGACAGCGCTTCCCGCACTTCGTCAAGCTTGAACGGCTTGATGATTGCAGTAACGAGTTTCATGATTTCGCTCCCTGAGTTGGGTGGCCTGTCTCCGAGGAGATCAGAACTTGAAAATGCCCTGGATGGCGTAGGTGGTCAGGTTCTTGCTGGTCGTGCCGTTAAAGTCCCTGAAGACGGCTTTGTCGGCACTGTCGCGGCGAAGTTCGCCGCGCAGTTCGTAGCTGTCGCTTCCCAGGTAAGAAACCGTCACGGTCGTCTCCTTGTACTTCGTGCTCGGAGCGCCGAAGCGGAAGCCGTCCTTGTCGTCGAACGATTCGAGGCGCAGAACCCCGCGCCACTTCGGCGTCATCATGTAGGTGACGTAGCCCGCCAGCCCGCTGTACTTCGCCTTGATGCTTGTCCCATTGACCAAGGACGTGAAGTTTTCCTGGGTCACGTCCAGGTACTCAAGGCCCAGGGTCAACGGATCGCTGACCGTGTACGTCCCGACGAGGTCAAGGCTGTTGCGCGTGCCTTGCGGGGCAGTGGGATTGGCCGATCCGCCCACCACTGCTGTGTCCTTGCCCGTGTAATACGAGCCGGCGATGGTCAGCGGCTTGACCGGCGTCAGCGTCGTGCCGAGCTCGAGCGTCTTGCCCCTGTTTGCGTCCTGGAGCTGATCCCAGCCGTTGTTGAGACCCGCGGTGAAGCTGGCCGTGTCGCTCAGGGCGTAAGTCCCGCGCACGCCCGTATGCGTGAACGGTATGGCGCCGAACAGGATCGAGTGGGAGAAGTTGGGGTTGCTCGGGCTCCAGATCACCTCGGTTCCCTGAAGCGTGACGAACTTGCCGGCGATCACGGTGAGGGGGCCTTTCGCGTACTGTCCGAAGGCCTGGGTGACGTCGAACTGGGTACCAGGCGTCGTATCGAAGGAATGGATCACCAGAGAATGCATCCCTGCGGTCACATTGACCAAGCCACCGAAGCCCTCTTTCGGCTGCTTGGCGACCATGAGTCCAACCTGATGCAGCGCGAACGAGTTGTTCTGCGAGTCGAACACCCGATCCGAGAATCCTGCGGGTGGTTCGAGGTTCTTGTCTGCATGCGTGTACCCCGCGTCTATATAACCGCTCACGCTGATGCCCGAAGCCTCGAGGATCTTGTCGAGCGTGGGCACGGCGGCCTTGGCGGCCGCCGCCTGGGCCAGCGCGCTCGCCGGTGCCACAAGCGCGGCGGATACGGCAGAAGCAATCAGAAGTTTTTTCATGACATGCACCTTTCGTTGAGTGAAAAAGAGACGTGAATTCTTTTAGCATGGCCCGTGCCAGTTTTTTTATTATTCTAAATCAGGCGGTTATTCTGAAAGCGACAGGGGGAGATCGGGTCGCGCGCACCAATTGCGGGCGCTTCAATCCAACTGTGCACCGTTTCCGTGCGGTCGGCGCGGGTGCCGGCGTCGGCGTTAACCCCGGTGGTAGACTCGACCCACAAAGGAAGCCCTAATGTCCCAGACCCGGATACTTGAAGACCTGAGCGCGAGGATCGGCGAATTTCTCGCAGCCAGCCCCGCCAAAGATGTGGAAAAAAATATGCGAGCCTTGCTCGGCACCGCCTTCGCCAGGCTCGACCTGGCGACGCGCGAGGAGTTCGACGTCCAGACCAAGGTGCTCGCCCGCACCCGCGAAAAAATTTCCGCACTGGAAACGCGCGTCGCCGAACTCGAGGCCAGGCTCAAGCAGAACTGAGCCGCGATGTCGCTCGCGGTGCTCCACAGCAGGGCACTGTCCGGGCTCGATGCTCCGGAAGTCACGGTCGAGGTGCATCTCGCCAACGGCCTGCCCGCGTTTACCATCGTCGGTCTCCCGGACACCGAGGTCAAGGAAAGCCGGGAGCGGGTGCGCGCCGCGCTGGTCAATTCCCGCTTTGAATTTCCCGCGCGGCGCATCACCGTCAATCTCGCTCCCGCGGATTTGCCCAAGGAAAGCGGGCGGTTCGACTTGCCGATCGCGCTCGGCATTCTCGCCGCTTCGCGCCAGCTCGCGGCCGATGACTTCTCGAAATACGAATTCGCGGGTGAGTTGTCGCTGACCGGGGATTTACGTCCCGTGCGCGGGGCGCTGGCGATGACCTGGCGTGCGGCGCGCGACGGCCGCGCCTTCGTCCTGCCCGCAGCGAGCGCCGATGAGGCGGCGCTGGTCGGAGGCGCAACTATCTTTGCGGCAGGCTCGCTGCTCGAAGTCTGCGCCCACTTGTCCGGAGGACAGCTGCTGTCGCGGCCGGCCGCGCAGCCCGTCGTCGTCCCGAAGGACTATCCGGACTTCGCCGAAGTAAAGGGCCAGGCGCAGGCCAAGCGCGCGCTCGAAGTCGCCGCCGCTGGGGGCCACAGTGTATTGATGGTTGGACCTCCGGGAACAGGGAAGTCGATGCTCGCGGCGCGATTTCCCGGCCTGCTGCCGCCCATGAGCGACGAGGAAGCGCTGGAATCGGCCGCGCTGCAGTCGCTCGGATCGGGCGGATTTCGCCTGGAAAGCTGGAAGCAGCGGCCGTTCCGCGCGCCGCACCACTCGGCATCCAGCGTCGCGCTCGTCGGTGGGGGAAGCGATCCGCGCCCGGGCGAGATCTCGCTCGCGCATCAGGGGGTGCTGTTCCTCGATGAGTTGCCGGAATTCGACCGCCGGGTGCTGGAAGTGTTGCGCGAGCCGCTCGAATCGGGCCGCGTCGCGATTTCGCGTGCTGCTCGCAAGGCGGATTTTCCCGCGCGCTTCCAGTTGATCGCCGCGATGAATCCCTGTCCCTGCGGCTATCTGGGGCATTTCAGAGGGAAGTGCCGCTGCACGCCTGATCAGGTTGCGCGCTACCGCGGCAAGCTCTCGGGTCCGCTTCTGGACCGCATCGACATCCAGATCGAAGTGCCCGCGCTGCGCGAGGATGAGCTCACGCGCGCTGCAACGGGCGAGCGCTCGGAAGCGATTCGCGGGCGCGTCGAGACGGCGCGAGTGCGCCAGCTCGAGCGCCAGGGGAAAGCCAACGGCCGGCTCGCTCCGCGCGAAGTGGAGCGGTTTTGCGCGACCGTGGAGGAAGCCACCGCGCTCCTGAAACTGGCGATCGCCCGGCTCAGCCTCTCTGCGCGCGCCTATCATCGCGTCCTGAAGCTTGCCCGCACCATCGCCGACCTTGCCGGCGAGGCGACATTAAGCGTCACCCACGTCGCCGAGGCGATCCAGTATCGGCGCCTGGACCGCGCAGCCTAGCGCGTGCGGCGCAGCGATTGCCGCGGTTATCGCCGAGCTGATGGTGTTGAGCGAGGCGGAACCTAGCCGCGGAATCCGCCCAGATCGAATCGCGTGTCGAAAGCGTTTCTTGCGAGATGCAGAAGCCGGTCGGCGCGCGCCGCGTCCCAGCCGCCGTATTGGGCGTTGCCGCGGAACTTGTGCTCGATCTCCTCGCGCGACAGCGGCTCGTGCACTCCGCCGCGAATGTGCGGCTGGCGCTCCTCGAACACACGCCCGTCATTGAGCGTCATTTTCACGTGGCCGGTATAGGATTTTGGGTATGGATTGTCAGGATCGACGACGTAGCGCACTCTGGAGGCGAGAGCGAGGATGCGCGGATCGCGCACCGTCCGTTCGGTAAACGCCTCGAAGCCGGCGCCGCCCGTCACAAAGGCGACCGCGATATTGAACGGCGTGCTGAATTTGGCGGCGTAATCGTTAGGCGGACGGTGTTTGGATGCGAGCGGCTCCCACAGGCGGTGCACGTAACCTTCCGCGGTTTCGCACAGCACCTCGGCCACGTCTTCGGCGGCGAAGCCTTTTTTCGCGAGCCGCAACGCGCAATCGATGTACGGCTGGTTCATGGTGCCGGTCGCATAGGGCTTGAAGGTCAGGCCGTTCAGAAGCCACTCGCTGCCGAAATCGCGCGTGAGTGCGTCGAAATCTCCGCTCGTGGTGTGCGCGAAGCCGTGGAAAAATCCGTGGGGGCCTTCGAACACCGTGCGCGGGCCCAGGAATCCCTGCTCTCCGATGCGTGCCGCGTGCAGGCCGACGCGCGCCGCCCATCCCGCGTGCAGGCGCTTGGTCCAGGCGCCCTCGGCGAGGTATTCAATGATTCCGCCGGCCATGCTGCCGGCATTGCCGAGCGCGTCCACGGTCTGCTTGCGAGCCAGACCCAGAGCCGCGCACACGCCCAGCGTCGAGGCCATCGCGCCCAGAACGGCGGTCGGATGAAATCCGGCCTTGTGGATGAGCTTGGGCGCAACCAGGCTCAACCGGCACATCGCTTCCACGCCGGCGGCGATGCCGGTGAGCGCGGCGCGGCCGTCACGGCCGAAGCGCTCGCAGGCCGCGAGCACCGCCGGCACGATCACGGCGCCAGAGTGCACCGGGCCGCCTTCGAAAGTGTCGTCGAAATCCTCGCCGTGCGCCGCCGTGCCGTTGATCATCGCGGCGTCCTCGGCGCTGAATCCGCCCGCGTGTCCGATCGCGGTGCAGGGCCCGCCGCCATCCACGCTCGCAATGAGCGCGCGCACGTAGTCGCTGTTGCGCGCCGCGACGCACAGGCCGGCGATATCGATCAGCAGGTCCTCGCAGCGCGTCCTGACTGTGGCCGGAATGCGGCCGGCGGCGAGCAGCGTAACGCGATCGGCAAGCCGTTCCGCGACGGACGGAAGAGCGGACGGTGCGTTCATCGCCGCGCGGGTAAATGAAGTCAGCGTACCGTCTTGACTCCGGCGTCTTTCAGGATGTCCCGCATCCGGTCGGTGAAACCGTCCATGAACTTCGCGAGATCCGTGCTGTTCTGATAGCCGTCCTCGAACTGGTTGTCCTCGACGTATTTCTTCCAAGACGCGGTTTGCGTCAATCTGCGGAACACGTCCTCCCAGTAGGCGACGTTTTCGACGGGAATGCCCGGCGGCGCCACGACGCCGCGCACCTGCGGCACCACCGGCACGTCGAACCCCGCTTCCTTCAGCGTCGGCACGTTCGGATACCCCGGCAGCCGTCTTTCGCTTATCTGAGCGAGCACGCGCATGTTTCCGGCGCGGATGTGCTCGCCGGCCTCCTCCGGCTCGATCACCATCAGGTTGACGTGCCCGCCGAGCAGTGCCGCGATGCGCTCGCCGCCGCCCGGGAAGGAGATGAATGCCCAGCGCGTGCCGGTGCTTTTCTGCAGCAGCTGCCGCACCACGTTGTCGCGGCTCGTGAAGGAGCCCCCCGACTGCTTGAGCTGCCCTGGATTTTTTCTGGCGGCCTCGATGAAATCCGCAAGCGTCTTGTACGGCGCGTCCGCCTTCACCGCGATCACCGCCGGTTCCAGCACCAGGCGCGCGATCGGCGTGAGGTCCCGCATCGTGACCTTGGCCTCCGCGCTGATCAGCGGATTGGTAAGCCAGTTGCCGGTAAAAAAGCCGATTGTGTTTTGATCGCCCCTTTTCTCGGAGAGATAGGCGGCCGCTACCGTGCCGTTGCCGCCGGGCTTGTTGACGACTTGCATGCGCACCGGCAGCAGCTTTTCCTTCTCGAGCATCACCGCGATCGCCCGCGCCAGCACGTCGTTGCCCCCGCCCGGCCCGGTGTGCACTACGGCCTCCACCGTTCGCGCGGGCTTGTAACCCTGGGCAAGCGTTGTTCCCGCCGGCGCGCCCACGCCGATCAGCGCGATGATCGCGGGCAGCGCGAAACCCCGAAGCCTTGCATCCATCACTTGTCTCCTCATTCCTGCTCGAGCGCCCTCAGGCGCCACGCGTTGATCTTGCTGAACAACGGAATCGAGAGCACCAGCACGGCCAACAATAGCATCACCGCCGAAATCGGTCTGGACACCAGGATAGCGAGGCTGCCTTCCGACATCATGAGCGATTGGCGCAGTGCCCGCTCCAGGCCGCTGCCCAGCGCGAGCGCGAGGATCAGCGGAGCCGAGGGATAGTCGAGCTTGCGCATGAGATACCCCAGCAGCCCGAAAATCAGGAGCAGCGCAAGATCGAACGCGCTCCCGGAGACGCTGTACACGCCGACCATCGAGACGCCGAGGATCAGCGGGTACAGGACGTACACCGGCAGCCGCAGCACCTGCGCGAACAACGGCACCAGCGGAAGATTGAGGACAAGCAGCATGACGTTGCCGATGTACATGCTTGCGACCAGGCCCCAGAACAGCGCGGGATTCTCCGGAATGAAGAGCGGCCCGGGCTTGAACCCCCACAACACCAGGGCGGCGAGCAGGATGGCCGTCGTGCCCGAGCCCGGGATGCCGAGTGTCAGCAGAGGCACCAGCGCGCCGCCTGTCTCGGAGTTGTTGGCGCCCTCGGGCGCGGCGACGCCTTCGATGACGCCTGTTCCGAATTCGTCGCGGCGGCGGGACACCGCCTTTTCCACGCCGTAGGACAAGAACGACGCAATGGTCGAGCCGGCGCCGGGCAGCACGCCGACCAGAAAACCGATCACCGAGCCGTTCAGGAAAGCAAACCGGCAATCCTTCATGTCCTGCAGGGTCGGCAGCAGGTTGCGCAGGCCTTTCGGCACCGGCAACAACTGCGTTTCTTCCCGGGATTCCATATTGACGAGCACCTCGCCGATCGCGAACACGCCGATGGCGACGACGACGAAGTCGATGCCGGACAGCAGCTCCATTCTCCCGAAGGTGAAGCGCGAAGTGGCGCTGAAAAGATCGGTGCCCGCGCTTCCAATCCACAGACCCACCAGCGCCGCGAGCAGCGCTTTGACCATCGAGCGGCCGGCAAGCAGCACCACCATCGCGAGGCCCAGCGACATCAGCCCGAAGTACTCGGGCGAACTGAACCTAAGGGCGAGCTTCGCCAGCGGCGGCGCAACGAGCATCAGCCCCAGCACGCCCACCGTGCCGGCAATGAACGAGGCGATCGCGGCGATGCCGAGCGCCGGGCCGGCACGGCCCTTGCGCGCCATCTGGTAGCCGTCAAGGCAGGTCACCACCGACGCCGACTCGCCCGGCACATTCATCAGGATCGAGGTCGTCGACCCGCCGTACTTGGCGCCGTAGTAGATGCCCGCCAGCATGATCATTGCGCTTGCCGGATTCATCGAGAACGTGAGCGGCAGGAGCATGGCGATGGTCGCCGGCGGCCCGAGGCCCGGCAGGATGCCGACCACGGTGCCGAGAAACACGCCGACGAAACACCACAGCAGGTTGGCGGGTGCCAGTGCCACCGCGAAGCCGTTCATCAAACCCGAGAAAATCTCCACGTCGTGTCCTAAAAACCGAGCAAGCCGGCGGGAAGGTCGAGGCCAAGCGCGAGCGGAAACAGCAGGTAAAATCCCGCGGCGAACGCCACGGCCACCGCCGCCGCGATCTTGAGCGGACGGCGGTACATCACCGCGACAATGAAGAATGTGAGCAGCGCGAAGCCG
This sequence comes from Gammaproteobacteria bacterium, assembly GCA_041493345.1. Taxonomy (GTDB): domain Bacteria; phylum Pseudomonadota; class Gammaproteobacteria; order Burkholderiales; family SG8-39; genus VBDM01. Next base: position 10,240 of record JBGPYQ010000004.1, on the reverse strand, counting down.
ACCACGAATCCGAGCGGCTTCAACAGGGCGACCGACGCGACGATGGCGAGCCATGTCGCAAGCGCGCGGCCGGCCTTTTCCCATTCGATGCCGCCGCCGCCGTCCGGTTTGCGAAGTACGCTCGATACCACGAGGGCGCCCGACAGCGCCACCATCGCAATGCCGTACCACAAGGGAAAGAATCCGGCGCCGGGACCCTCGGGCGTGAGGTAGTCCCACTGGCACGCCGCGACGATGATGTAGGTCCCCAGCGCGGCGAGCGCGAGCCCGGACCACAGGTCGCCCGTCTTGTAGTTTTTCTCCTCCATGCCGCTCCCGCGGGCTGCGCGCCCTGCGCGTTTATTTGTTCGGCTGCTTGTAACGGCCTCTGGGAACAATCTCGCAGACCGTCCCGCCGGGCGCCCGGAACTTGACCGGAATCACCCCGGGGTCGCTGATGATCTCACCGCCATAGTTCCTGACTTGCTTTGCGGCCGCTTCGAGATCATCCACCTCCACCGCGAAATGGTGAATGCACGGGCCCTCGCCCGCCGCTTTCGACTCCGCGGATTCGGTGCCCGCGTCATATTTGATCAACGCGATATCGAGCGCGCCATCGGTCAGATGGCGCGAGATGTGGTCGCGCACCTTCTCGGTTTTGACTTCCCTGAACCCGAAAACCTTCTCATAGAAGTGGGTGGCGCGCTCGAGATCGTCGACCTTGAGCGCCAAATGCACGATGCGGTTCATGTATCCTCCCTTGATCGGTCAGGCGCGCAAGAGCGGCCTCAGGCTGCGCACGTCTTTGATCTTCTCCATGCCCCAGACCGCGTCGCAGAGTTTCCTCGCGCGCGATTTTCCGATGACCGGCGCCATCAAGTCGAAACTTTTCGCCTCCACCTCGTCGTGCGTCATCGGATTGTCGGGCGTTCCGCGCACGGCCGTTGCGTGACACCGGAATTCGCGCCCGTCGCGCAGCCTGATCTCGACGATTCCCTGCCGGTTCGGCATCGCCTTGGTCAGCGCATCATCGCCAAGGAGTTCGATGCGGCTGCGAAGCGCGAGCACTTTGCGATCGCGCATGCGCTTCTCGTCGTGCGACGATTTGAAGCTCACCGTGCCGTCGAGCAGCATCACCGCGCACAGATGCTGCATGCAGATATCGGGCATGGCGCGGTTATCGACGGTGTTCGCGCCCTGGTGCGCCACCCGCACCACGACCCTTTCGATGTCGCCGGCCCGGACGTGGTGCTCGCCGATCAGCTCGAGCAGCGCATCGAGCGGCGCCTGGATCGGCGAGCCGACCGACCAGCGCTTGATCCCGGTGTTCATGATCTCATAAGTTTCGCCCAGGCCGCGCACGAGCTCATTCGGATCCGGGGCGCGGCCGTAGGCGACGAAGAAACCGCGCTCGCCCGAGAATACGTCCTCGACGCCGGTGAAGCCGTGGGCGACCATCGCCGCCGCGGCGACGCCGTTGCGCGCCGGCATGCCGCCGAAGTCGAACGCCTTTTCGACGTGCTCTTCGTCGCGCATCCAGCACGAGATGCCGGAGGCCTGCTGCGCCGTATACGAAAGCAGGTGCCGCACCTGGCGCTCATCGAGGCCCGCCAGCGCGCCTGCCGCCGCGGCCGCCCCGAACATCGGCCCGAAACTGTGCGTCGAATGGCCGTCCTCGCGAAACCGGTAGGCATCCAGGGACAGGGTCAGGCGGCAACCGACGTCATAGCCCAGCGCAACCGCGCGCAAAAACGCGGCTCCTCCGCGGCGCTCGCGCTCGGCCATTGCGAGCGCCGCCGGCACGATGCCGCAACCCGGGTGCGTGAGCGAGGCCGAGTGCGAATCGTCGGTCTCGTCGGCGTGGGCGAGCATGCCGTTCGCGAGCGCCGCGTTCGCCGCCGAGGTGACGATACGGCTGGCGATCACGCAGGCCTCTTTGGGGCCGCCCAGCGTCTTCACGAATGAAATCGCCTTCTTTCCGGGCAGCAGGCGCGATCCGGATACCATCGCCGCGAGGGTGTCGAGCACGTGGTGCCTGGTTTTCTCGAGGACCTCTGGCGGCAGCGGTTTGCGCAATGCTCGCGCGATGTACGCGGCAAGCTTCTGCATGACAGGGGAAACCGGTGGGGTCGATTGCATGCTGCATGTGCGCTTTGAAGCGGTGCGCCATTTTACGCGATCCGTTTCTCGGCGCGCCCGCGATCTGGGTATCATGTCCGCAGGGAGGAGCCCATGAAAAAATTCGTTGCGGTCTTGGTGGGTGGTTTCATTCTGGCTTGCGCCGGAGGCGTCACGGCCCAAAGCTGGCCGGGCAAACCGATCCGCTACATCGTGCCGTTTGCGCCCGGCGGAATGACGGACATACTCGGGCGCCTGGTCGGCCCGAAACTCGGCGATGCGCTCGGCCAGCCGGTGGTGGTCGAGAACCGCCCCGGGGCAGCCGGAGCGCTCGGGGCCGAAATGCTCGCCAAGTCTCCCGGCGACGGCTACACGGTCGGCGGCGGCACCATCAGCTCGCACGCGATCAACGTCACGCTATATCCACGGCTTCTCTACGATCCGGTGAAGGAATTCGCGCCGATCACCATGCTCGCCACGCTGCCGAACATGCTGGTCGTGCACCCGAGCCTGGGCGTCAACAGCGTGCCAGAGCTGATCGCGCTGCTGAAAGCCAACCCGAACAAGTACAGTTTCGGCTCCGCCGGCAACGGTACGTCCCAACATATTTCGGGCGAACTCTTCAAGACCATGGCGGGCGTGTCGATGCAGCACATCCCGTACAAAGGCAGCGGCCCGATGATTCCTGACCTGCTCTCGGGCACGATCTCGATGAGCTTCGAGAATTTTCCCACTGCGTATCCCCCGGCGAAGGCGGGAAGGCTCAAGGCTCTGGCTGTGACTTCGGCGATGCGCTCATCGATCGCGCCCGAAGTACCCACCCTTGCCGAACTTGGCCTCGCCGGATTCGACATCAGTTCCTGGCAGGCGATGTTCGCGCCTGCCGGCACGCCGAGGGAAATCGTCGCGCGCTTCTATATGGAAGTAGCGAGGATTCTGAAGGACCCTGAGATCCGGAAAAAAATTCTGGATCTTGGCGCGGAGCCCGGCGGCATGCTACCCGAGGAACTCGCGGCGCTGGTCAAGTCCGACATCCCGCGCCTCGGCAAGATCGTCAGGGATTCGGGCGCCACGGTCGATTGAAACATCGCGAAATCGGTCCCCTTGAACGTCGAGAAGAATGTCGTGTCGAGCCGGCACTTGAATACCGCGGCGCGCATCCTCACCGCAGCCGCGCTTGCGTTTGCCGCGGGTCTTTGCGGCGCGCAGTCCGCACCGGGCTCGTTCCCGGAAAAGCCGGTGCGCTTCGTTGTCGGCTTTACCCCGGGCGGCCCCAGCGACATCCTTGCGCGCGCGCTCGGCCAGAAGCTCGGCGACCACTGGGGCCTGCAAATGGTGATCGAGAACCGCCCAGGCGCGGGCGGCAACATCGCCGCCGAAGTGGTGGCGAAGAGCGCAGGCGACGGCTACACGTGGCTGCTCGGCAACAACAGCATCCTTGCGACCAACCAGAGCCTCTACCGGAAGCTGGGCTACGACCCTGTGAAGGATTTCGCGCCGGTGTCGCTGGTGGCGATCCAGCCCAACATACTGGTGGTGAATCCGCAGGTGCCGGCGAATTCGGTGCGGGAGCTGATCGCGCTGGCAAAATCGAAGCCGGGACAGCTCAATTACGCTTCCTCCGGAAGCGGCGCCGCCGCGCATCTTGCCGGCGAGCTGTTCAAGACGATGGCGGGTGTGGATATGGTGCACGTACCCTACAAGGGCGCGCAGCCGGCGTTGACCGACGTCATCGCCGGCCAGGCGCAGCTCATGTTCGCGACCTCGGCCTCGGTCATCCCGTTCCTCAAGGCCGGGCGGCTGCGCGCGCTCGCGGTCACCACGGCTCAGCGCTCGGCGACAGTGCCCGAGCTGCCCACGGTAGCCGAGGCGGGACTTCCCAGCTTCGAGGCGATCACCTGGCACGGCGTCGTGGTGCCCGCGGCGACGCCCGCCGCGCTCGTCGAGCGCATCAACGGCGACATCGTGCGCGCGCTGCACGCACCCGAGCTGCGCGAGCGGCTCGCCGGGCTGGGCGCGGAGGTCGTGGCCGGCTCGCCGCGCGAATTCGCCGACTACATCGCCCGTGAAATTCCGAAATGGGCGAAAGTGGTGCAGGATTCCGGTGCCCGCGCAGAATGAGCGCGGGCAGAGTTCAGTCAACCAGGGGAGCAGGAGAATGAAATGGAAGTTGCAGGCAGTGTTCTTGTCCGGTGTGTTCATGCTCGGCGCTGAGGCGCTCGCCGCCGAGATCAAGGTCCTGAGCGCAGGGGCGGTGGAGCCCGGCATCCGCTCCGCGGCGGCCGCGTTCCAGAAGCAGTCCGGCCACGAAGTGCGGATCTCGTTCAGTACCGCGCCGGAGATCCGCAAGCGCATCGGCGCCGGGGAAACCTTCGACGTGCTGATCGCGCCGCCGGCGGCACTGGAGGAATTCGCGGGCAAGCTCGGCCCCGAGCGGGTGAACGTCGGCCGCGTCGGCCTGGGGGTGGCGGTGCGTCCCGGTGCGCCGGTGCCGGACATATCGAGCGCCGCGGCGCTCAAGAGCGCGGTGCTGGAGGCGCAATCGATCGTGTTCAATCGCGCCTCGACCGGCATCTACCTGGAAAACCTGCTGAAGAAAATGGGGGTCTACGGCGAAATCGAGGCGCGGACCGTGCGCTACCCGGACGCCAACGCGGTGATGGAACACGTGCTCAAGGGCAAGGGACGCGAAATCGGATTCGGCCCGATCACGGAAATCCTGTTGCATCGGGACAAAGGCTTGCGGCTGGTGGGGCCGCTGCCGCCGGAACTGCAGAACTACACTTCATATTCCGCCGCCGCCATGCGCGCCGCGTCCGCCGCCGAGCCGGCGCGCTCGCTGGTCGCGTTCCTGGGCAGCCCGGAGGGCAAGGCCCTGTTCGTGGCCGCCGGAGTCGAGTAGGGCTTTAGCGGCTGAGGGAGGCGCGAGTCGCAGCGCCAGGCATATGCCTTGATATATACCAGCGGGCGGCTTAGAATGCGGCATCGCTTTCCGGAGCAAGGCCCATGGACCGTCCCGTCACCGCAAAACTGTTCCGCAACGGCCGCAGCCAGGCCGTGCGCCTGCCCGCGAAATACCGCTTCGAAGGCGCCGACGAAGTGTTCGTGTCCAAGGTTGGCGACAAGGTCGTGCTCTCGGCCAAACCGTCTTCCTGGGACGACTTCTTCGACGCGAAGCCGGAGGGCGCGCAGCGATTCCTCGGCCGCCGCAACGACCGGCTGCCGCAGAAGCGGAGGCTGTTCCGGTGAAATGCTACATGCTCGACACGGACATCTCGAGCTACGTCATCCGCAAGCGCCCGGAGTCCGTGCGGGCGCGATTCGGGGAACTGGACAGCGGGCAGTTGTGCATCTCCGTGGTGTCCGAGGCCGAACTGCTCTATGGGGTGAAGGCGAAGGGCTCGCCGCGCGCGCTGGCATCGACGGTCGCGGATTTTCTGCGCCGGCTGACGGTGCTCGACTGGTCGCGCGCCGCCGCCCAGCACTACGCCGACATCCGGGCGAAGCTGGAGTCGGCGGGAACGCCGATCGGCAACATGGATTTGATGATCGCGGCCCACGCGCGCAGCGCCGGGGCGGTGCTGGTGACGAACAACGAGAAGCACTTCCGCCGCGTCGAGGGATTGAAGGTCGAGAACTGGGCCTGAGCGCGCGCGCGATTAGACTCGGACTTCTACAGGGGAGGTGCACCGTGACCAGATTCATCGCGCTGCTGGCACTTGCCTCCGGGCTTCTCGCCGCGCCGCTCATCTCGCCTGCATTGGCGCAATACCCGGCGAGGCCGATCCGCCTCGTCGTACCGGCCGCCCCGGGCGGGGGCACCGACATCGTCACGCGCAGCGTCGTGCCGGCGCTGTCCCAGAATCTCGGGCAGACGGTGGTGATCGAGAACCGCGGCGGCGCGGGCGGCGTCATCGGCAGCGACGTGGTGGCGAAGGCCGCGCCGGACGGCTACACGCTGCTCATGGCCTATGTCAGCCATGCCACCAATCCGACGCTGAACAAGACGCTGCCCTACGACACGCTGCGCGATTTCGCGCCGATCACGCTGATGTCGCACGAGCCGACGCTGCTGGTGACGCACCCTTCCGTGCCGGCGAACACGCTCGCCGAGTTCATCGCCTGGGCGAAGGCAGGCGCGGCGGAGGGGAAGCTCTCCTACGCGACCGACCCGGGCAGCGCGGGCTTCCTTGCCGGGGAGCTCTTCAAGCAGGCGACCGGACTGAAGGCGATCGAGTTCATCCCTTACAAGGGCAGCGGCCCGGCCGCCGCGGACGTCGTCGCCGGCCACGTGCCGTACATGTGGTCGGTCATTTCGATTGCGACGCCGTTCGTGAAGCAGGGCCGCATGAAGGCGCTCGCGATCGCCGCCGAGCGTCGCGCGCCGGGCCTGCCGGAGGTTCCCACCGCAGCGGAAGGCGGCCTCGCCGACTTCGCGGTGAGCGGCTGGTACGTGCTCGTCGCGCCCGCGAAGACGCCCCAGAGCGTGATCGAGCGCGTGAACGACGCCGCGCAGAAGGCGCTGAAAAACGAGGCCGTGCTGCAGCGCCTCGCCGCTTCGGGCACCCAGCCGATCGGCGCCGGGCCGGTTGAGGCCGCCGCCCACATCCGCGCCGAGATGGCGCGCTGGGACCGGGTGCTGAAGGCGGCCGGGGTACAGGCGAACTGATGCAGCCGAACCGTAAATCGGGGTCAGAGCCCGATTTTCACTCGAACAACTCCGCGTGCGAGCCGGTGCGGACGAAGACGATTTCCTCGCCCTGGGGCGTTTCGTTGATCCGGTAGATCAGCACCCAGTCGCCGCGAATGTGGCAATCCCGATGGTCGATCCACTCCCCTTTGAGCGGGTGGTCGAAAAACTCCGGCGGCAGCGGTCCGTGATTCTCGATCAGGAACTGCATCACGTCCCGCAGCTCCTGCATCGGGTAGCGGCCGCTGCGCGCGAGCCGCTTCCAGTCCTTAACGAACTGCTTTGCGCGGCCGCTTCTTCTTGGCGCGCTTGCCTTCGAGCTCATCGAAGAGGTCCTTCGCGGTGTCGTACCGGGCGCGGGCCTGGCGCGCTTCGAGCATCGCGGCCTGCGTCACCGCGTTGGGATACTCGCGAACCTCGAACGGCAGGCCCCGGGCCACGACCACCTGGCGCAAGAACAACCGGATCGCGTCGCTGATGTTCAGGCCGACGCGGCTGAGCACGGCCTGGGCCTCATCCTTGAGGTCGGGTTCGATGCGGGAGCGGATCTCGGAAGTCAGCATGGGGCTCGGGTTCCTGGATGACGTCGATGTAGCTACATCGTAGCGTCAACGGCGGCCTGCGTCAACCCCTTCAGCAAATCGGCAGCAAATCGGGGTCAGAGTAGCGGCTGGCCTGCGCAAGGCCGCCTGAGAGCGCCAGGGCTTAGCGGCTGAGCTCGAGCACGTCGAAACCGGCGTAGCGGTCGACGATGTAGATCAGGCCGCGCGGATCGACGTCGACGTCGTTGGTCTGCGGCGCGGCCTTGCCTGCCGCCGGCTCGGGGATGAAGTGCCCGACTTCGCGCGGCGCGTGCGGGTCGGCGATGTCGACGATGCGCAGGCCTCCCGCGAACCAGGCGCAGTAAAGGAGCGTGTCGCTCATGTGCTCCTGGAACTGGTGCGCGCCGAAGCGCCCGGGCGTCGCGCGGCTCCAGGGCGAATCGAGCTCGCTCACTTCGTAAATCGAAAGCGGCTTGATCTCTCCGAGGTCGGTCACGTCGAGCACCTGGAGGCAGGCGTGCGGCCGGCCGCGCCGCCGCTCCATCTCCTGCGCGTCGTGCGCGTGATCCTCTTCGTCGATTGCGAGAGCAATGCGCCTGCCTTCGATCGCGAACGGAACCGGCATGAAAGTATGCGAAGGCTCCGGAAAAGGCGGGTGGTAGTTGTATTCGCCTATCGTCTTAGGGGTGCGAATATCGGAGACGTCGATCACGCGCACTCCAGCGTGCCAGCAGCCGGCCCACAGCTTGTCTCCGAAGCGCAGCGCGTGGTGCAGCCGGTGGCGCTTGCCCGCCCACGAGGGTTTTTCTCCGCCGGCGAGATGCTGTCCCGGCATCCACCAGCGCGAGACCTCTTCCGGTTTCGCCGGATTGCGAATGTCGTAGATCACGAGGATGTTGCCGACGTAACCCGCCATCTCGGTCGAGATATAGGCGTAGTTCTCGTCCATGTCGAAGCGGTGCACGCCGATGCCGCCGGTTTTCTGAAAGGCGAGGAGCTTCGGTTTCGTCCGATCCGCAACGTCGTAGATGCGGAATCCGCCTTGCGCGTAGGGATTGCGCTCGGCCGCCTCGACCATGGGAATGTCGGATTCCTTGATCCCGAGTTTTTCCGCGAGCTCCGCGTGGCTGGGTTCACGCTTCAGCGATTCCCGCAATCGCGCGCGCAGCCGCGGAAGCTCCTCGGCGCGGCGCCCGATGGGCGTCATGTTGCGTTCGCTGTTCACGATCATGACGTCGCCCGCGACCCGCGCCTTGTGGCTGTGCGAATCCGGGTCTTCGAGGGAAATCTGCGAGACCACTCGCGGATTCTTCGGATCGCGCACGTCGAGGATCGAAGTGCCCAGTTGTTTCTTGTTCGAGATGTGGCCGACGTAGGCGTAATCCCCCGCCACGGTGACCTGTCCCGCGCCCGGCAAATCTAGGTGGGACAGGCGGGTTACGTTGCGGGCTAGGTGGTGGGGAGAGCGGTCCATGGGAGCTCGGTGGGTTGAGTGGCGGGATTCTACCAAGCCCAACTCACTGCGCGGCATGTACGTCGGCTGCAGCTGGCGCGATCAGTACTACATCCACTTCGCCTCGCACCTCCTCTTGCGGCGCCTCGCCGGGACCCGCATACAGAACCGCTACGAGGAATTCGACGACGACCATTCCGATATCGACTATCGGATGGATGTCAGCCTGCCGTTTCTGTATTGGGCATTTCGCTAGGTGTTTCCTCGGGAGCCCCGGCCGCTGTCGAAGCGCCGGGCAGGGTGAGAGCTTCGATGTTTTCCAACGCAGAGGTTTCAGCATGCGCGATTGCGTTGATCTGTCCGACGATGGAAGAAATGGTGGAAGAGACTGAATCGATCTGCGTTTCACGCTTGCTCCAGATCCGCTGCAGGGCGCGCTTCTCTGCGGCCAAGTCGGTTGTCATACAAGTGACCGAATCGAGCATCGATCGAATTTGCTGTGCGAATCCGGGACTGGATATGTAGGTAAAGAGCTGTTCGGCCTTTTCGGTGCGATGCGTATTCGCCAGCCGGAGCTTGTGGATTTCGATCAATGCGGCACGCAACGTCTGCGCGAGCGGGCGCATAAGATGGGGCGAAACGATCCACACGTCGCCGATCATGCCGAACGGCTCGGTCATGCCCGTGGGCAAGGCTGTCGTGACGAGCACGGCGATGTCGGCCTTGGCCTCGCGCTGATCCTCCTTGAGTTTGGCAAGCCACTTATCAGACCAGTTCTCAGCGCGCTTCGCTTCCCAAATGATTCGGCCGCACGGCTGTGCTGTCGGTAGACGAACTACCTGTATGACATCGGCGCCACGCTGCCCCTTCTTCACTTCCTCGATGAGATCGTGACTGAAGGCGACCGCGAGCTGGTGTTCTACTTCCAGTTCGAGCACTTCGCCCTGGAGTTGCTGGGAGCCCTGCTCGAGTTTGCGCCGGAGCGCTTCGTTGGCCTGCTGAGCGTCCTCGATCTTCTTCTTGTACTCGGCTTCAATGAGCGCGAAGCGCTCAGCCTCTCGTTGGGCAACTTGGTCGCCTATCTGGCGACGCTCGCTATCCAATGTGCGCTGGAACTCCAGTTGCATAGTCGCTTCGCGTTCTTCCAGCTGACGCGTCCTTGTGCGCAGGGCGAGTTCCTGCACTTGGAAGTCGCGAAGCTTGGTCGTCTTTTCGGCGAGCTCGTCTGCGAGCGCGCGTTTTTCGGCAGCGAATTCTTCGAGTGCCTTGAGCCGAGTTTCTTCGCGTGCTTTGAGCAGCGCGCGTCTGGCTTCCTCTTCTGCCTTGCGCGAGTCAGCGGCCAGCACACGCAGCGATTCCAATTGACTGGCGAAATGGGCGGCCGCCTTGCGTTCGGCCTCGCGCTGAACAGAGATCTCGAGTTCACGCCTGCGTTCTTGGAACGCGAGCTCGAACTCG
>JBGPYQ010000184.1:0-7031 GCA_041493345.1 Gammaproteobacteria bacterium | reverse complement strand
CTTCCGCTGATCTTCCGGAGCGAAAGCCTGACAGCTTTCGTTCTTGTGGCGCCGCTGCTCGGTCTCGGCGTCGGCGCGGTCACGCCGGTCACCCATGCGCTTATCGCCGATCTCGCCTCGGCATGGCGCCTCGGCGCCGCCATGGGCGTGTTCGGAACCATCTGGGACATCGGCGAAGCAGCGGGCCCCATGATCGCGGGATTCCTGATCGGCGGATTGGGTTATGCGGCGACCTTCGACGTGCTTGCCGCCATAATCGTCGCGGTCACGGTCGGACTGATGGCACTGGTGCGCGATCCGAAGAGGGCGGCGGCTAAGCGCGCGCCTGACCGCCCGCTCCAATGATCCGCGTCAACAGGCAGCACGCCGCCTCGGCAAGGCGTTTCAGCGCCTGGTAAAATTTCAAGTCAGGAGGCGCAACGCATGACCAAGGTACGCCTGGAAGCGTTCAGCGACGGCGTGATCGCGGTCATCATCACGATCATGGTGCTGGAGCTGAAGGTTCCGCACGATGCCGACCCGAGAGCGCTCATGCCGCTCATCCCGGTATTCCTGAGTTATGTGCTGAGCTTCGTGTTCGTCGGCATTTACTGGAACAACCACCATCACATGTTCCATGCGGTCCATCACGTGAATGGCGCGACGCTGTGGGCGAATCTGCATCTGCTGTTCTGGCTGTCGCTGGTGCCGTTCGTCACGGGATGGATGGATGAAAATCACTTTGCGGCGGTAACGGTCGCGGCCTATGGGATCGTGCTGCTCGGCGCGGCGTGCGCGTACACCGTCCTAACGCTCGTGATTCTCGCTTCGCACGGCAAGGATTCGCCGTTCGCCAGGGCGCTGGGGAAGGACTTCAAGGGAAAGATCTCGGTCGTGATTTACGTCGCCGCGATTCCACTTGCCTTCGTTCAGCCCTGGATCTCGGGCGGCCTGTACGTGCTGGTGGCCGCGATCTGGCTGTGCCCCGACCGGCGCTTCGAAAAGCTGCTGGACGAATCGAAGGCGTAGCCGGTATTCAGAGAGGAAGGAAGACCATGGACCCGGAGAAGATCAAGGTACGCGTAACGGAAACCGGGCAGACCCTGGACGTCGTGGTCTACAGCAAGCGGGCCGACCGGATAGAGATCGTGCTCGGCGAAGGCATCCACAACGTCAAGTGCGAGCTGACTCCGACTCGAATGGGCCTGTCCTACGCGGGCAGCGTGAGGGGGCGGGAATTAATCTACGAACGCAGTCGCGAGCAGGTTCAAGCCGATATCGACAAGCTCAACCCGGCGCTGCGTGAGCCCAGACGGCGTCGATGACGACGCAGGCCGAATAGAGCAGACCTGATCCGCAGTACCGCAGTGGAGATTGGCATGGAAGATATCCCGATGTATCACGAAGGCTCGCGGCAGATGCAGGACCGGTTCGCCACGCGCAAGCTCGCCGACCGGCTGGTCGAGGTGCTGACGCGAAACGCGTTCACCGATGAGGATCGCGCGTTTGTCGAGAGCCGTCCGCTTTTTTTTCTCGCCACGGCCGACGCCGAGGGCCGGCCCGAGTGCTCTTACAAGGGCGGCGTTCCGGGTTTCATCCGGGTCGTGGACCCGCAGACGCTCGCGTTCCCGAGCTATGACGGCAACGGCATGTTCAAGAGCCTAGGAAACCTCCTCGTCAACCCGCGGGTCGGGATGCTCTTCATCGACTTCGAGAGCCCCAAGCGCCTGCGCGTAAACGGGCGCGCGAGCATGCATGAGGATGACGCGCTGCTCTCCGAGTTCACCGGCGCGCAGCTGATCGTGCGCGTCCACGCCGAGGCCATCTTCCCAAACTGCCCCCGCTACGTCCACAAGATGAAGATGGTCGAACAGTCGCCCTACGCTCCCTGCGAGGGCCACACGCCGCCGGTGCCGAAGTGGAAGCAGTTTCCAGAATTCCGTGACGTGCTGCCGCCGGGCGACCCGGCCGCGATCAAACCAGGCGAACGCTGAGACGAGGACGAGGCAGCCTCGCCATTAGCTCCCGCTTCCGAACCGTCTCGGTGGCACTACGCATCGAGCCGTCGCGGGCAGCGCGCCTCCGCGGTCGCATCCCCATCCCTGGATGGGGCCCCTGCTCCGCGCTCCGACACGCTTACTTGACTTCGTCGATCCACGCCATCTGGATCGCCTCGAGAATCTTCTCGCCGCAGTGCTTCGGGTCGTCGTCAAAGCCCTCCAACTCGCTCACCCACTTGAACAGGTCGGTGAAGCGCACCGACAACGGGTCTACATCCGGATGCTTCTCCGAGAGCGCGATGGCGATTTCGAAGGTGTCGGTCCACTTCATGTCTTGATTTCCTTGACCATGTTGATGGTGTATTTCGGGATCTCGATGGTGAGATCGCTGTCCTTGACGAGCGCCTGGCAGGAAAGCCTCGAGTTCGGCTCCAGTCCCCAGGCCTTGTCGAGCAGGTCGTCCTCGTTTTCCTCCGAGGGATCGAGTGATTCGAAGCCCTCCCGGACGACTACGTGGCAGGTGGTGCAGGCGCAGGACTTCTCGCAGGCGTGCTCGATCTCGACGCCGTTATGAAGCAGGTTGTCGCAGATCGACATGCCCGGCTTCGCATCGATGACCGTGCCCTCAGGGCACAACTCCTCATGAGGCAGGACAATGAGTTGCGGCATCTGTACCTGCTCAACGAAAAAGCATCAACACGGAGAACACCGAGAAAACGCTTTCGTGCTCTGTGATCTCCGTTCGATCTGCGTCCCGCTTTTTCATGTGCGAATATTCTCGATGTGCCTGCCGGTGAGCGCGCCCTTGACGGAGCGGTCCATGCGGCGGCCTGCGAAAGTCTCGGTCGCGCGGTTGAGACGCTCGATGGCCGATCTGATGGCGCGATGGTCGGTGCAGGAGAGCGTCTTGCGCAAGGCCTCCGCTTCGGCGCGGATCGCCGCCAGCTCCCCGGCCGATAGCAGATCGGCATCCTCGCGCAGCGCGCTTTCGGTCGCCTCGAGCATGCGCCCGCCCTCGACCTGCTGCTCTCTGAGCGCGCGCAGGTGCACGTCCTCCCGCGCGTGATCGAACGAGTCCCTGAGCATGTGAGTGATCTGCTCGTCGGTGAGGCCGTAGGAGGGCTTGACCGCGACCGAGGTCTCGACGCCGGAAGTGGATTCGCGCGCCGAGACCGAGAGCAGGCCGTCGGCGTCCACCTGGAAGGTGACGCGGATGCGGGCGGCGCCCGCGACCATCGGCGGGATGCCGCGCAATTCGAACCTTGCGAGGGAGCGGCAGTCGGACACCAGTTCGCGCTCGCCCTGCACCACGTGCAGGCTCATCGCGCTCTGGCCGTCCTTGAAGGTGGTGAACTCCTGCGCCCGCGCCACCGGGATCGTGGAGTTGCGCGGGATGACTTTTTCCGCGAGTCCGCCCATGGTTTCGATGCCGAGCGAAAGCGGGATGACGTCGAGCAAAAGCCAGTCATCGCCCGAGGTCTTGTTGCCGGCCAGCACATCGGCCTGGATCGCGGCGCCCAGCGCGACGACCTTGTCCGGATCGAGATTGGTGAGCGGGGCCTGGCGGAAGAGCTCCGCCACGGCCTGCTGCACGTGCGGCATGCGCGTCGCGCCGCCGACCATGACCACGCCTTTGATTCCGGATACGTCGAGCGCGGCATCGCGCAGTGCCTTTTTCGCCGGGCCCAGGGTCTTGGCCACCAGGTGCCGCGTCATGTCCCAGAACTGCTTCTGCGTCACCGTCACGTCCACCGTCTCGCCGCTTCCCAGCGTCGCGGAAATGTGCGCCTCGGCATGAGTGGTGATGAATTCCTTCGCGGCACGCGACTTCATGAGCAGTAGGCGCGTGTCCTCGGCCGATAGCGGCGCGAGCTTCGCCTGCTCCACCATCCAGCAGAACAGCCGGTGGTCGAAATCGTCGCCGCCGAGCGCGGCGTCGCCGTTGGTCGCCATCACTTCGAACACGCCCCTGGAGAGCTTCAGGATAGAGATGTCGAAGGTGCCGCCGCCGAGATCGTAGACCGCGTAGATGCCCTCGGAGTCGTTCTCGAGGCCGTAGGCGATCGCCGCCGCGGTGGGCTCGTTGAGCAGCCGCAGCACGTTCAGGCCCGCGAGTTTTCCCGCGTCCTTGGTCGCCTGGCGCTGAGCGTCGTCGAAATACGCGGGGACGGTGATTACGGCGCCCGCCAGATCGCCGTCGGCATCCCCGATCAGGGCTTGCTCGGCGCGCGCGCGCAGCACATCGAGAATCTCGGCCGATATCTCGACGGGGCTTTTCACGCCGGCCACGGTGCGTATCCGGACCATGCCGGGAGTGTCGAGGAAATCGTAGGGGCTGTTCTCGAAGTTGGTCACGTCCTTGAGGCCGCGGCCCATGAAGCGCTTCACCGAAACGATGGTGTTCTTCGGATCGCGCGCCTGCACCGCCTCGGCTTGGTAGCCGGTCTCGACGCGCCCGTCCGGCAGATAGCGCACGATCGAGGGCAGCAGCGCGTGGCCGTCGCCGTCGTTCAGCACCACGGCGATGCCGTTGCGCACCGTGGCGACCAGCGAGTTGGTGGTGCCGAGGTCGATGCCGACCGCGGACCGGTGCCGGCGCGCCGGCGCGGAGTCCTCAGGCTCGGAAATCTGCAGCAGCGCCATCAACTCTCCAGCCGCTCCTCGGCGGCGCCGATCTCTTCGCGGAATTTTTCCAGGAACATGAGCTGCCTCAGCGTCCCCGCGGCCTGCGTCCAGTCGCTGCGCTCATCCAGCTGCCCTTCGACTCTGGCGAGCAGCGCATCGCGCTCGCCGCGCAGGCGCACCGACAGCACCTCGAGTCGCGCCGAGTCGCCGGCCTGCGCGGCCGCTTCGAGCGACTCGCGCAGCTCGAGCTGCTCGTCGAGGAAATCAGGCGGCATGGCGGTATTGGTCTCGAACTGAGGGTCCACGCCGTGCAGCTGCAGCAGGTAGTGCGCGCGCGCGACCGGCGATTTCAGGGCCTGATAGGCTTCATTGACCTGCGTCGCGAGTTGTATCGAGAGGCGCTGCTCGGCCTGCGGGGCGGCGGCGAAGCGGTCCGGATGCACTTCGCGCTGCAGCTCGTGATAACGGGTTTCGAGCTTCGCGACATCGACTTTGAATCGCGCCGGCAGGCCGAAGAGCTCGAAGTGGGTTTGGTTGGGATTGTGCGTCATGTCTTCCGCAAAAAAAAAGGGCTTGCGCCCCCTGCTCCGTCACGCCACGCCCGCGCGGCGTGCGATCAAACGTTAAAGGATTCGCCGCAGCCGCACTCGTCCTTCACGTTCGGATTGTTGAACTTGAAGCCTTCGTTCAGGCCCTCGCGCGCGAAGTCGAGTTCGGTGCCGTTGAGAAACTCCAGGCTCTTCGGATCGACCACGACCTTCACGCCGTGGCTCTCGAACGTTTGATCTTCCGGATTGACCGCGTCGGCGTACTCGATCCGGTAGGCAAGCCCGGAGCAGCCCGAGGTGCGCACGCCCAAGCGCAGGCCCACGCCCTTCCCGCGCTTGGAAAGGGAGCTCGAGACGTGGCCTGCGGCGCGTTCGGTCAGTGTGATCGGCATTTCTATGCCTGGTTCAGGCGGCCTTCGCCGCCTCTGTCGTGGAAAATTCGACGGCCTGCTCCAGCCCGTGCTTCTTGCGGTAGTCGACGACCGCCGCCTTGATCGCATCCTCGGCGAGGATCGAGCAGTGGATCTTGACCGGCGGCAGCGACAGTTCCTCGGCGATCTGGGTGTTGCGGATCGTCTCCGCCTGGGCTAGGGTCTTGCCCTTCACCCATTCGGTGACGAGCGAAGAGGACGCGATCGCCGAGCCGCAGCCGTAGGTCTTGAAGCGGGCGTCTTCGATCACGCCCTGCTTGTTGACCCGGATCTGCAGCTTCATCACATCGCCGCAGGCGGGGGCGCCGACCATGCCGGTGCCGACCTGCTCGTCGCCCTTGTCGAAGGAACCGACGTTGCGCGGGTTCTCGTAATGGTCAATGACCTTGTCGCTGTATGCCATGTTCTACTCCTTCAATGTCAATGTGCCGCCCACTGCACGGTATTCAAGTCCACACCTTCTTTATACATTTCCCACAGCGGCGAGAGCTCGCGCAGCTTGGCGATCTTGCGCCGGATAAGGTCCACCGTGTAATCGATTTCCTCCTCGGTGGTGAAGCGCCCGAGGGTGAAGCGGATCGAGCTGTGCGCGAGTTCGTCCGACCGGCCGAGCGCGCGCAGCACATACGAGGGCTCCAGGCTCGCCGAGGTGCAGGCCGAACCCGAGGACACCGCAACTTCCTTGATCGCCATGACCAGCGATTCGCCCTCGACGAAGTTGAAACTGACGTTGAGGTTGTGCGGCGTGCGCTTTTCCAGGTCGCCGTTGACGTAGACCTCCTCGAGGTCCTTGAAACCGCGCCAGAGCTTGTCGCGCAAAGAGCGGATGCGCTCGTTTTCCGTCGCCATTTCGAGTTTTGCGAGGCGGAAGGCTTCGCCGATGCCTACTATCTGGTGCGTGGCGAGCGTCCCGGAGCGCAGGCCGCGCTCATGACCGCCGCCGTGGATCTGCGCTTCGATGCGTACGCGCGGCTTGCGGCGCACGTAGAGCGCGCCTATGCCTTTCGGACCGTAGACCTTGTGCGCAGTCACGGTCATGAGGTCCACCTTCAGCTTCTGCAAGTCGATCTCGATCTTGCCCGCGGCCTGCACCGCGTCGCAGTGGAAGATGATGCCTTTGGCGCGGCAGATTTCGCCGATCTCGGCGATCGGCTGGATCACGCCGATCTCGTTGTTGACCATCATCACCGAAACCAGGATCGTGTCCGGGCGGATCGCGGCCTTGAACTTCTCGAGATCGAGCAGGCCGTCCGGCTCCGGATCGAGATAAGTCGCCTCGAAGCCCTGGCGCTCGAGCTCGCGCACCGTGTCGAGCACCGACTTGTGCTCGGTTTTCACGGTGATAATGTGCTTGCCCTTGCCTTTGTAGAAATTCGCCGCGCCCTTGATGGCGAGATTGTTGCCCTCGGTCGCGCCCGAGGTCCAGATGATTTCCTTCGGGTCGGCGT
>JBGPYQ010000224.1:0-5480 GCA_041493345.1 Gammaproteobacteria bacterium | reverse complement strand
GGGCAGTTCCGGCGCGGGCGCTGCCATGAATGTGGCGCAGGCCGTCGCGAACCGGGTCGGGAAGACGCGGCCGGGGCTTGTTCAAGGTTCGCCTCGTTACAAAGGTGTGTTTGCTGTTTTTATTTGGGGTGTGCTATTTTTCCTTAACTCGTTGATTCCTGGGCATCGAAACGTGAATGCTGTATATTTATACAGCCTTTTGACGGAAAAAACAACACCATTTAGGGTGTCTACATCTAGTTACGGGCGAACCCATCAGCATAGGATTAAGCACGAACTTCTACGGAGGATCGCATGAGAGAATTACGAGCAGAAATTCAAATTTCAGCACCCATAGACCAAGTTTGGCAGGTGCTTACCGATTTTGATCATTGGAAGGACTGGAATCCGATGGTCAATCAGGCCAGCGGAAACGCTTCAGTGCGTTCCAAGTTGAATATCACCATGCGTGGACCAGACACCAAAGACGCAATGAAATATCAACCAACCGTACTAGAAGTAAATCCACCGAAAAGCTTCCGTTGGAGAGCAACGATGATAAGCGGTTTAATTTTTACCAATGATCGAGTGTTTGAGCTGAAAGAAAAACATGGTGGAACAGAGCTCATCAATAAAGAAGAATTTAGCGGTTTGATGGTGCCTTTATTTTGGAACAAGATGAATCAGTTTGTGGTGCCAATGCTTGAAAAAATGAACAAGGCCCTGAAGGATAAAATGGAAACTAAATCTTAGTTGCTTCGAATGGTCACTTTACGTGCTGAGGGTGCTTGCTAAATAGCCACCTTGCCCCACCACCCATCGCGCTGGCCCTAACAATGCGTTAAAGCTCGCTCACTTCGTTCGCTGGGACGCGCCAAAAGCGGCGCGCCCCTTAACGCAACGTTGGGCGTCAGACCTGAAACAAACAACATGACCAAAGTAATCAGTCTTCCAATCGCGAACTGGGATCATCAGTGCTCAACAGCAGACCGGGAGCACGCACTTTGTGCGCTCGAACAAGGAAGCGTCTTGTACTTCCCGCAGCTCCGTTTCTCGATAGAAGAGGTTGAGGGTCGCCTCCTGTCCCCGACAATCGCTGGGAAAAGCAAGAATGTCAGTCTGGATTTTTCCAGCGGCACGCTGCGGGGGAGCAGCGCTGGTGAAGCGGAGCTGAGACTATTGCGGAGCATGATGCAGCGCTTCGCCACATCCAGCAGAGTCTTGCTGCGCAATTTGTTGCCGCGCTACAAGGCGGGCTTGCTGCAGGCGCGCACCAGTTTTCGGCCCGTGGAGATCGCTGAGCGATCGACCTCGTGGCGAAAAGACGATTCGCGATTGCACGTCGATAGTTTTCCGTCGTCGCCCATGCAGGGCAAGAGAATCCTGCGTGTCTTCAGCAATGTAAATCCGCATGGACAGAATCGCACCTGGAGGCTCGGTGAATCATTCGAAAGCGTCGCTCGCCGCTACCTACCTTCACTGCGCGGCCCCGTTTGGGGCGTCAGCCAGCTGCTCAGGTTGCTCGGGATTACAAAGGGTCGACGCAGCGCCTATGATCATTTCATGCTGCAAATACACGACCGAATGAAGGCGGACTTGGATTACCAGGCGGAAGTGGATCAAATTGTTTACGAGCTCCACGCCGGCAGCACTTGGATCGCATTTACCGACCAGGTATCACACGCAGCCATGACAGGGCAGTACGCGTTAGAGCAAACCTTTTACTTACCCGTTACCTGCATGCTGGACCCGTCTCAGGCGCCGCTGCGAATTCTTGAACGTCTGGCAGGCCGAGAACTGATATGACGCCCAACCCTTCCATCGAGGGGACAGCCCACAGCAAGCTGTGGTCTGCCCCTCATGTCAAACGTTGGACGGCATTGAAAACATCCCAATCGTGCTGATACCGGTCCTGGTACCGGCATGTTCAGCCGCCGGGAGAAGCTGATGCAAACCGCCCTATCCGAAGCCCACCGCCCGCGAACCGTGCGCGCGACCGTCGGCTTCGGCCTGCTCGTGATCGCGGCCGTCGCGATTTTCATGTGGATCCGATCCCTGGGCGCGGGGCTCATCGCGCCCGCTCCTGCGGCCAACCAAGTTCTCCTGGTGCAAGCCTCCGGCGGCCCGCAGCTCAACGTATTCCTTCACGTGCTGCTCGCGCTGGCGGTGGTGATCGCGGCGGCGCGCGCGGTGGGCTTCGTGTTCCGGCGTCTGGGCCAGCCGCCGGTCATCGGCGAGGTGATCGCGGGCATCCTGCTCGGCCCCTCGCTGCTCGGGCAGGTGTGGCCGGCGGCCTTCGCCACTGTGCTGCCCGCGAGCGTCGCGCCCTTTTTAGGCGTGATCGCGCAGGTCGGCATCGTCCTCTACATGTTCCTGGTCGGCCTCGAGCTGAACCCGGCTTACCTGCGCCGCAACCCCAACGCGATACTCGCGATTTCGCACGCGAGCATCATCGTGCCGTTCCTGCTCGGCGCAGCGCTGTCGCTCCTGCTCTATCCCATCCTCGCAACCCGCGACGTGCCGTTCACGGTGTTCATTCTCTTCATGGGCGTCTCGATGTCGGTGACGGCCTTCCCGGTGCTCGCGCGGATCTTGACCGACCGCGGCATGCACCAAAGCAGGCTCGGCGCGATTGCGCTTACCTGCGCGGCGGCGGGGGACGTCACCGCGTGGTGCCTGCTGGCGTTCGTGATCAGCGTGGCCAAGGCGAGGATCGAGGATGCCGTCCAGACCGTGCTCCTGAGCCTCGCGTTTGTGGCGCTCATGCTCATCGTCGTGCGCCGCCTGGCGGTGATGATCGCGCGGCGCGAAGAGCGCAAGGACGAGGTGAGTCAGGGCACCATGGGCCTGGTCTTCGTTGCGCTGCTGCTTTCGGCATTCACCACCGAATGGATCGGGATCCACGCGCTGTTCGGCGCCTTCCTCCTCGGCGCGGTGATCCCGCACGACAGCCGGCTCGCGCGCAACCTCACGCACCGCCTGCACGACTTCGTGGTGGTGTTTTTTCTGCCTGCGTACTTCGCATTCACCGGCATGCGCACGCAGATCGGGCTCGTCAGCGGATTCGAGCAGTGGCTGTTGTGCGGGCTCATTATCGTAGTGGCGTCGCTTGGCAAGTTCGGCGGCAGTTTCATCGCGGCGCGCGTCACGGGCTTTCCCTGGCGCGAGAGCGCGGCGCTCGGCATCCTGATGAATACGCGCGGCCTCATGGAGTTGATCGTGCTCAACATCGGGCTCGATCTCAAGGTGCTGTCGCCGACCTTGTTCGCCATGCTCGTGCTGATGGCCATCGTCACCACGGTCGCGACCACGCCCATCCTCGACCGCCTGAACCGCGGCCGCGCGCTGCTCGACGATGCGCAAGCCGCATCGCTTCGCGAAAAATAGCGGCACCGCAATCCGCGCGCGTTGCGCCGCCTGTTCCTTCCGCGTCGATTACCACCCGCCGCAATCGGGCGGTTCATCGCTGCAACCGGCAATGGCAGCCCGCAGCTCAAAAGCGTCAGAACGTTCCAGGCTATTCGTGCGGCAGGGCGCTCCTGACGATGTAGCCGCCGGATTTCTCGTCGCGTTCGAGCTGCAGCATGTGGCGCGATTCGGCTTCGTCGAGGAGCTTCGAGAACGACGAGAAGCCGTAGAACGACTCGTTGAAGCCCGGACTGCGGCGCTTGAGCGCCTGCTTCACCATCGAGCCCCAGATCTTTTCTTCGGCTCCGCGCTCGGCGATCAGCGCTTCCACCGTCTCCATCACCATCTCGAGCGCCTTCTCGGTCTTGTCGTCGGCTTCCTTCGGGACGGCTTCGCCTCCGGCGGCGGGCCTGCTCTGCGGTTTTTTTCTCGGTGGCCTGCGGGCGGGCTTCTCGCGCACCAGGTCGTCGTAGAAGATGAACTCGTCGCAGTTCGCGATCAGCAGGTCCGAAGAGGAGTTCTTCACGCCCACGCCGATGACGGTCTTGTTGTTCTCGCGCAGCTTCGAGACGAGCGGCGAGAAATCCGAGTCGCCGCTGATGATGACAAAGGTGTCCACGTGGGACTTGGTGTAGCACAGGTCGAGTGCGTCCACGACCATGCGGATGTCGGCGGAGTTCTTTCCGGACATGCGCAGGTGCGGAATCTCGATCAGCTCGAAAGAGGCCTGGTGCATGTCGGACTTGAATTCCTTGTAACGTTCCCAGTCGCAGTAGGCTTTCTTCACGACGATGCTGCCCTTGAGGAGCAGGCGCTCGAGCACCTTGGAGAGGTCGAATTTGGCGTACTTCGCATCGCGCACTCCCAGTGCGATGTTCTCGAAGTCGCAGAACACCGCAAGATTGACGGTGTCGGTGGGTGCGGTCATGTCGGCTCCAATGCCCCCGGGGGGCGGTGATCGCGCCGGTCGGCGCTGCTCGCGAATGCAGGCCGGGCCGCCCGTCAACCGCGTTGGGTGGCGCCGGGATGAACGGCGGAACAGGCGCTGCTTGCGGCTGTCATCGCGGTGCCGGCCCCGATTATCGCCGACGTTCGCGCGTCGAACAACTGTGCCAGACTATGCGCCCTGCGCGGCCCGCTGCGCCGGGCTTGAAGTCCCGGCGCGAGCGGCATAGCATCGGGAAACAAAGGAGTGACGGCATGCATACCGAAGTTCATGTTCACGGCACGGTGCCCCTGAAGAACGGGGTGAGCCAGACCGAGGTCGAGCAGGCGCTGCGCCTGTGGTTCGACTACGTCGACGTGGACGGCCTCGCCGACGCGCGCAGCGCCCACCAGGACGAGCCCGGCGTCGTGTTCGACCGCCGCCGCCGCGCTCTCGACATCTGCTGGACCGGATTTGTCGGGCGCAATTTCCAGAATTCCCTAGAAGGGGCGTTCGAGTCGCTGTCGCCGTACTCGGAGGAGGCGGCCGCGGTCGAGGTCAGCTATTACCAGGAGGACGGCCAGGACGAGCACAGCTGGGTATTCGTCGGTCCGACTCCGGAATCAATCCGCGACATGCAGCGCCGGCGCATGCTGGACGACGTCTCCGCGCTGCTTGCGCGCCATTTCGGCGACGCCGAGATCGGCGAGGTCACGGCGCTCGTCAACCAGCTTTTCACACGCCGCGGCGCCGAGGGTCCGCAGGACCGCCCCCAGCCCCGCGCTACCAGCGTTCCCGGCAAGAAACACCTGCACTGAACTGCCACCCCCGCGCCTGGAATTCGGGTGCGGCCGGTCGTTTTGCTTTTTTTCCGGAACTCCTTTATTTCTTAATGTGTTACATTCTATTTACTCTATAAGACCTTCATTTTTTTACACTAATTTTACATAAGGAATATTCTCGGAAAGCTCTCTTAAGTCCCTGTTGCAGCTAAAATTTTCTCTATTTTAGCCTTGACCGCCCCCTGGGTTTCCTCTAAAGTGGTGAGAAGTAGAATTTAGTGGGGAACTGTGGCGTTGTAACGTGCTTGTTCCGCCATCATGAGGGGGACCGTTGTTTCAAGGGGCGA
The DNA here is from genome assembly GCA_041493345.1 of Gammaproteobacteria bacterium. GTDB lineage: Bacteria > Pseudomonadota > Gammaproteobacteria > Burkholderiales > SG8-39 > VBDM01. The sequence continues at coordinate 39 of JBGPYQ010000224.1, read as the reverse complement.
CAGAGTTGAGTCTCGACGCCAAGGGAAGGCTTGCCGTGC
>JBGPYQ010000241.1:0-4711 GCA_041493345.1 Gammaproteobacteria bacterium | reverse complement strand
GGTGAGGAACTCGACCCGGCGCGCGATCAGCTCATCGAGATTGCGCGAGAACGCCTGCGAGATGGGAATCACTTCTGCGGGCAGGGCGAGCCGCTCGACTTGCGCGAGGTCCGCCGCCGCGCGCCGCCCCCAGGCGAACGCCTTCCGGTTGAATTCGACGGCGACACCGTTCAGCTCGATCGCGCGCAGCAGCGACGCTTCCCCAAGCGGCACCCAGCTTTTCTGGAACGCGTAGCCGAGCATGAACATATTGGTCGCGATGGCGTCGCCCAGCAGCGCAGTGGCGAGCTTCCCTGCCGGAATGAAATCGACGTTCTTCGCGCCCGCCGCCTCGACGATATCTCCCTGAAGGTCGGTTCCCGGAAGCTGCCAGTAGGGGTTTTTCACGAATTCGGCGGTCGGCGAGACCGTGGCGTTGACCACGACCTTGGTAGTTTTGTCGTTCATCTTCGAGAGCGCTTCGGTGCCTGAGGCGACGACAAGGTCGCAGCCGAGCACGAGGTCGGCGGCGCCGGTGCCGACTCGCACCGAATGCAACTCCCCGGGTGTTTCCGCGATCTTCACGTGCGACATTACCGGCCCGAACTTTTGCGCCAGGCCCGACATGTCGAGCACGGTAGCGCCTTTGCCTTCGAGGTGCGCCGCCATCGCGAGAATCTGGCCGATGGTGATGACGCCCATGCCGCCGATGCCGGTCACCAGCACCTGGAACGGTTGATCCAGCGCCGGCGTTTGCGGATCGGACAGAACCGGAAAGCCTGCCCTGAGCTCGTCGAACGGGTCAGATTCGCCTTCGAAGCTTGCCTTGCCTTTCTTCAAGCTCCCGCCTTCGACCGTGACAAAGCTCGGGCAGAAACCCTTCAGGCAGGAGAAGTCCTTGTTGCAGGCGGACTGATTGATCGCGCGCTTGCGCCCGAATTCGGTTTCGAGCGGCTCCACCGAAAGGCAGTTCGACTTGACGCTGCAGTCGCCGCAACCTTCGCATACAAGCTCGTTGATCACCACGCGCTTGGGAGGATCGGGGAATTCATCGCGCTTCCTGCGGCGGCGCTTCTCGGTGGCGCAGGTCTGCACGTAGATGATCGCCGAGACGCCTTTCTTCTCGCGCAGCTCGCGCTGCACGGCGTCGAGCTCCTCGCGCGGCCGGATCGTCACGCCCGGCGCCCAATCGAGATCCGCGGGAAGCGGCTCTTTCTCGTCGACCACCGCGACGATCGGATTCACGCCTTCGGCGGCGATCTGGCGCGAGACCCTCGCCGGGTCGAGCGGCCCGTCGACGTGCTGGCCGCCGGTCATCGCCACCGCGTCGTTGTAGAGGATTTTGTAGGTCATGCTGACCCCGGCGGCGACCGCGGCGCGGATCGCGAGCAGCCCCGAGTGAAAATAGGTGCCGTCGCCGATGTTGGCGAACACGTGCGGGCATTCGGTGAAGTGCGCCTGCCCGATCCAGGGCGCGCCTTCGCCGCCCATGTGGGTGAAAGTGGTGGTGTTGCGGTCCATCCACAGCGCCATGAAATGGCAGCCGATCCCGGCCATGGCGCGGCTGCCTTCCGGGACTTGGGTCGAAGTGTTGTGCGGGCAGCCGGAACAGAAGTAGGGCAGGCGGTTTGCCACTACGCGCGGCTTGGCGAGCGCCTTTTCCTTGAATTCGAGATAGGCGAGCCGCTCACGGTAGCGGTCGCCCATTCTCTGGTCGAGGCCGAGCTTTGCGAAGCGATTCGCCAGCGCCTTGGCGATGAGCGTCGGGGAGAGCTCGTAGTGCGCCGGCAACAGCCAGTTGCCCGCGGGCTGCCCTTCGGCGATCGACCATTCGCCGTTGTCGTCGAATTTGCCGACCACGCGCGGCGGGCGCATGCCTTCACGCCAGTTATACAGCTCCTCCTTGATCTGATACTCGATGACCTGGCGTTTTTCCTCTACTACGAGAATTTCCTCGAGCGCTTCGGCAAACCTGCGCGCGCCCTGCGGCTCGAGCGGCCAAGACATGGCGACCTTGTAGAGGCGGATGCCGGCGTCACGCGCGACGCTCTCGTCAATGCCGAGATCGGCGAGCGCCTGCAACGTATCGCCGAAGGACTTTCCCGTGGTGACAATGCCGAAACGAGCGTTCGGCGAGTCCCAGACGATGCGGTCGAGCTTGTTCGCGCGGCAGTAGGCGAGCGCGGCGTACACCTTGTAATCGAGCAGCCGCGCCTCCTGCTCGAGGAAGCCGTCGGGCCAGCGGATGTTGAGTCCGCCCGGCGGCATGGCAAAGTCCGAAGGGATCGCAATCTGAACGCGCTCCGGATCGATCTCGATCACCGCACCGGATTCGATCACGTCGGTGACGCACTTGAACGCGATCCAGCAGCCCGAGAATCGCGACATGGCGAAGCCGTGCAGGCCGAGGTCGAGATATTCCTGGACGCTCGACGCGTTGAGCACCGGGATGCAGCAGGCCTTGAAGATGTGCTCGCTCTGGTGCGCGAGCGTGGAGGATTTCGCCGCGTGGTCGTCGCCGGCGAGCACGAGCACGCCGCCATGCCTGGAGGTTCCGGCGGAATTGGCGTGCTTGAACACGTCGCCGCAGCGGTCCACGCCCGGCCCCTTGCCGTACCACATGGCGAACACGCCGTCGTATTTCGCGTCCGGATACAGATTGACCTGCTGCGTGCCCCAGATCGAAGTGGCGGCGAGATCCTCGTTCACGCCGGGCTGGAAGCGGATGTGGCTGTTCTCGATGTGCTCTTTCGCGCGCCACAGCGCGTAGTCAAAGCCGCCTATCGGAGAGCCGCGATAGCCGGAAATAAAGCCCGCGGTGTTCAATCCGGCGGCGAGATCGCGGGCCCGCTGCAGCATAGGCAGGCGCACCAGCGCCTGAGTGCCGGTCATGAAAACCCGGCCGGACTGCAAAGTGTACTTGTCGTCGAGCGTGATTTCCTGGAGCCGGGCTGGGGCGTTCATGTCTTCTCGGGGTTGAGCGCGCATTTTACCCGCCTTGTTTTAACCACACCGACTGCGAGGTCGTTCGGCCCCGGTCAGGACCCGAGCCCGTCGCGGAGCGCCGCGCCCTGCGGCCGCCCCATCAACTCTTCGCAGGGCAGGCCGGGGACGAGAACCAGAGAGAATTTCCGCAAGCGTGCGCCTACTTCAATGCCGCAGTGGAGGTGAAGTCTTTACAAAAAATGCGGTGCCCGGCATGGACGGAATGGCGGCCATTTTTCGTTGACAGTCCAGGAAAAATCGCACATAATCAGCGGTTTCGTTCGGAGGGGTGCCCGAGCGGTTAAAGGGGGCAGACTGTAAATCTGTTGGCCTTGCGCCTACGTTGGTTCGAATCCAACCTCCTCCACCAGGTCATCGGTCGCCTCGGGCGGATTGACGAAGGATTCGGTCGCGTAGTTTGGTAATGAGCGCGGGTGTAGCTCAATGGTAGAGCAGAAGCCTTCCAAGCTTACGACGGGGGTTCGATTCCCTTCACCCGCTCCAGAATTCCTGGAAAGTGGATTTGGCGAAACGCACGCTGCCGTTGTAGCTCAGTGGTAGAGCACTCCCTTGGTAAGGGAGAGGTCGTGCGTTCAATCCGCACCAACGGCACCATCGGAACAAGGCGATAGCAGGGGAACTCATCATGTCAAAGGGCAAATTCGAGCGCACCAAGCCGCACGTGAACGTGGGGACGATCGGGCACGTGGATCACGGCAAGACGACGCTGACGGCGGCGATGACGCACGTGCTGGCGAAGAAGTACGGCGGGGAGGCGAAGAACTACGACCAGATTGACGCGGCGCCGGAGGAAAAGGCGCGCGGCATCACGATCAACACCGCGCACGTGGAGTACGTGACCGAGAAGCGCCACTACGCGCACGTGGACTGCCCGGGGCATGCCGATTACATCAAGAACATGATCACGGGGGCGGCGCAGATGGACGGGGCGATTCTGGTGGTCTCGGCCGCCGACGGTCCGATGCCGCAGACGCGCGAACACATCCTGCTGGCGCGCCAGGTGGGGGTGCCCTACATCGTGGTGTACCTCAATAAGGCGGACACGGTCGATGACAAGGAGCTCCTGGAGCTGGTGGAGGTGGAGGTGCGGGAGTTGCTTTCCAAGTACGAGTTTCCCGGGGACAAGACCCCGATCATCATCGGCAGTGCCCTGAAAGCACTCGAAGGGGAAGATTCCGACCTGGGGGTGAAGTCGATCTACAAGCTCGCCGAAGCTCTGGACAGCTACATCCCGATGCCCAAGCGCGCCATCGACGGGCCGTTTCTGATGCCGGTGGAGGACGTGTTCTCGATCTCCGGGCGCGGCACGGTGGTGACCGGAAGAGTGGAGCGGGGCATTGTGAAGGTGGGCGAGGAGCTGGAGATTGTGGGCCTGAAGCCCACCCTGAAGACCGTGTGCACGGGCGTGGAGATGTTCAGGAAGCTGCTGGACGAAGGCCAGGCCGGGGACAACATCGGGGTGCTCTTGCGCGGCACCAAGAGGGAAGAGGTGGAACGGGGCCAGGTGCTGGCCAAACCCGGCAGCATCACCCCGCACACCAAGTTTGAATGCGAGGTCTACGTGCTCTCCAAGGAAGAGGGCGGTCGGCACACGCCGTTCTTCCCGGGCTACCGGCCGCAGTTCTACTTCAGGACCACGGATGTGACCGGCAGCTGCGAGCTCCCCAAGGGCACCGAGATGGTGATGCCGGGGGATAACATCAAGATGGTGGTGACCCTCATTGCC
>JBGPYQ010000040.1:0-19463 GCA_041493345.1 Gammaproteobacteria bacterium | reverse complement strand
GAAGGACGGTCGCCCGCGCTGCGCCAGCGCCTGGACGACCTGGGCGCGCTGCGGCTGAAGGAGATGGACGAGGCCGGCATCGACGTGCAGGTCATCTCGCACGGCGCGCCGTCGACCCAGCGGATCGACGCGGCGACTGCGGTGCCGCTCGCACGCCGTGCAAACGACCGGCTGCACGAAGCGTGCCGCGCGCATCCCGATCGCTTTGCGGGCTTTGCCTGCCTGCCCACGGCGGATCCCAGGGCGGCGGCCAACGAGCTCGAGCGCACGGTCGCGAAGCTCGGCTTCAAGGGAGCGATGGTGCACGGGCCGACCAACGGGGTCTTTTTCGACGACAAGCGCTTCTGGCCGATCTTCGAGCGCGCGCAGGCACTCGATGTTCCACTCTACATACATCCTTCGACGCCTGTTGCCGCCGTGGTCGAGGCCTACTACAAGGATTACCTCAAGGAGTACCCGCAGCTTCTCAGCGCGGCATGGGGATACACGGTGGAGACCGCGACGCAAGGCATCCGGCTCGTGCTCTCCGGAGTGTTCGACGCCTATCCGCGCGTCAAGATCATCCTCGGGCACCTTGGGGAGTCGCTGCCGTTCTCGCTCTGGCGGATCAACATGGCCCTGTCGCGCGGGGCCGAGCGCCCGAGCGCGTTCCGCGACACCTTCTGCGAGCACTTCTGGATCACAACGAGCGGGAATTTCTGCACGCCGGCGCTCCTGTGCTGCATCATGGAGATGGGCGTGGACCGGATCCTGTTCTCGGTGGACTACCCGTTCGTCGAGAACATGCCCGGAACGAAATGGATGGAAAACGTGCCGCTTGGCGCCGAGGACCGGGAGAAAATCCTGAACGGCAATGCGAAGCGGCTGCTGAAGATGTAGCTCAGGCCGCGGAGCACGCAAAAAAGCCCGCTCTCGCGGGCTTTTTTCTGGATCTGGATCGCTGCTATCCCGGGGATGACCGCCCTCAGGCGGTCACTTGATCTTCCCCTCCTTGTAGATCACGTGCTTGCGCGCCACGGGGTCGAACTTCTTCATCTCCAGCTTCTCGGGCTTGGCGCGCCTGTTCTTGGTGGTGGTGTAGAAGTGGCCGGTCCCGGCGGTGGATTCGAGCTTGATTTTCTCGCGCATCGTCGCGGCTCCCCGGACTAGACGACGCCGCGCTCGCGCAAGTCGGCGAGAACGGTTTCGATGCCCTTCTTGCTGATTATGCGCAGGCCGGCGGTGGAAATGCGCAGGGACACCCAGCGCTTTTCGCCCTCAACCCAGAAGCGGCGGTAGTGCAGGTTCGGCAGGAACCGGCGCTTGGTCTTGTTGTTGGCGTGGGAGACGTTGTTCCCCACCTGCGGCTTCTTGCCTGTGATTTGGCAGACTCGTGCCATGCGCTGCTCCGGAACGAAAGGGGCGAATTATAGGCCGGTAAGCCGGGGAATATCAAGCCGGTGATTCGCTCGTCCTTCGCGCCCTCTGCGGTGAGTCGTGCCTACAGCAGCCCGCGCTCGGCAAAGGACAGGGTGCGCGTTCCGGCGACGATGAAATGGTCAAGCACCTGGACGTCCACCAGCGCGAGCGCTGCTTTCAGCGAGCGCGTGAGGATCTCGTCGGCGTGGCTGGGCTCGGCGATGCCCGAAGGGTGGTTGTGGGCAAAGATCACGGCGGCGGCGTTGGCCTTCAACGCGCACTTCACGACCTCGCGCGGGTAGACGCTGGTCTGCGTCAGCGTGCCGCGAAACAGTTCCTCGAAAGCGATCACGCGGTGCTGCGCGTCTAGCAGCAGCACGACGAACACTTCGTGCTCGCGCCCGCCGAGCGAGAGGCGGAGATAATCTCGCACCGCCCGCGGCGAGGACAGCGCGTCGCGCGAGGACAATTCCTCCTTGAGGACACGACGCGCCAGTTCCAGTGCCGCCTGGAGCTGCGCGAGCTTGGCATTACCCAGGCCCGGCGTCTCCGCGAGGCTGCCGGAGTCCGCTTCGAGCAGCGCCGCGACCGAGCTGAAGCGCGAGAGCAGGGCGCGCGCGAGATCCACGGCGCTTTTGCCCTTCACTCCAGTGCGAAGAAGGATCGCGAGCAGCTCGGCATCGGCGAGCGATTGGGCGCCGAGCGCAAGCAACCGCTCGCGGGGGCGTTCGTGAAGCGGCCAGTCCGAAATCGCCACGGTGTGGTTTTTCCCCTAGAATTGCACCCTTACGAGGTAACGCACGGAAACGTATCGCGATGACTGGCCTTTCCGGAAAACAGATTCTGCTCGGGATCACCGGCGGTATCGCCGCCTACAAGGCGGCGGAGCTGACGCGCCTGTTTGTCAGGGCGGGCGTCGATGTGCGCATCGTCATGACCGACGCCGCTTGCCGGTTCATCACGCCGGTGACGATGCAGGCGCTCTCGTCAAAGCCGGTGTACTCCGACATGTGGGACGCACGCGTGCCCGACAGCATGGGCCACATCGAGCTGTCGCGCGACCGCGACCTGATCGTGGTCGCGCCTGCGAGCGCGGATTTCCTGGCGAAGCTCGCCAACGGGCTCGCCGACGATCTGCTTTCGACGCTGTGCCTCGCGCGCCGCTGCCCGCTGCTGGTCGCGCCGGCGATGAACGTCGAAATGTGGGGGAACGCTGCCACGCAGCGCAACGTCGCGCGCCTGCGCGCGAACGGCGTCGGCATTCTCGGGCCGGCGGCCGGCGACCAGGCCTGCGGCGAGGTCGGCATGGGCCGCATGCTTGAGGCAAAGGAAATTTTCGCCGAAGTCGCGGGGACCTTTAGGCCCAGGCTGCTCGCCGGAAAAAAAGTGCTCGTCACGGCGGGACCGACCTACGAGCCGATAGATACCGTGCGCGGCATTACCAACCTCAGTTCCGGCAAGATGGGCTACGCCGTGGCGCAGGCCGCGGCGGAGGCCGGCGCGAAGGTGACGCTGGTTTCAGGCGCGACTTCCCTCGCCACGCCGGCCGGCGTGGAGCGCCATGACGTGCTCACGGCGCGCGACATGCACCGCGCGGTGATGGCGCAGGCGAAGAATGCCGACGTGTTCATTTCCGTCGCCGCCGTGGCCGATTTCCATCCCGTCGATCCCAAGCCGCACAAGATAAAGAGAGGCGACGGCGGCATCAGCCTGCAGCTGGCGCCGAACCCCGATATCCTCGGGGAGGTCGCGGCGATAAAAAATGCGCCGTTCTGCGTGGGTTTCGCCGCCGAGACGGAAGACTTGAAGACGAATGCGCAGGCGAAGCGCAGGGAAAAAGGAATTCCGCTGCTCGCCGCGAACCTCGCGCAGGAGGCGTTCGGCAAGGACACCAACGCGCTGACGCTGTTCGACGACCAGGGCGTGCACGAACTCGCGCGCGCGCCCAAGATCGTTGTCGCGCGCCAGCTCATCGCGCACATCGCGAATATGCTGCCGGGGCGTTAGGCAGCTCTTTGAGAACCCTCGACGTCAAAATTCTCGACCCGCGGTTGCGCGAAGCCATACCGCTGTACGCCACGGGCGGCGCGGCGGGGCTCGATCTTCGTGCCTGCATCGCCGCGCCGCTCACGCTCGCGCCCGGCGCTGCCGAATTGGTGCCCAGTGGCCTCGCCATCCATCTCGACGATCCGGGGTTCGCCGCGGTGGTGCTGCCGCGATCCGGGCTCGGACACAGGCACGGCATCGTGCTCGGCAACCTCGTGGGCCTGATCGACTCGGACTTCCAGGGGCAGGTGATGGTGTCGGTGTGGAACCGCTCGACTCAGGCTTTCACGATCCAGCCGATGGACCGGATCGCGCAGCTCGTCGTGGTTCCCGTGGTGCAGGTCAAGCTGAACGTGGTGGAGGAGTTTTCTGCAAGCGCCCGCGGCGCCGGCGGCTTCGGCAGCACCGGTAATACTTGAACTCGAGTTGCGCAGGCTTTGGGGGTAACGGGGGAAGAGGTGCTCCCTCTTCCCCCGTTCCGGGATTGCCACAGGACATGGCAGGTCTAGCCCAGCATGTCAGCCCAGATATTTTGAGCCCAGGCCCAGCCGTAGCCGCCTTCAGTCTCGCTGCGTCCCGACGACACTCCGCCTGAGCCGGGCACCGGGAGCAGCATTTTCTGCGGGATGTCGTAGCGGTGCACCGAGGCGACGTGTATCACTTCCTTTTCGCTGACAAAGCTGTAGCAGGTGTTCGTGATCACCGGCTGCGGGTTCGGCTGGCGGCCGTTCATGATCTCGATGATCGCCGCCGCAGCGATCTTACCGTGCTGATTGGCCATGTGGCCCGATTTCGGCATCGCCGGGGCCGACAACGTGGAATCGCCGAGCACGTGGATTCCCTTTTGCGCGAGCGATTCCATCGTGAGCCAGTCCACCCCGCACCAGCGGTTGTTGGCGGTGATGAGGCCGGTAGTGCGCGCAACATCGCCCGCGCGCATCGGCGGTAGCACATTGAGCACGTCGCCCTTGACGGTGTCAAAGTCGGTTCTCACGGTCATGGCGCGCGCGTCGACCGCCTTGACCTCGCTGTTGTTGCGGTAGTCGACGATGCCGCCATACAGCTCGCGCCACGCGGCCCTGAACAGCGGGCCCTTGGATACGATGTCCTCGTTGGCGTCGAGGACAAGCACCTTGGACCGCGGCTTGGCCTGTTTGAAATACCATGCCACCTGGCACGCGCGCTCATACGGTCCCGGCGGGCATCGGTAGGGAGCCTTCGGGATGGAGAGGACATAGACGCCACCGTCGCGCATCGCTTCGAGTTGCCGGCGCAGCGCGACCGTTTCCGGCCCGGCTTTCCAGGCGTGCAGCAGGGTCTTTTGCGCCTCGGTACCGTAACCTTCGATCTGGTCGTGCATGAAGTCCACACCCGGCGACACGATCAGCCGGTCGTAGGGCAGGTCCTCGACGCGCTTCAGGCCGATGCGCTTCTTTTCAACATTGATGCCCGTTACTTCGTCCCGGATCACCTGCACACCATAGCTGCGCAGCCCGGCATAGCCGCGCGTCATGTCGCCGATAGTCTTGCTTCCACCCAGCACGAGATTCGAGACCGGGCAGGAGACGAACTCGGTGTTTCGCTCGACCATGAGTACCTCGATCGTGCCCTCGCCCCACATACGCAAATACTTCGCCGCTGTGGCGCCACCGTAGCCGCCGCCGATGACGATGACGCGGCCGACGGGCTTACTCGCCTCGGGGGCCGCCGCGCAGCCCGAAATGATGGAAGAAGCGGCTGAAGCAGCCACGCCCGCGGTCGCCGCCTTGATGAATTCGCGTCGTGTGAACTGGCTCATGACCACGTCCTATTTCGCTTTCTGCGCCGCGAAAAACGCGGCCAGCGCCTCGATCTGCTCGTCTGTATAGCCCTTCGAAATCTGATGCATGACGGTCGCGGGGCGCGCGCCGGACCTGAAATCCTGCATCTGCTGGACAAGGTAGGTTCTTTGCTGGCCGGCGAGGTTCGGCATGCCTTGCCGGCTCACTCCGTTGCTGCCGTGGCAGTTGGCGCAGGCGGCGGCGAGATTGCGCCCGAGGTGAGGATCGGCGCCTTGCGCACGGGCGGGCAGGGAAAGAGCTGCGCTCGCGACGAGCACAGCGGCAAGCAGCGGACGGATCATGGGGTCTCTCCTCGGCGGTGCACGGTCTTTATCCGGCCGAGTTTCCACGGCACCGGATACCCTGTCAAGGGCCGCGCCGGCGCGGAATGGCCGCCTGCGGCGTTTCCTGCAAGCCTGGAACTGCTCAGGCCTCCGACGCGATCTCGGGGATCTTTTCCTCGACGAACTTGAGCACGACCTTGTCGTTCTGGTCGATGTCCACCGTGACCTTGCCGCCGTTGGCGAGCTTGCCGAACAGGAGTTCGTCGGCTAGCGCGCGGCGGATCGTGTCCTGGATAAGGCGCGACATCGGCCGGGCTCCCATTGCCGGATCGAAGCCGTGCTTGGCGAGATACCCGCGCAGTGCATCGGTAAAGGCCGCCTCGACTTTCTTCTCGTGCAGCTGCGCCTCGAGCTGCATGAGGAATTTGTCCACCACGCGCAGGATGATGTCGTGGTCGAGCGACTTGAATGAGATGGTCGCATCGAGCCGGTTGCGGAACTCAGGCGAGAACAGGCGCTTGATCTCGATGTTTTCGTCGCCGGGCTCCTTCTTCGAGGTGAAGCCCATGACCGGCCGGTTGAGCGCATCCGCTCCGGCATTGGTTGTCATGACGATGATGACGTTCCTGAAGTCGGCCTTCCTGCCGTTATTGTCGGTGAGCGTGCCGTGGTCCATCACCTGCAGGAGGATGTTGAAGATGTCGGGATGCGCCTTCTCGATCTCGTCCAGCAACAGCACCGAGTAGGGTTTCTTGGTGACCGCCTCGGTCAGCAGGCCGCCCTGGTCGAAGCCCACGTAACCCGGGGGCGCGCCGATCAAACGCGACACGGCGTGCCGTTCCATGTACTCGGACATGTCGAAACGGTGCAGCTCGATGCCCATGCAGTAGGCGAGCTGGCGCGCGACCTCGGTCTTGCCGACGCCGGTGGGCCCGCTGAAGAGGAAGCACCCGATGGGTTTCTGCGGATTGGCGAGACCCGAGCGTGCGGTGCGGATCGCAGCGACCAGAGCCTCGATGGCCTTGTCCTGGCCGAACACCACCGCCTTCAGGTCGCGGTCGAGGTTCCTGAGCGCGGCGCGGTCGTCCTGCGACACCGAGGCCGGGGGGATGCGCGCAATCTGGGCGATGATCTCCTCGATTTCGGTCTTGCCGACGACTTTCTTCTGCTTGGATTTCGGCAGGATCTTCTGCGCGGCGCCGGCTTCGTCGATCACGTCGATCGCCTTGTCCGGGAGGTGCCGGTCGTTGATGTAGCGAGCCGAAAGCTCTGCCGCGCTGGTAAGCGCGTTGCCGCTGTACTTGATCCCGTGGTGCGCTTCGAAGCGCGACTTCAGCCCGCGCAGAATCTGGACCGTTTCTTCCACAGAGGGCTCGGTCACGTCGATTTTCTGGAAGCGGCGCGACAGGGCATGGTCTTTCTCGAACACGCCGCGGTACTCGTTGTAGGTGGTCGCGCCGATGCACTTCAGCGCACCCGTGGAGAGCGCGGGCTTAAGGAGGTTCGAGGCGTCCAGCGTTCCGCCCGAAGCCGCACCCGCGCCGATGAGCGTGTGGATCTCGTCAATGAACAGGATCGCATTGGGGTTGTCGACCAGCTGCTTGAGCACGGCCTTCAGCCGCTGCTCGAAATCGCCGCGGTACTTGGTACCGGCAAGCAGCGCGCCCATATCGAGCGCGTACACCTGGCATTTCGCCAGGATTTCCGGCACCTGGCCTTCGACGATGCGCCGGGCGAGACCCTCCGCAATGGCGGTCTTGCCGACGCCGGCTTCACCCACAAGCAGCGGGTTGTTCTTGCGCCGGCGGCACAGTGTCTGGATGACGCGCTCGATCTCGCGGTCGCGACCGATGAGCGGATCGATCTTGCCGACGAGCGCCTGCGCATTGAGATTGAGCGTATAGGTTTCGAGCGCGCCACCTGTCTGCTGCTCTTCGCCAGCCGTTTCCTGCTCGGCCTCGCCGCCCTTCGCGTCCTTGGATTGCGGCGTCTTGGTAATGCCGTGCGAGATGAAATTGACCACGTCCAGGCGCGTAACGCCTTGCTGGTGCAGGAAGTACACAGCGTGCGAGTCCTTCTCGCCGAAGATCGCAACCAGCACGTTTGCGCCGGTGACCTCTTTCTTGCCCGAGGATTGCACGTGCAGGATCGCGCGCTGGATGACGCGCTGGAAGCCGAGCGTCGGCTGGGTATCGATCTCCTCGGTGCCGGCCACCGTAGGCGTATGGGCAGTGATGAAATCCCCCAGCGCCTTTCTCAGCTCATCAATGTTGGCGGCACAGGCGCGCAGCACCTCGGCGGCAGTCGGGTTGTCCAGAAGGGCGAGCAGCAGGTGCTCGACGGTGATGAACTCGTGCCGCTTCTGGCGCGCCTCCACGAATGCCATGTGAAGGCTGACTTCAAGCTCCTGCGCAATCATCGTTTCCCATCCTCTCGCCCTGAGTATCTACAGGGATGTGCGTTCCCTTGTGCCCAACTTCAAGTCTCCTCCATAACGCATTGTAGCGGGTGCTGGTGTTTGCGTGCATACGCGACGACCTGTTCGACCTTGGTGGTAGCGACGTCCTTGGGGTACACACCGCAAATACCCATACCTTCGCGATGCACCTTGAGCATGACCTGAGTGGCCTTTTCCCGCGACATGGAAAAGAAGTTTTGCAACACCGCAACCACGAATTCCATGGGGGTGTAGTCGTCGTTCAAGAGGATGACCTTGAAAAGAGGGGGAGGCTTGAGCTTGGCTTTCTTTGCCTCGAGCAGAGCGCCTTCTCGCAAACGGGTCGACATATTTCATTTAACTTATGCCAGAAGCTTGTGCCCGTCAAACCGGTATGACCGGTATCCGGAACGCATGATATTTGCTCCATGCCTTCGCTTTCGGTTGAAAACGCCCCCCATTTCGCAGTAAGACCTCGTTCATAATGTAATCTCTGCCGCAGCCGCATGCAAGCTTAAACGTCTCGACGGAACAAGGGGTTGACGCTCCCTCCTGGCACTTGACGCCGCCGCCCAAAGCGCGTAAAAGCCTTCCCTGTGTTTGTCCTCCATGCGGTCTGCAGGCGTTAAATCCCTCTGCTGCGTTGAAGTGCAGGCATAGTTCGGGGAGGTTCCCCGGTTTTTTTTAGGAAGGTTCTATGCCAACAGGTACGGTTAAGTGGTTCAATGATGCCAAGGGTTATGGCTTTATAACCCCGGATGACGGCGGCGAAGATCTGTTCGCGCACTTCTCCGCGATCCAGATGAGCGGGTTCAAGACGCTCAAGGAAGGACAAAAAGTCCAGTTCGAAGTCACGCAAGGCCCGAAGGGCAAGCAGGCTTCGAATATCCAGTCGCCGAGCTAGCAGCACCCGGCTCGCTCGGGCGGCCCAGCCGCCCGACGCAGTACGCCCCCTTGATTTTCGGCTCCGGGAAACCGGAGGCGAGCGGTCTTTTTTGGTCAGCTGCTTTGCGCAGCCGATTTCTTTTGGAGCGGAACAGCCTGCTGCGCAGCTCGCTTGGGCGTTTCTTCCCGGCGGGGGACCCGCGGCGCGGCGTACTCAGCGCATACGCCCCTTCATTTCGGCGTCGATCGCGTTCAGGAAATCATGGGTGGTCAGGAACGGATGGTCGGGCCGGATCAGGATCGCGAGGTCCTTGGTCATTTTTCCGGATTCAACGACGTCGATGCAGGCCTTCTCCAGGGTCTCAGCGAACCTGATCACGTCCGGCGTATTGTCCATGCGGCCGCGAAAGACGAGCCCGCGCGTCCAGGCGAAGATCGAAGCGATCGGATTGGTCGAGGTCGGCTTGCCTTGCTGGTGCAGCCGGAAGTGGCGCGTCACCGTGCCATGCGCGGCTTCGGCTTCGACCGCCTTGCCATCAGGCGACATCAGTACGGACGTCATGAGGCCGAGCGATCCATACCCTTGCGCGACCGTGTCCGACTGCACGTCGCCGTCGTAGTTCTTGCAGGCCCACAGGTAGCCGCCGCTCCACTTGAGGCTTGAGGCCACCATGTCGTCGATGAGGCGGTGCTCGTAGGTGAGCTTGACCGCCTCGAATTTCTGCTTGAATTCCGAGTCGAATATCTCCTGGAACAGGTTTTTGAAGCACCCGTCGTAGGTCTTGAGGATGGTGTTCTTGGTGGAGAGATACATCGGGTAGTTGCGCTGCAGCGCGTAGTTGAAGCAGGCGCGCGCAAAGCCCTTGATCGACGCGTCCAGATTAAACATCGCCATGGTCACACCGGCGCCCGGGGCCTTGAACACCTCGCGCTCCACGGCCGGCCCCCCGCCCTCTGGCTGGAAGCTGAGCTTGATCGTGCCCGGGCCGTCGAATTTGATCTCGGTCGCGCAGTACTGGTCGCCGAAGCCGTGGCGCGCGATCACCACCGGCTTGTTCCAGTGCGTCACGATGCGCGGGACGTTCTTGCAGATGATGGGTTCGCGGAAAATCGTGCCGTCGAGGATATTTCGAATCGTTCCGTTGGGGCTGCGCCACATCTGCTTCAGCTTGAATTCTTTCACGCGCCCCTCGTCCGGGGTGATGGTCGCGCACTTCACCGCAACCCCGTATTGCCTTGTGGCGTTGGCGGCATCGATCGTAATCTGGTCGTTCGTCTTGTCGCGGGACTCCACCCCCAGATCGTAGTACTTCAGGTCAACGTGGAGGTAGGGAAGGATCAGTTTCTCGCGAATGATCTTCCATATGATGCGCGTCATCTCGTCGCCGTCCATTTCGACAACAGGATTCTTGACCTTTATTTTGTTCACGGAGTGCTCCTGCGTTTTCGAGATGAAGGGGATCGGTCGGCGCGGGCGTTCACTGTCGTTGCGGCCGCGCGGGAAGGACGGGCAGCCTGTTCCTGGGAGGCCGCCATTATAGCGATTCGACGCGCGTGCCGAGTCCCTCAGCGCGGCCGTACCCGCGCTTTGCGTCGGACCCGGTCAACGCGATGATCGCTTGTGCCGTTACTCGCGCACCGACACGATTCGAAGTGTCATTTTTAGAAAGGAAAAGACCCATGAAGAAGATCGTTACCCTGCTCGTTGCAGCCGCCTTCGCGGGCGTGAGCGGCCTCGCCGCCGCGCAAGGCACGGCCCCTGCTGCGCCGACCCCCTCAACGACACAAGGTGCCGCGCCACAGGCAAAGACTGATGCGCCGAAACCCGAGGCCAAGGTGAAGAAGGCCAAGCCGGCCAGGAAGGTCAGGAAAGCAAAGGCCGCCAGCTGATTGATTTTTCAGGTGAAATCGTCCGGCCTTGACTTGCGTACGGGCGGGTTTTCTCATTACAATTTCGGCTCGCTTGTCAACCGCAGGGTAGGCAGGGCGTTACTGGGAGGGACTGGTACCGAACCAAAGGACTGGTCGCAACCCCATCCATAACCACACAGAGAGGGAAACATGAGGAAGCTGATCTCCATCCTGGTCGCCGCGGTGTTTGTCTTTTCCAGCGGCGCGGCTCTTGCCCAAGGCACCGGCGCCAAGCCGATGGAAAAGAAAGAAGAAGTGAAGAAGGAAGCGAAGAAGTCCGACAAGAAGGCGGAAAAGAAGGTCGCCAAGAAGGCCGCCAAGAAGGACGCCAAGAAGGACGCCAAGAAGGACGAGATGAAGAAGTAATTCGTCTTTCGGCGAAACCAAGGCAGGGTCTGAACCCCTGCCTTTTCTATTGTTCGCGCCGGATCGAATGATCTCGTGAGAAGCTTTGCGGCCGCGTTGATCAGCACAAGCCTGTTCGCGTCGGGCGGCGCCTGCGCACAGATGCCGGTGAGCACGCTTTCGGCCGGCATCCATCTGATTCGTGCCGAAGTGGCATTTACGTCCGAGTCCCGGGCCCAGGGACTCATGTTTCGCCGTTCGCTCGGCCCCAGCGAGGGCATGCTGTTCGTGTTTCCGCAATCCGAAGTCCACTGCATGTGGATGAGGAATACCCTGATTCCGCTCTCGGTTGCGTTCATCGACGAGAAGGGCCGGATCGTCAGCATCTCGGACATGCAGCCTCGGACCGAGACCTCTCATTGCGCTGCGGCACACGCCAAGTACGCGTTGGAAATGGAACGCGGCTGGTTCGCGAAGAAGGGCATCACGGCCGGCGCAAGCATCGCCGGCCTTGAAAAGGCGCCGGCGGCGCGCTAAGGATCGTCAGGAAGCGGATGGCCCAAAGCCATCCGTTTTCTGTTGCGCCCCGAGGAGCCGATGCACTCCTTCGAGGCCGTTGCCTAACCGAAAAATTGCGCAGTATGCCCACCCGCCGCCATGAAGTACAGCAACGGGATCGACAGCATCGTGTTCGTGCGCGAGGCGAGGAAGGCAACGCGACGCGCCTTGTTTTTCTCCTCGTCGGTTGCCTGCACCATACCTAGAATCTTCTTCTGATTGGGCCAGATCAGCCCCCAGACGTTCAACAGCATGATGGTGCCGAGCCAGGCGCCGATGCCTATCGCCAGATGCGATTTGTGCAGCAGGAACGCCGCGCCGAAATTTGAGCCCAGTAGCGCGGCGCCAGCGAGCCAGGTCACCACCGCGGCCCAGCGGAACCAAAACAGCGCGCGCGGCATGACATGCTTGCCGATGCCGGCGCCGGTTCCATCGGCCGCGGCCGCCTTCGCCGCCTGCGCATTGACGAAATTGAAGTAATAGAGCAGCCCGATCCACATGACTCCGGCCATTAAGTGGATCCAGCGCGATATTGCAGGTAACCAATCCATGGTCAGCCTCCCAGCACGTGCGAAACGATATTGTGCAGAATCAGGGTGAGGATCAGGCCTGCAATGATCGTCCCCCACAGTGAATCAAGCGGATTGCTCATGGTCGTTCTCCCGTTGATCGCGGCCCGCCACCCGGCGGCCCGCATCATTCTCTGTCCAAAGCAACGACGAATGCAAGCGCCGCGAGCAAAAACCCCAATCGATCCGGGGTTACCTGCGGGCGCCGCTAATCCTTGGCGTCGATTCGCGCCCGCGCGCGCCCTTTCGCGAATCGCAGCGCGACGGTTTCGCCCAGGACGATCGCCGCGCTGTCGCGCACAATGGCGCCGCCGTGCTTCTGCACGATGCTGTAGCCGCGCTCGAGCACGGCTGCGGGATCAAGGTGAGCAAGGCTTGCGCGAAGGCGGCCGGATCCCGCTGCTGCGCGCTCCAGCAGAGCGCGCGCCGCCGCGCTCAGGCGGGCGAGCAACTGCTGCGATCTGACCGAGAATTCTTCGATGCCGGGCACCTGTGCCTGAGTGCGCTGCACCAGCCCGGCGATGCGCCAGCGTCGTTCCGAGAACCCCCGAACCACGGCCTGCGCGAGCCGCAGCCGCAACTCGCCGATCCGTTCGCTCTGCGCCTGCAGCCTGGTGCCCGGATGGACCAGGCGTCGGGAAAGGTGATCGATCAGTTGCATGCGGCCCTCGATCTCACGCCCGGCGCGCAGGCTCAGGCGCGCCGCCAGTTCGCTGATTCCGCGTAGCAGCGCCCCGCGCTCGGGGCTGACCAGCTCGGCCGCGGCGGTCGGCGTGGGTGCCCGGTGATCCGCGGCGAAGTCGGCGATGGTGAAGTCGGTCTCGTGACCTATGCCGGTCACGACCGGTATGGGACAGCCGCGAATGGCACGCGCCACGATCTCCTCGTTAAACGCCCACAGATCCTCGATGCTGCCGCCGCCGCGAACGAGCAGCAGCGCCTCGCAGTCCCTGCGTCGTCCTGCGGTTGTCAGCGCCGCTGCGATCCTGTCCGCCGCGCCTTGGCCCTGGACCGGCACCGGATAAAGCACAACCGCTATGGAGGGATTTCGGCGCGCGAGCGTCGTCAGCACATCGCGCAGCGCCGCGGCCTGCAGGGAGGTGATCACGCCGATCGTGCGCGGGAGGACCGGAAGCGCGCGTTTCTTCGCGGGATCGAACAGGCCTTCCTTCTCCAGCTTTTCGCGCAGTCTCAGAAAAGCCTCGAACAGGGTCCCCAGTCCCGCGCGCCGCATGGTCTCGACATTGAGCTGAAGATCACCGCGCGGCTCGTAGAGGGTCACGAGCGCTCTTGCCTCCACATGCATGCCGTCGCGCGGTACCCAGTCCAGGGTTTGGTGCCTGTGGCGGAACATGACGCAGCGTGCCTGCGCCTGCGGGTCTTTCAGGACGAAATAAACGTGCCCGGACTTGGCAAGAGTGAAATTGGAGATCTCGCCGCAGACCCAGAGCAGCGGATAACGATGCTCGAGCAGGTCGCGGATGCTCCGGGTCAGCGCCGAAACGCTAAGAATTTCCGAGGAAGAGGGCCCGGAAACCCGCGCCAGTTCTTGTTCTTGCGGCATGCGCTGAGTCTAACCTATCCACAAAGCGATACCGGCCCGCGGCGCACTATGAGCACTTGAGGTGACGACCGAAGGATCGCGCATAAGCTATTGAGTAAGAATAATAAAATCATCAGATCATCTTTTGGTCAGTTAGCAAAAAATCCTTTCGCGCGATTCACTTAGGCCTTCTTTTTTCCGAGTATGCACAACCTTATCCACAGTTACTGTGGATAAGGTTGTGCGCCGATTTGCGTGCTTTAGCGCCCGAGTTCGGGTCAGCAATTCTGCAAATGCTTTTGCAACTGAGCTGTACATCTTCTTCAAAATCTTCGCCTTGCCGAAAGCCCCGTCGCAGGCTACAGTGTGCGCGTTTTTTGATTCACTGGAGAGATCGCTGTTCGCCATTATCCAGGCTGCCGGCTGGCCCATTTATTTCCTGCTTGCCGTGTCCATCACCGCGGTGGCGCTGATCATTGAGCGCTTCATCATTCTTCGCGAAGCGCGGATCGTGCCCAAAGGCCTGATCGAAAAGGTCGTCGTCGTCTACCACAAGCAGGGCATGAACGATGAGACACTGGCAAGGCTGGCGCAAGATTCCCCCCTAGGCCAGGTGCTGGCCGCCGGCTTGCGCAATGCCGAGAGTTCGCGTGAGGTGATGAAGGACGCCATCGAGGAAGCCGGGAGCGCGGTCACCCATGAGCTGGAGCGTTTTCTGACCACGCTTGGCACCATTGCCATGATCAGCCCGCTGATGGGCCTTTTCGGCACCGTGGTCGGCATGATCGAGATTTTCGGCTCGCAGTCGCCCTCCGGCGCCAACCCCCTGCAGCTCGCGCACGGCATCTCGGTGGCCTTGTACAACACCGGGTTCGGCCTGGTGATCGCGATTCCCGCAACGATATTCTTCCGCTACTTTCGCGGCAAGGTCGAAGGCTTCGTGGTCGAGATGGAACAGCAGGCGGCAAAGCTGGTCGACGTCGTTCACGGCCAGCGCTTCGACTTTCAGCAGCCGGCGCGCACACAGGCATGAAGTTCGCGCGCACTCCAAAGGAAGACCCGGAGATCAACCTGATCCCGATGATCGACGTACTCCTGGTGATCATCATCTTCCTGATGCTTACCACGACCTACTCCAAGTTTGCCGAATTGCAAATTAATTTGCCGAGCGCCGAAGCCGAAAAGCAGCTCGACCACCTCAATGAAATCAGTGTCGTGATCAGCGCCGGCGGCCAGTACATGCTGCAGCGCAAGCCGGTCCAGTTTCGAAACGTCGCGAGTCTGGCCGACGAGCTGCGCCGCGCCGGGGCGGGCATGAAGGACGCGATCGTCGTTATCAACGCCGACAACAACGCGACCCATCAGTCGGTCATCCGCGTCATGGACGCGGCGCGCAGAGCGGGTTACGGCCAGGTGGCGTTCGCGGTGGAGCAGGCAACGAAATAGCGCACGGCGCGGCCCGTGCGGGCGCAGCCCGAGGTACTTGCCGCCCATGGATTTCGCCGCGCGCCACTGGTACCGGCTCAGCCCGGTTTCCATCCTGCTGTATCCGGTCAGCCTCGTATTCCGTTTTTTTGTGGCACTGCGCCGCAGGCTCTACGGCGCCGGGATTTTGCGCTCGATGCGCCTGCCGGTGCCGGTGATTGTCGTCGGCAATCTGACGGTGGGCGGCACCGGGAAAACCCCGCTGATCCTGTGGCTTGCAGAGAAGCTGAGCGGCCATGGCCGGCACCCCGGCATCGTCTGCCGCGGATACGGCGGAACCCATGCCGGACCGCGCGCAGTATCAAGGCGCGATGATGTCGGGCAGGTGGGCGACGAAGCGCTGTTGCTCGCCGAGCGCGTGGACTGCCCGGTGTGGATCGGAGCCGACCGCGCCGCAACCGCGGGGGCATTGCTCGCCGCGCACCCGGAATGCGACCTGATCCTCAGCGACGACGGCCTGCAGCACTACCGGCTGCGGCGCGACTTCGAAATCGCCGTGGAGGACGAGCGCGGTCTCGGAAACGGCCTCCTGCTTCCTGCCGGTCCACTGCGAGAGCCCGCGAGCCGGGACGTGGGCGCCGTGGTCGTCAACGGCGCAGTGGCGAAACCCGGCGCATTCGCCATGCGACTCAGGCCGGCGGGGTTTTACCGTGTCGATGAAGCCGCGATGCCGGTGGCGCGGTCCGAACTTTCGGGAAAGAAGCTGCACGCCGTGGCCGGGATCGGCAACCCCGAGCGCTTTTTCACGGAACTGGCGCGCATGGGCTTGACGGTCGTGCCACACTCGTTTTCCGATCATTATCCGTTCCGGTCCGCGGATCTCGATTTTGCCGGCTGCGATGTCGTGCTGATGACCGAGAAGGATGCGGTAAAATGTCGACGCTTCGGCCGCCGCGACTTGGTCGCGTTGCGTGTCGAGGCCGAACCCGATCCCGCCCTGGCGGATCTCATCCTGGAACGCATTCATGGACGCGCGCCTTCTTGACATTCTCGTATGCCCGAATTGCAAGGCGCCGCTGGTCTACCGGAAGGCACAGGGCGAGCTGATCTGCAAGGCCGACCGGCTGGCGTTTCCCATCCGGGACGACATTCCGGTCATGCTCGAGGACGAAGCGCGCAAGCTTGAGCCGACCGAAGAAGTCGAATAGCCGGGCGCGACGGAGACGGCGCGCTTGAGCTTCACGGTCATCATCCCGGCGCGTCTTGCTTCCAGCCGTTTTCCCGGCAAGGTCCTCGTCGATCTGGGTGGCAAGCCCATGGTGGTGCGGGTCGCCGAGCGCGCGCGCGAAAGCGGCGCGCGGGACGTTTACGTCGCGACCGATCACGATGACATTGCGCGCGCCGTCGGGCAGCACGGATTCGAGGCCGTGATGACCCGCGCGGACCATCCGACGGGAACGGACCGCGTTGCCGAAGCCGCAGACAGACTGGCGCTTGGTCGCGACGTCGTGGTCGTCAACGTTCAGGGCGACGAACCCCTGATAGAGCCGGGGCTGATCCGAGCCGTGGCGGCCTTGCTCGCCAATGCGACCGAAGCGGCGATGGCTACAGCCTGCCACCCGATCCATGACGCACAGGAGATGTTCAATCCCAATATTGTCAAGGTGGTTCTCGATCGCGCCGGGCTCGCGCGCTACTTCAGCCGCGCGCCGGTGCCCTGGGCCAGAGACGCGTTCGCCGTTACCCCTCCAAAGGTACCGGCGGGGCTCCCCTGCTATCGCCACATCGGCATTTACGCCTACCGGTCCGAATTCCTGCGGGCGTATCCCAGCCTCGAACGCTCACCCCTCGAGAAGCATGAAGCGCTCGAACAGCTTCGCGCGCTCTGGCACGGGTATGCCATCGCCGTGGCGATCCGGCAGGATGCGCCTTTGCCGGGAGTGGACGTGCCCGAGGATCTGCAGCGAGTGCGGGCGGTGTTTGACCAACACGCCCGCAAAAGCTAAGTTCCCGGGCGCGGAAGATGTTTCGCGGCCGGAACACGTAGGAAAAAATGAAGCTCATCCTTCTTGGTCCCCCGGGCGCCGGCAAGGGAACGCAAGCAACATTCGTAAAGAACCGCTTCGGCATTCCTCAGATTTCCACCGGCGACATGTTGCGCGCTGCTGTGAAAGCGGGCACCCCGCTCGGTCTTGCGGCAAAAAAGGTCATGGACACGGGGCAGCTTGTTTCCGACGACATCATCATCGGGCTGGTGAAGGAACGGCTGAAGCATCTGGATTGCAAGAACGGTTACCTGTTCGATGGATTCCCGCGGACCATTCCCCAGGCCGAAGCGCTGCGCAATTCGGGCGTCGATCTCGATTTCGTTCTGGAGATCGATGTCGACCACGACGAGATCATCCAGCGCCTGAGCGGGCGCCGCGTGCATCCTGCGTCGGGACGCAACTATCACGTCAAGTTCAATCTGCCCAAGGTTTCCGGCAAGGACGACATCACGGGGGAGCCGCTGGTCCAGCGCGACGACGACAGGGAAGAAACCGTCAGGAAGCGCCTGGAGGTCTACCAGCAGCAGACCCGGCCGCTCGTGGATTATTATTCGAAGTGGGCGGCGCAAGGCGACGCCCGTGCGCCCAGGTACCGCAAAATTTCGGGCATCGGCTCGGTCGAGGAAATTTCTGCCCGTGCTTTCGCCGCGTTGAAGTAGTCTGCGCAATGCCATGAAGCCAAAGAACGCTTTCTACGCTCAATCGGGCGGTGTCACCGCCGTCATCAACGCCAGCGCCGCCGGCGTGATCGAGACCGCGCGCAAGCACAAAAACCGTATCGGCAAGGTCTACGCCGGGCGCGACGGCATCATCGGCGCGCTCACCGAGGATTTGATCGACACGAGCAAAGAGCCGGCGAACTCCATCGCGAGGCTGAAGACCACGCCCGGGGGTGCATTCGGCTCGTGCCGCTACAAGCTGAAGGGCATCGAGGAAAACCGTGCCCACTACGAGCGTTTGATTGAAGTGTTCCGCGCCCACGATATCGGCTATTTCTTCTATAACGGCGGCAACGACTCCGCCGACACGGCCTGGAAGATATCGCAAGTCGGAGAAAAACTCGGCTACCCGCTTGTCTGCGTGGGGATCCCCAAAACGGTCGACAACGATCTCGCGATCACCGACAACTGCCCGGGGTTCGGGTCGGTCGCGAAATACGTCGCGACCTCGATTCGCGAGGCGGGGTTCGACGTTGCGTCGATGTCCAAGACCTCGACGAAGATATTCGTCATGGAAGTGATGGGGCGCCATGCCGGCTGGATCACGGCAGCGGCCGGGCTCGCGGCGGAGAAGGACGGCGATGCGCCGCAGGTCCTGCTCTTTCCGGAAATCCAGTTCGACGAGGAGAAATTCCTCGCACGTGTGAAGGAAATCGTCGAACGCGACGGCTGGTGCGCGATCGCGGTGTCGGAAGGCCTGCGCAACAGGGAGGGGAAGTTTCTGTCGGAAACGGGCCTCAAGGACGCTTTCGGCCACTCGCAATTGGGCGGCGCGGGTGAGATCATCGCCAAGCTCATCAAGACCCGGTTCGGCTATAAATATCACTGGGCGCTCGCCGACTACCTGCAGCGCGCGGCGCGGCACATCGCGTCGAGGGTGGACGTGGAACAGTCCTACAAACTAGGCGTCGCCGCCGTGAAGCTCGCGATCGCGGGCAGGAACGCGGTGATGCCGGTGATCGAGCGCCTATCGAACAAACCCTACCGCTGGCGCATAGGCGTCGCCAATCTTGCCGACGTCGCAAACAAGGAAAAGATGATGCCGCGCGACTATATCACCGCGGACGGTTTCCATATCACTCCGAAGTGCCGCGTGTATCTCTCGCCGCTGATCCAGGGAGAGGCGCCGCCTCCGTTCAGAAACGGGCTGCCTGACTACGTGACGCTCAAAAACGTGCCGGTCGCCAAAAAACTCCCGTCATTCAAGATTTAGATTCGGCTTTTCTGCTGTTATAATTTCGCGCTTTTGACAAACCGCCGGCCCGGGAAAAAGGCCGTACTCGGAGGAGAAGTTCATGAGTGGAGGTCTAGGGTTCGCTCTCGGCTGCGCCTTACTGGCGATCATCTACGGCGCCTGGTCGACGAAATGGATCATGGCGCAGCCCACCGGCAACGACCGCATGCGTGAGATTGCGGCCGCCATCCAGACCGGTGCCATGGCCTACCTCAACCGCCAGTACACCACCATCGGCATT
>JBGPYQ010000011.1:0-32348 GCA_041493345.1 Gammaproteobacteria bacterium | reverse complement strand
GCCTTGTACCAGACGTACTGCCTCCAGCTTGAACTCCAGCGTGTACGCCGCTCTCTTGCCCTTTTCTGTCATCATTTCGTATCTCCTTTACCGTCAAATTTACACCCGGTTAAGAAATACGTTTTTCAGGGGCAAGCTCACAGTTCCAAGCGACGCTTTAAATAATGTAATTTCAGCGCCGTAAACTCCAGAACATCAAAGATGACTTCCAAGTCGGCGAGCAATATGCAGGGAGCAAGCGTGTGATCAGGCTCGGGTACCCAGCCTGCCTGCCGAGCTAGTCTCAAATTGCTCTGCAAAACCGCAAAGTCTTCAAGCGTGACGGAAAGACGTAGGACTGTTCGAACTTTTGCCAGATCTACAGGAAGGTCTGGAAGAAGCTGCGCTGCTTTTTCTGGGGATGCGAGTGCCTTCTCAATTCGTCGAGCGAGCCGGAAGGACTGGGAAGAAGGTGCGAGGAGCAACTCTTCAACGTGCTTACGTGCTCGATCTGGTGCCCCTCTCAGTGCGGGCCAGGATATGGAACCTGATTTCGCTTCAACTATGATCAGATGCGAGTCGACGCGGACTAAAAGATCGTTCTCGTAGATCGTGCCGTCCTCATTCCACTTATATCCACGGGAGATGTCACATCCTGGAAAAGCCTTACCTAGGAGCGTCGTGACCTGCGCCTCCAAGTAATTGGATCGCCGACGCTGGTACTCTGCGCGGGCGGCCTCGTCGCCAGCAAGAAGGTTGTCGAGTATTGGAAAGATAAAGCTGAAAAAGGCCTGTGGCAGAGCGCAGAAAAATCGTCCACTCCCCAGTCTGATAAGGGGTTGTATCCACACGGGGTTATCGAGAAAAAAATGGCTCGGCTCTACTGATGCTAGGTCTCCCACTCCTATGCTTAGTCGCTCTAGTGCCGTCTCTAGTCGTTGCTCGTCCATTCGTAATTCGTTAGCAACTTTAGAAACTGAAAAGGAGAGGTCGTCGGCAAGCGTTAGGTCAGAATGTGAAATAAGGAGTGCCTTAAGTTCGTCAGCGCCTAACTTATACTCGCGGACAAATCGGATTAACTCGTCCGGACTCTCGCGCTGCGGGTGTAACTCGTAGTACTTCCGAATCATTCCGTCAGGGAATTCTTCTCGCGCGATGGCACGGAACCGTTCGCCCTTTCGGTTGATGCGATCCTCCAGGTGTCGCAGCAGATACTCAAAGACTCGGATCAAAGCGCTCGCTGCGACCCCGCGCCTCGAGAAAAGATGATCCACCGGAGTGCACAACTCGGTCGTAATCTTCACTACTCGGTCAAAGAATCCCCAGTTGCGTACGATTTGCGTATGCAAACGAAGGTGCTCTTGGAGGAGACTTACACCCTTCTCTATTGAACTTCTCTCCTTGTTGAGCTCCACCCAACGTCTTCTACTAAAAGACTCAGCAAGCTTGGGTAACCCATCAAAAAGGTTCTGAATCTGTTGCGGCTCGGGTGGCGTTGTTGCGACATCTGTCGGCAAAATTTGAAGAACCAAAGCCTGAGTAAGTTCGACATGCGATTGATTGAATCGGTCGCCCATGAAGCTTCTGGACACCTTCCCTGTTTCGGATATACCTCCCATTAGTCCATAGCAGGAGAGTGTGGCGAGTGTTTGCAGGGGCTCGAGGCCCTGAATTAATGCGCGAATTTTTTGGAACTGCTCGGGAAATGAGGCTTTGTGCGATTCACCAGCTTCGACAAGACCTTTTAGGAGCTCCTCCCGAGGAATATGCGCCAAGGGATGGCGCATCAGGATCGGGCCGTCCCTTCGGCCTCCTACCTTCCTAGGACGCCGGGCCTTCTTGCGTTGTTTGCTCACCCGCATTGTCACGCCGCCATGCTCAAGAGATGCTAACGCACGAGCGCGAAACGTTCATCCAGAAACGCCTACAGGATCGCCGCAGGGGGTCCGGACGGAGAGATCAGCGCGGCAACGAGAATGTTCGTGTCGAGAACGACGCGCGCCGACTATCTGCGCCGGCGTCGTGACCCGCTCTCGCTTCGGACTTGGGCGAGCGCTTCGTCGACAATCGCCTGCAACCGGACGTAGGGAACGTCCTGATTGCGGGCCTTGAGTGCCGCCACCGTCTGAGCGAGCACCTCCTTGCGCACCGCCCGTTCGACGAACCTAGACAGCTCGCCTTTCCTGAGACCCCGCTGCGCGAGATACGAGCGCAGCGCGATGTCGGTATCCCGCGACACCTTGACCGTCCAGCGGATGTTGTCTTCCATGCGGCACCTAAGCGGATGAGCGTTTATGCATCTTAGCAGGCCGTCCCGCGTGTTTGGCGTCTGGCGCATCCCGGTACAAGCGCGTCATTATTGATCTTTACCAAAGCTCGTGACATGGGCCGCCTTGGTGCCGTCATTCCTGCGAAAGCGGGAATCCAGCGTCGGGCAACGAAAGCCACTGGATCCCCGCTTCCGCGGGGACGACGGAGGTATGTCATGCGGTTACGTAATCCTCATAGCCCGACACCACCCCGTAACAAAGTAAAATGCACCCGATGTTCCTTCACGCAAAATTCTGGCGAACCCTCCGCTTCGCCTTCCTCACGCTCGCCCTGCTCGCGGCCGGCTTCACGCTCTACCTCGACTTTCGCGTGCGCAGCGAGTTCGAGGGCCGGCGCTTCGCCCTCCCCGCGCGCATTTACGCGCGGCCGCTGGAGCTGCACGCCGGGCTGCGCATCGGGCAGGCGGACGTGGTGGTCGAGTTGCGCGAGGCCGGCTACCGCGATGAGGCGCGCGAAGGCGAGCACGGCTGGTTCGTGCGCCAGGGGGCTGGCGACGGCAGCGACGGGCTCGAAATCGCGGTGCGGCCGTTCGTGTTCTGGGACGGGCTTCAAGCCGCGAAGCGCATCCGCGTGGCGTTCGACGGCGGCACGGTGGCGGCGGTGCGCGACACCGAAGGCAAGGACTTGCCGCTCGTGCGCCTGGAGCCTTTGCCGATCGGCGGCATCTACCCCGCCAACAATGAGGACCGCGTGCTCGTCCGGCTCGGCGAGGTGCCGAAGCCCCTGGTGCAGGCGCTCCTCGCGACCGAGGACCGCAATTTCTACGTTCACCACGGCTTCGACGTGCGCGGCATGGCCCGGGCGGTCGTGAGCCTCTTCCGCGGCCACGGGCTCCAGGGCGGCAGCACGCTGACGCAGCAGCTGGTGAAGAACTTCTTCCTGACGCCCGAGCGCACCCTGCAGCGCAAGGTCACCGAGCTTTTCATGTCGGTGCTGCTCGAGATGCACTACGACAAGGACGATATCCTCGAGACCTACCTGAACGAGATCTATCTCGGCCAGGACCGCGACCGCGCCATCCACGGCGTCGGGCTCGCCTCGTTGTACTACTTCGGCAAGACGGTCGAGCAACTCACGCTCGCGGAGAGCGCGCTCCTGGTCGGCATGGTGAAGGGCCCGGCCTTCTACGACCCGCTCCGCCATCCGCAGCGCGCGCTCGAGCGGCGCAACCTCGTCCTGCGCGAGACGAAGGACCGGGGCTTCGCCACCATGGAGCAGTACGCGGCCGCGCGCGCCGCGAACCTGGGTGTCAACCAGAAGGCCGCCATGGGCACCTCGCCGCACCCGGCCTTCCTCGATCTCGTGCACCGGCAGTTGCGGCGGGATTACGACGAAGCCGACCTGCGCTCGGAGGGCTTGAGGGTCTTCACCACGCTCGACCCGCGCGTGCAGGGTGCCGCGGAGCGCGTGCTCGAGCGCAAGCTCGCGCAGTTCGACAGGGAGAAGCGCTTCGGCGCCCCGGGGCTCGAAGGCGCGATCGTGGTCACCGATAGCCAGGCGGGCGAAGTGCAGGCGCTGGTCGGCGGACGCGACCCGTTGTACCGCGGGTTCAACCGCGCGCTCGACGCGGCGCGGCCCGTGGGCTCGCTCCTGAAGCCCGCGATCTACCTCACGGCGCTCGCCGAGCCCTCGCGCTATACCCTGCTCACGCCGATCGACGACGGGCCATTCGTCTGGAAGAGCCGCGGCGCGCCGGACTGGGAGCCGGCGAATTACGACGGGAAGTTCCACGGCGCGGTGCCGCTGCGCACGGCGCTGGCGCATTCCTACAACGCCGCGACGGCGCGCCTGGGCACCGAGCTCGGCGTCGAGCGCGTGCTCGCCACCGTCAAGCGGCTCGGCATCGAGCGCGAGATGCAGCCGTACGCCTCCACCCTGCTCGGCGCGGTGGACTTGAGCCCGCTGGAAGTGGCGCAGATGTACCAGACGATCGCGAGCGGCGGATTTCGCACGCCGCTGCGGGCCATCCGCGAAGTGACGACCCAGGACGGCAAGCCGCTCAAGCGCTATCCGCTCGCGGTGGAGCAGGCGTTCCCGCCCGAGCCGATGTACCTCATCACCGCCGCCATGCAGGGCGTTGTGCGCGAAGGCACCGCGCAGTCGCTCAGGAACTGGCTGCCGCCGGAGAGCGCCGTCGCGGGCAAGACCGGGACGACCGACGCGCAGCGCGACGCCTGGTTCGCGGGATTCACCGGCGACCGGCTCGGTATCGTATGGATCGGCTACGACGACAACCGCGCGGCGCGCCTCTCGGGCGCGGGCGCCGCCCTGCCCGTCTGGGGCGAGCTGATGGCTGCGCTCAACCCGGAGCCGCTCGCCTTGCCCAAGCCGGACGGCATCGAGAACGTGCTGATCGATCCGCAGAGCGGATTGCGCGCCGACGGAGGCTGCGCCGGGGCGCTGGAGCTGCCGTTCGCGCAAGGCTCGGCGCCGGTAGCGCGCGCTCCGTGCGCATCGGCGATAGGCATCGTGGTCGAAGAGGTGAAGCAACAAGCAAAGAGCTGGCTGGAGCGCTTGTTTGGAAAATGAATGGAAAATAAGCGGAAAATGAGCGTTCGATGAGAACCCTCTTTGCCTTCTTGGCAGTCGTCATCGCCGGCTGCGCGACCGTGCAGGTGCCGGGGCCGACTCCGGCACCTGCTCCTACGCCCGAGCCTGCGGCTCGCACCGAGAACCTGGCCATCGCCGGGCTGCTGGACGGCGCGCGCGCCGATGCTGCGGCCGGCCGGCTCGCCAACGCCGCGGCGTCGCTCGAGCGCGCGCTTCGCATCGAACCGCGCAATCCGCGCCTGTGGCAGGAGCTTGCGCGCGTGCGCCTGAAACAAGGCAACTATGCGCAAGCCGAGAGCACCGCCGCGCGCTCCAACTCCTGGGCCGGCGGCGACAGCGGGCTGCGCGCCGAGAACTGGCGCCTCATCGCGCAGGCGCGCGAGGCACGCGGCGACGCCGAAGGCGCCCGCGCGGCGCTCGACGCCGCCGACCGCCTCGGGCGCTAAAATCCCGCGGAGTCTCGGCAAACGGTCCGCCGCTCGCCTAGGAAGGCTTGAGCGCTCGCCGCGCGCCCAAACGCTCGGCGACTTCATACACGGCCATGCCCACCAGCATCGAGGCGACGAAAACGCCCGCCTGCCAGTACCCTGCGCCAAGCGCCACCACGGCCGGACCCGGGCAAAACCCCGCCAGCCCCCATCCGGCGCCGAAGAGCAGTCCGCCCGCGACGAGCCTGCGATCCACGGGACGCTCGGCCGGCAACCGCATCGGCAGGCCGAGCCAAGAACGCGCGCGCCGGCCCGCCACGGCAAATCCGAGCGCGCCCACGGCGATTGCCCCCGCCATGACGAGCGCGAGCGATGGATCCCAGGCGCCGGCCAGATCGAGGAACCCGAGCACTTTTGCCGGGTTCTCCATGCCGGAGACGATGAGGCCAAGACCGAAAAGAAGCCCGACCGCAAAGGACACTAGCAGGTACATGCCCGAACCTCAGGAAAAGACATGGCGGAGCAGAAAAACAGTGTTGAAGCCTGCTGCCATGAACGTGAGCGTCGCCACGAGAGAACGCGACGAAAAGCGCGACAGCCCGCACACGCCGTGACCGCTGGTGCATCCCGAGCCGTAACGCGTGCCGAGGCCCACGAGGAGGCCGGCTGCCACGAGCAGCGGCAAGCTTGTATCAATCTGCAGCGCGGGAAGCGTGTCCGCCAGTGAATAGATGAACGGTGCGGCGAGCAGGCCGCCGACGAAGGCGATCCGCCAGCCCAGATCGCTTTTTTGCGGGCGCAGCAGCCCGGCGAGGATGCCGCTGATGCCGGCGATGCGGCCGAGGAGCAGCGCAAAGGCGATGGAAGCCAGGCCGATGAGGATGCCGCCGGCGAGCGCGGCCCACGGCGTGAACTGCGCCCAATCAACGTGCACGGCGTATTGCGCGCGGCGAGCAGAACAGGCGGTAGAGCGTCTGGAGCACCGCGAGCGCCCTCGGATCGCTCACCGAGTAGTAAATGCGCTTGCCCTCGCGGCGCGTGGTCACGAGCGCCTGCGTGCGCAAGACGGTGAGCTGCTGCGACAGCGTAGGCTGCTCGATGCCGAGCTCCTCTTCCAGCTCGCTCACGCAGCACTCTCCCTGCGACAGGTGGCACAGCAGGAGCAGCCGGTCCGGGTTGGCGAGAGCGCGCAGCAGCGCCGTCGCCTCCTCGGCGGCGGCGCGCATCTTGTCGATGTCGAGTGTTGCCGCGTTCGCCATTGATCTCCAATGGATTGGTTTTTTATATTATATTAACTTCTTAAATGATCAGCAATAGCATCGACGCATCCACTGGAAGCCGGAGATGATCTTCCGCCAGCTGTTCGAGCCCGAGTCGTCTACCTACACGTACCTGCTCGCCTGCGCCGAGACCGGCCAGGCGGTGCTGATCGATCCTGTGGTCGAGACCGTGGACCGCGATCTGGCCGCGCTGCAGTAGCTCGGCCTGCGCCTCGCATTGAGTAAGATCGCCCATGGCCCTCAAACGTCCCAAAGGCCCCTCCGGCACGCTGGTCGTTGAGGCAGGCAAAGCGGGGGCAACGCGAGGCAACTTGAAATGAGAAGCACTGCCTTTCCCTACCTGAGCGATCTCGTGAAGGCGTTGACGGGTTTCGACCTGCCGTTACCGCTGCCCACATTCGGACTCATGGTCGCTCTGGCGCTTGTCGTTTCGATATGGGTCGCCGGACGGGAGCTTCGACGACTTCACGAGACTGGCAGAATCGGCCCAGCCCGACGCCGCATCAAGGGAAAGCACGGACAGCGGGTCGAGGTCTTCGTGCCGCCGCAGGAGATCGTCGGCGATTTGGGCGTGATCGGCGTAGTCGCCGGCCTCGTGGGTGCGCGCCTGTTTCATCTCCTCGAGAACCCGCACGAATTCATGGCCGATCCCTGGGGCATGATCTTTTCGCGCAGCGGTTTTACCATCTTTGGGGGGCTGATCTTCGGAACCATCGCCGGGGTAATCTACGTCAAGCAGCGCGGACTTCCGGTCCGCGTCGTCAGCGACGGCGTCGCTCCGGCGATGATGCTCGGCTACGCGATCGGCAGAATCGGTTGTCAGCTATCCGGCGATGGTGACTGGGGCATCCCGGCGACCTCGCGCTCAAGCCCGGCTGGCTGCCTGCGTGGTTCTGGGCGCAGACCTACGACAACAACATTCTTGGCGTCACGATCGCATTGCCGGGCGTTTATCCAGCGCCGATCTACGAGACCCTCATGGGGCTCGTCCTCTTCGGCATTCTTTGGGCGCTGCGCAAGCACCCGTTCCAGGCGGGCTGGCTCTTCGCGCTCTATCTTCTGCTGTGCGGAGCAGAACGGCTCGCGATCGAACGCATTCGCGTGAACTCCGTCGTTCACATTCTTGGTATCGCCGCCACGCAAGCGGAGATCGTCTCGGTCGTCCTGGCGGTTTTCGGTATCCTGGGCCTGGCTATGCTAAGCAGCCGCAGGATGGCGGGCGCCTAACAACACCACCCATGGCCCTCAAACGCCCCAAAGGCCCCTCCGGCACGCTGGTCGTACTGGAGCACGCGTCGAAAATCCTCAAGGACAATCCGCTCGGCGATCCGCACGTGCGCAAGCTCGGCGTGTGGCTGCCGCCGCAATATGACGAAGGCCCGGGCAGGCGCCGCTTCCCGGTGCTCTACGACCTGGTCGGCTTCACCGGCTCGGGTCTCGCGCACACCAACTGGAAACCGTTCGGCGACAACGTGCCGGAGCGCGCGGCGCGGCTCATCCGCGAGCAGAAGATGGGACCGGCGATCATCGTCTTTGCGGACTGCTTCACGGCGCTCGGCGGCAACCAGTACGTGAATTCGTCCGCGATCGGCGATTACGCGGACTATCTCACGCTCGAGATCATTCCCTTCGTCGACCGCGAGTTCCGCACGCTCGCGAGCCGCGAACATCGCGGCTGCTTCGGCAAATCATCCGGCGGCTACGGGGCGATCATCCACGGCATGAAGTACGCGAAGTACTGGGGCGCCATCGCCGATCATTCCGGCGACGCGTATTTCGATTTTGTGTACTGGCACGACTGGCCGAACACGCTGAACGAACTCGCAAAGCATCGCGCGCCCAAGCGCAAGCCCGGCCGCTACGACGCGCGCGGCGAATCGAAACGCAAGGGCCTCGCCGACGGGCTGGACGACGGGCGCATCAAACGGTTCCTTTCCCACGTGTGGAAGAAGGAAAAGCTCTCCACCGCCGAAGGCCACTGCATAATGAACCTCTGCATGGCGGCCACCTACGACCCCGATCTGAGAGCGCCCAACGGCTTTCGCGTTCCGTTCAACCTCGAATCGGGCGAGGTGATCGAGCGGCGCTGGAGCAAGTGGCGCGAGCACGACCCGATTCGCCTCATCGCGAAATATCGCGACAACCTCAGGTCGCTCTCCGGCATCTACATCGATTGCGGCTGGCGCGATCAATATCACATCCACTACGGCGCGCGCATCCTCTCGAAGCGCCTCGCGGCAGCCGGCATCCGGCACACCTACGAAGAGTTCGACGACAACCACTCCGACGTCGATTACCGGATGGACGTGAGCCTGCCCTTTCTCTACCGGGCGTTGAAGCCCTGAGAACCGGGTTCGAAACGACCTGTCATTCTGGAGGCGCAGCCGGATACTGCCTGGGCGCGTGCGAAGCGCCTGCGCGCCTGACTTGCTGCGCCCGGCGACTGCATGATTTTCCGTAACACCCGTCGCGGGCGCCCGGTGCTAGGATTGCGCAATCGCTCCGCCACATGAGCGATGCGGGAGGGGTGGCTCATAAGCAATCAAAGGGGGAGTTGTCCATGCTGACGAAACGCTTTTTGCTTTTTGCGACCGCCGGATTCGTTCTTTTGGCCTGTCAGACGGCGCGCGACCCCGCGCCCGTCGCGGCCGAAACCCACCACGCGTTGACCGGGCGGGTGAGCTCCGCCGAGGAAGGCGCAATGGAGGGCGTGGTCGTCAGCGCAAAGAAGATCGGCTCGAGCGTCACGATCAGCGTTGTCACGGACAATCACGGCCACTTCACCTTCCCTTTGGCGAAGCTCGGCGCCGGCGCCTATTCGCTGCGCATCCGGGCGAGCGGCTACGAGCTCGAAGCGCCAGTCTCGGTGGACGTGGTCCTTGCCGTGACCCGCGAGGTCGACCTGACGCTGCGCAAGGTCCAGGACATCACGCCCCAGCTCACCAATGCCGAGTGGATCGCGAGCTTTCCCGGCGCGCCGGACCAGAAAAAATTCCTCTACGGCTGCGTGGGCTGCCATACGCTCGAGCGCGTCGCGAAATCGAAGCACGACGCGGCCGGCTACATGCAGGTCATGAAGCGCATGGCGGGCTACACCAACAACAGCCACGCGGAGCGGCCTCAGGCTCGCGTCCGGGCGCGCGATCCGATACGCGACTTCGGCCCCGACGCCGACAAGCAGGCCGCCTATCTCGCCACGATCAATCTGAGCGCGGGCGCCTGGTCGTATCCGCTCAGGACGCTGCCGCGCGTTAAAGGCAAGGGCACGCGCGTCGTCATCACCGAATACGATCTGCCGCGCCGGCCCCTGATGCCGCACGACGTGATCGTCGATCGGGACGGCATCGTCTGGTTCTCGCAATTCGACGAGCAATTCCTCGGCAAATTCGATCCAAGGACGCTGAAAGTCACCGAGTTCGCGATTCCCGTGCAGCGGCCGGGATTCCCGAAGGGCACGCTCGATCTCGAAGTCGATCCGCAGGGGAATCTGTGGCTCTCGCACATGTTCCAGTCGGGCATCGTGAAGTTTGACAAGAAGACCGGGAAGTTCCAGGCTTTTCCGCTGCCCGCGGGAGTGGTGAACGATGATTCCCAGCAATCGATGGTCGGCCCGCAGCGCTGGACCGTGGACAACAAGGTCTGGCTCAACGACGCCGGAATTCCGGGCATGCACCGCCTGGACATGGCGACCGGCAAGTTCGAGACCTGGAAGCCTTACCAGAACATGAAAGGGCCGCACTCGGTCTACGGCATCTACGCCGACTCGAAGAACAACATCTTCTTCATGGATTTCGGCGGCGAGAGCGTCGGCAAGATCGAAGCGGCGACCGGGAAACTCACATTCTTTCCGACACCGACTCCGAGATCGCGGCCGCGCCGCGGCCGGATGGACGACCAGGACCGGGTGTGGTTCGCTGAATGGCGCGCCGAAAAAATCGGGATGTTCGACACGAAGACCGAACAATTCCGCGAGTGGACTGTCCCCACGCCCTATACGGCTCCCTACGACGTAGTCCTCGACAAGGAGGGCAAGGTGTGGACCGCGGGCATGAACACCGACCGCGTCCTGCGCATGGACCTCAAGACGGGCGAGTTCACCGAATATCCGCTCCCCAGCCAGACCAACATCCGCCGCGTGTTCGTGGACAACTCGACCACCCCGCCCACGTTCTGGGTCGGCAACAATCACCACGCGGCTATCGTGAAGGTCGAGCCGCTGGAGTAGGCCTTGTAAGCGTGAAACCGGGGTTTGTCCCCGGTTTTTCTAACTGATCACGCGCAGCAGGGAGATGCTCAAGCCTCTTGCCGCAAGCTTCTTGTCGAGCGCGCGCAGGATAGGCCCGAGTTTCTGACGCGCCGGATCGTAGGCGAAGGAGAGCGCGGTCACGTCGCGCGACACCCGCGCGCTGCCGCGATCGACTCCTCCCGTGGATTCGAGCGCATTTTGAATCTCGCGGACGAGTCCGGGATTTGCTGCGGTCGGTCCTTCGATCGCGAAGAACGCCACTTCGTGCCGGCGCTCGAGAGAGCGCACGATAACCGCATGGTCGTAAGCCGCGGCGATCCTGTCCTCGACGCAGTAGCCGCAGGCTGACGCTCCAGGCCCCTGCACTGCCAGCAGCAGCGCCGCGACGGCGGAGGCAGCGCGCATGTCAGGGGTTCCCCTGCGCCGCCGCGCCCGCGGCCGGCTGCGAGTCGATCCAGTGGAAGTACTTGATGTATTGCCTGATCTCGGCGCCGGACAGGCTCTGGTTCGGCATCGGAATGTTGTTGAACTCCTTCAGCATCGCCTTGGCGTCGGCGTCGGTCTCGAGCATTTTCTCGGGAGCCTTCAGCCATCTCGCGAGCCAGTCGTCGCTGCGCCGCTTGGTGACGCCGGCGAGATCCGGCCCGAGTTTCTTGCCCTGGCCGACCGAGTGGCAGGCGAGGCACTTGCTCTCAAACGCAAGCTTGCCCTGGACCGCCTCGGGTTCATTCGGCGCAGGTGTGGCCGGAATGTTATGGTGCTCGAGCTCCCTTTCCTCGGTCTTCGCGCTCGTGGAGATCAAGCCTATGGCACCCTGCGAAGCATTGGCGAAGTGGTGATCGACCATGATGTAGGAGCCGTTCTCAGGGATCATGAATTCGACGATCGCGCTGTTGGAGGAGCCGAGCAGCACCGTCTGCATTCCGCGGAACTGGTTGTCGGGATTGCCCTCGAACCACACCCGGTCGAAAATCGTTCCGACCACGTGGAAGCTCGAGGTCTTGCTGGGGCCCACGTTGAGCACGTGCAGGCGCACGCGCTCGCCGGGCTTGGCCGCGAGCGGCTTCTTCACCATGCCGTTGTGAACCCCGTTGAAAACGGTGTAGCTCGGCTGGGAGGCACGCAGCCGGTCGCCGTCGAGCACGTAGAGCGGCGCGCCGCCGACCTTGCGATTTTGCGGATCGAGTTTCGCGTAGAACTCGCTCTGCACGATCACGTATTCGCGATCGGCCTTGGTCGGATAGCCGCCGCGCGGCTCGACCACCACCGCCCCGTACATGCCCGAGGCGATGTGCTCCAGGATCATGGGCGTGCCGCAGTGATACATGAAGATGCCGGGATAATTGAGCGTGAACTCGAACTCGATGGTCTGACCCGGCGCGATCGAGCGGTATTTGTCCTGCGGCGAAACCATGGCCGCATGGAAGTCCATGGAGTGCATCATCGGCGCCGCCGTGAGCTGCACGCCGGGCACGGGCTCGTCGCTGCGGTTGGTCATGCTGAACTTGATCCTGTCGCCGACCCGGGCGCGGATCGTCGGTCCCGGCACCTGGTCACCGAACGTCCAGGCATTGAATCTCACGCCCGGCGCAATCTCGATGATCTTGTGCGTAGTGTCGAGGCGCACCTCCTTCACCGGCGCCGGATCGAGCGGCTTCAGCTCCGCGCCGAGGCTGATCGAATCGCCGGATGCGAACGGCCCCTTGTGCCGCTCGTTCGAGAGCTTTGCGGGCACGGGCTTGAGGTCAAGCTTCGCCGGGTCGTAGGGATCCGGGCCTTGCTTGCAGGCGGCTGCCAGAGTTGCGGCAAGGACAAGCACCGCAATTCTCGATGGTTCATTCATGGCAACTCCTGGCGTTCAGTTTTGTGCGCGGGACCGACGCCGATGGGGGGCGGCGCGAGGCTGGCGATGCGCGAAAACAGCTTGCGGAAATCTTTTTCGTTGCGATCGCCCGCGAGCGGATCGGCGTTTTCCTGAAACGCGCGGTCGATCGCCGCCCAGTCCGCAGCGGAAAGCAGTTTCTCGGCGAGCGGGAACACCTGCTCTTCTTCCTTGCGCATGTGGTCCCAGTATCCGTTCACGAACCGATGCACCTCGCGCGCAAATTCCGTAAATTCACTGTCCCCTCCTTCTTCGTAGCGGATCAGGCATTGCTCCACCCGGCGCAAGGACTCCGCGCCGCCGGCGTGCTCTCTCTCCAACTCGGCGATCAGCGCATCGGGACCCGCGCCGCGCCCGCGCAAGGGTCCGAACAGGAAGCGGTCTTCCTTGGGATGGTGCATCCGCTCCGAGAAAGTGTCCAGATAATACAGCATCGCGCGGAACACCCTCGAATCGATCCTGGCCTTGCGCTCGCGAATTTCCAGGACCAGATACTGCATGCCGTGGAGAATGGCCGAAATCGAGCGGTGCTCGTCGCGAATGATGTTCAGTGCCTTCGGCATGATGCCCTCCTGATCGCGAGCTGGCGACGACGCCATCATCGCGCGAAGTCCGAAAAATTGCTTGCCGCAGCTCAAATCCCGCTCTGCCCTGCACTTTCACCGCGGTGCGGTCCAGCAAAATAGCGGATTGGCGGCCAGCCGTTCCAGCTCCCCTGCGTGAGCAAGACCCAACAAGCCGAAGGCGACGACGATGCCGCCCGCCGCCTGCCGCACGATCTGCGCACGGCGCACGCGCTGCAAGGCGGGCAGCAACACGCCTACCGCGAGCAGGCCCGGCAGCGTGCCAGCGCCGAAGGCGAGCATCGCGAGCGCGCCGTTCGCGGCGCTGCCGGTGACGAGCGCCGTCACCAGCACGCTGTATACAAGCCCGCAGGGGAGCAGCCCCCACAGCAGGCCGACCGCATAACCCATTGGGGCGGACCGGATGGGAAACAGAGTCGCCGCCAGCGGCTGAACGCGCCTCCAGAAAACGCGTCCGGCGCGCTCGAATACGTCGAGATAGCGCGAAACGCCCAACAGATACAGCCCCAGCGCAACGAGCATCAGCTGCGCGATGACGTAGAGCACGATCTGCATCGGCAGGAGCCCGTTCAACAGAAGCGCCGCGGAGCCGAGGCTTCCGGCAAGAGCGCCGGCGGCCGCGTAGGTCGTGAGCCTCCCGGCGTGATACGCGAAGTGCAGCGTCAAGCGCGGCTTTTCGCCGGGCATCCTCACCGTCAGCGCGGTGACGATCCCCCCGCACATGCCGATGCAGTGCGCGCCGCCGAGCAGCCCCACCAGGAAAATCGCGGAGAGGGCCGCGGCGCTCATATGATCTTGGAATAGCGGGACCGCGCGTGGTCGGCGCGAAGGTAACGGTCGAACACCGCGCATATCGCCCGCACCAGCAGCCGGCCCTGCGGCGTCACGGTGATCCACTCGTGACTGACCGTCACCAGCGACTCCTTCTCCATTTCCTTCAGCTCCGCGAGCTCGACGGAGAAATAGCGGTCGAAGTCGATGAGGTGGGCGATGGCGATCGCTTCCTTCGAAACCTCGAAGTGGCACGCCAGGGCCTGGATCACGGCGCGCCGCACCAGATCGTCGGCGCCGAGCTCGATCCCGCGCATGACGGGCAGCGCGCCGCTGTCCAGGCGTCCGTAGTATTCGTCCAGCGTCTTGACGTTCTGGGCGTGGACCGGTCCCACGGTGCTGATCGCCGATACGCCCAACCCGAGGATGTCGGCGTCTCCCGCGGCGGAATACCCCTGGAAGTTGCGGGTGAGCCGCCCCTGCCGCTGCGCGACGGCGAGATCGTCCTCGGGCTTGGCGAAATGATCCATGCCGATGTACGCGTATCCGGCCGAATCCAGCCGGCTGATCGCCGTGGTGAGCAGCTCGAGCTTGGTCTCGGGCGGCGGCATATCGGCCTCGGCGATGCGACGCTGCGGCTTGAACAGCGTCGGCAGGTGCGCGTAGGAATACAGCGCGATACGGTCCGGATCGCAGCGGATGACCTGGTCCAGCGTCCGCGAGAAACCTTCGAGAGTCTGCTTCGGAAGGCCGTAGATCAGATCGACGTTCACCGAGCGGAAGCCGTGCTGCCTCGCCGCGCGGATGACCGCCTGCGTTTCATCGAATCCCTGGACGCGGTGGATCGCGCGCTGCACTTCGGGATCGAAGTCCTGCACGCCGAGACTCATGCGGTCGAAGCCGAGCCGGGCGAGCAGCGCCACCCGCTCCTGCGTTACCGTGCGCGGATCGATCTCGATCGCGTACTCGCCGCTCGCGGCGAAATCGAACTCCGACTGCAGCATCCGCATCAATTCGTCGAGCTCGGCGTCGCTCAAGAAAGTGGGCGTCCCGCCGCCCCAGTGCATCTGGCCGATCGCGCGGTCGTCGCCGAGACAATCCGCCAGTATCCGGATCTCGCGCTGCAGGTACTTCAGGTACTTCGCCGAGCGGCCGTGGTCCTTGGTGACGATCTTGTTGCAGGCGCAGTAGTAGCAGATCGTACCGCAGAACGGGAGGTGAACGTATAATCCCAGCGGCCGGGCGAATCCGCCGACGTTCCGGTTCCGCAGCCAATGTCGATACGCCGCGGCATCGAAGGCCTCGACGAAGCGGTCGGCGGTCGGATACGAGGTATAGCGCGGGCCGCTTCCGCCGTATTTGCGGATCGAGCCCGGATCGATGACCAGGCTGGCGGACACGCTTTTGCTCAATGTCGGAACATCTGTCGAGCTGCGCATGGCCAACTATGGTCGGCGACACGGACGCCATATTGACATGGGTCAAATGCCGCGCATGTTGGCCCCCTCCCGGAGAGTCCCGTTGAATGATGCGCCCTGAACGAAACGCCCGCGGCGAGGCCGAGCTCCCCCTGATCGTCTTCGGCCCGGTGCTGGCGCTCGGGGCGTTCACCGCTTTGCTCGCCCTGCTCGCAGGCCTGTTCGGTTGGTATCCCAACCAGATGCTGGTCACTGCCGCGGGCGTAGGCGGCGCAGCGGCCCTGCTGGCGATCGCGCTGGTCTACCGGCAGGTCACAAAGCGCAAGGCGGCCGAGGGCGCACTGCAAAACGTCGAATCGCGGGTGTCCTCTATCGTCGAAGCGGCGATGGATGCGATCATCACGGTCGATGCGAACCTGCGCGTCGTGCTGTTCAACGCCGCGGCCGAGGCGATGTTCGGCTGCCCGCGCGAGCGGGCGATCGGCGCTCCGCTCGCGGAGTTCATTCCCGAGCGCTTCCGCGCCGAACACGAACGCCACATCCGGCGTTTCGGTGAATCCGGGATTTCCTCGCGCCGCATGGGCGCCCAGCGCATCGTCGCGGGCCTGCGAGGCGACGGCGGAGAATTCCCCATCGACGCCTCGATCTCGCAAATCACGGAAAGCGGAAAGAAGTTCTATACGGTGATCCTGCGCGATGTCACTGAACGGATCCAAGCCGAAGAAGCTCTGCGCCGCTCACAGGATGAACTGCGCGGGCTCGCTTCGGCCCTGAATTCCGTCAGGGAACAGGAAAAAAGCCGCATCGCGCGGGAGCTCCACGACGAGCTGGGGCAGGCGCTGACCGCCCTCAAGCTCGATGTCGCCTGGCTCTCCGAGCAACTCCCGGCAGCGGACACTGCGATCGCCGCAAAGCTCGATGCCATGCAGGCCATGATCGACGGCACCGTTGCGTCGACGCGGCGCATTTCGGCCGACCTGCGGCCCCTGATACTGGACGACCTGGGGCTGGTGCCGGCCGCCGAGTGGCTGGTGCAGGAATTCACGCAGCGCACCGGCATCCCGTGCGATCTGGTCGTCGGATCGCCAGATCTCGAACTCAAGGATCCGCACGCCACCGCGATATTCCGGATCCTGCAGGAGTCGCTCACCAACGTCGCCCGGCACGCCAAGGCGCAGCGCGTCGAGGTCGTGCTCCGCCGCGCCGATGGTGCGGTGACGCTGAATGTCCGGGACAACGGCCGCGGATTCAATATCGACGACCCGCGCCGGCCGAACTCTTTCGGCATCATGGGCGTGCGCGAGCGCGTCTATCTGCTCGCCGGCGATGTGCGCATCGAAAGCCAGCCTGGGCGCGGCACGAGCATCGACGTGCAGATCCCGCTCGAAGAAAGGACGAAAGCGGCGTGATCCGGATCGTGCTCGCCGACGACCATACCATCGTGCGCGAGGGGCTGAAGCAGGTGCTCTCGGCGGCGCCCGATCTTTCCATCGTGGGCGAGGCGCAGAACGGCCACGAAGTGCTGCAGCGCGTGCGCGAGCTGGAGTTCGACGTGCTCCTGCTCGACATGTCGATGCCCGGCAGGAGCGGAATCGAGCTGATCAAGCAGGTGCGCGGGGAGAAGCCGAAGCTGCGAATTCTCGTGCTCAGCATGCACCAGGAACCTCAGTACGCGGTGCGGGCGATCAAGGCAGGCGCCTCAGGTTACCTTACGAAGGAAAGCGCGTCGGCGCAGCTCGTTTCGGCGATCCGCAAAGTGGCGGGCGGCGGCGCCTTCATCACGGACGCCGTGGCCGAGCAGCTCGCCCTCGGGGCGATGCCGCAGACCGAAGGACCTCCCCACAACGCCCTCTCAGACCGCGAATTCCAGGTGTTCAGGCTGCTCGTTTCGGGCAAGACCGTGTCGGACATCGCCGCGGAGTTGAGCGTTTCGGTCAAGACGGTGAGCACGCACAAGGCGCGCATCATGCAGAAAATGAGCATGAGCAACCCGGCCGAGCTCATCCGCTACGCCCTCCGCCACCGCCTGATCGACGATCCGGACTCCGAAAACTCCTGAGCGCGCCTGTCTGTAGGAAACCTCCTACAGTCTTTCCGAGGCGCCGCCTACACCCCGTTTCGGGCGCCGCCGATAGCCCGCCGCAGCGGCCGCTCCGATACTGGCGGCATGGAAAACCTGCCGCTCAAAGCCTGCACCAGGGTCTTCATCGTCGAAGACTCGGCCTCGATACGCGAGCGCCTCGCCGGCCTGCTCGGAGACATGGAAGGCGTGTCCATCGCCGGCGAGGCGGATACCCCCCGGGCAGCCGTCGAAGGAATTCTTCGCAGCCGGCCCGATCTGGTCGTGCTCGACATTCACCTGACCGGCGGGAGCGGTATCGATGTCCTGCGCAAGGTGCATCCCGAGGCGCCGGCAACGGTGTTCGCCGTCCTCACGAACCATCCGAATCCGCAGTACCGCCGCGCCTGCATGGAAGCGGGGGCCAGCCATTTCCTCGACAAGACCACCGAATTTACCAAGCTCAGAGAAGTCATTGCAGGGCTCGGCGCCTCGTCTGCGCCGGAAATCATGAAATTGAATCCAGAGGAGAATGCCATGGGAGCTGCGGCAAGCCTGACCGCCTTCATACCGACCCCGGAAACCGAGTTTTCGCTGCGCAGCGTGAGCCAATCCAACGTCGCCAAAGTTGCCACCCGGTGCTCGAGCTGCAATCTGCGCGAGTTGTGCCTGCCTTGCGGCCTGACCGGGCAGGACGCGGACCGGATGGACCAGCTGATCTACACGCGCCGGCGCGTGGGGCGCGGCGAGAGTCTCTATCGCGCGGGGGACGAATTCAGCGCGCTCTACGCGGTCCGCAGCGGATTTTTCAAGACCATCCAGATGCTCGAAGACGGG
Organism: Gammaproteobacteria bacterium; assembly: GCA_041493345.1. GTDB lineage: Bacteria > Pseudomonadota > Gammaproteobacteria > Burkholderiales > SG8-39 > VBDM01. The sequence continues at coordinate 13,983 of JBGPYQ010000011.1, read as the reverse complement.
CGCGACCAGGTTACCGGCTTTCACATGGGCGGCGAGATCATGGGAATGGACGGGATCGGATCGGAGGAGCACAGCAGCAGCGCCGTGGCGCTGGAAGACAGCGAAGTCTGCGTGATCCCCTATTCCCGGCTGGTGAACTTCGGCCATGACATGCGCGGGCTGCAACGCCAGTTTCACAAGGTGATGAGCCGCGAGATCGCGCAGGAACACAGCGTGATGCTGCTTCTGGGCACGATGCGCGCGGAAGAAAGGCTGGCCGCGTTCCTGCTCAACCTGTCGCAGCGCTTCACCGCGCGCGGCTACTCAGCTTCGGAATTCAACCTGCGCATGACGCGCGAAGAGATCGGCAGCTATCTCGGGCTGAAACTGGAGACCGTGAGCCGGGCGTTTTCCAAGTTCCAGGAAGACGGAATCATCAGCGTCCATCAGAAAAATATCCGCATCCTCGATATTGCGGGTCTGAAAGGCGTGATGGCCGAAAGTTCGCATTGAGCGCCGGATGGCTGGAAGATCGCGCCGCAGGCATCACGGATGCGTGATTTTTGCGGGCGCCCTGGGCGAGACTCGGTCACCCTCCTCTGAGGGATCACCCGTTTGCAGGGCGTCGTAAAAACAGTAACGATTCCGCCCCTGTTCTTTCGCCCGGTACATCGCGACATCCGCGCATTGCAGCAGTTCTTCAGGAGTCGCGCCGTCATCCGGGTAGATCGAGATGCCGACGCTGGCGCGCACTTGCACGTCATGACCCTTCAACTTGAACGGTCGGCTGAGCGCGCGCACCAGAGTGCGCGCGAGGATCCCGGCCGGCCGGGCATCGACGATGCCGGGCTCGATGACGGTGAACTCGTCTCCGGCCAGGCGTGCGACGACATCGCTCTTGCGCACCGAGGCGCGCAATCTTTCGGCAACCGTCACCAGCAGCCGGTCTCCCAACTGATGCCCCAGCGTGTCATTGACGGACTTGAAATAGTCGAGGTCGATGAACAGGACCGCCAGCCGGCTCCCGCTCCGCTCGCAATGCGCGAGCGCCTGCTCCAGAAGACGCAGGAAGAGCGTGCGATTGGGAAGACCGGTCAGGCTGTCGTGGTACGCCAGAAAATGATTGCGGTCATCCTCCTTTTTGCGCGAGGTGATGTCGTGCAGGTTGGCGATGAAGTGCGTGATGTTTCCAGCGGCGTCGCACAGCGGGGTAATGGATTCATCCACCGCGTACAGCAACCCGTCCTTTCTGCGCTCCACCACCTCGCCTCGCCACACGCTTCCGGCGAGAATGGTTTGCCAAAGCTCCCGGTAAAACTCCGCATCCTGTCTTCCGGATTTCAACATGGCGGGCGACCGGCCCAGTGTTTCATGCGCCGCGTAGCCGCTCAGGCGGCTGAACGCTTCGTTGGCCCAGACGATGCGGCCATCGCGGTCGGTGATGAACACCGCGCTGGCAATTGACGACAAGGCGCTTGCCAGAAGATCTTTGGGGTCCAGGTCCATCGATGAATAGGGTTGCGTCGATAGCCCAAGGTTACCGACGCCCATCTTTCGGGACTTGATTTACATCAACCAGGCCGCGCGTCTTCGAACGGGACCCGCAGTCACATCCCGAGGATTCTTCCGATCTCCGCAATATACTGGCCGGCCTTCAATCCATCGGCGACGGCCGTTTCGAGGCCGCCCTCGATGGCCTTGCGCATCCCCTGCAATCCTTCCCTGACCCAGTGGTGCCGGCGGATCGGCGAGTTGAGCACGTTTTTGAGGGTTTCCACCTCGTCCCTCAGAAGCTGCACGTCGCGGGAACCGCTTCGTACCTTGGCCAGGTCCCGTTCCAGGGCGTCGACCAGCCGCGCCACTTTTTCCAGATCGATTTCCTTCGACTCTTCGTCCCTTCCTTCGTTTGTGACCATTGTCAACACCTCCGATGATCGTTTGACACCGTTCCCGGACTTTCGATGTCCGGCCTCAAACGATGCCCCGACTTGCATCCAGAACCAGCGTGGCGCGCTTCAGGGTCTTGTCCTGAGGATGATCCGATATTTCGAATCCGAGCTTGATGCACAATGCGAGCATCGGCTGGTTCCCGGCGAGAACCTGCCCGACCATCGCCTTGAGTGCGCGCGCCCGCGCCACTTCGATCAGCAGCTCGAGCATGCGCCGGCCCAGCCCCTTGCATTGCCACGAGTCGGCCACGACGATGGCGAACTCGCAGGTCTGCCCGTCCGGATTGCTGACGTAGCGCGCCACGGCGACTTCGATTTCGCGCCCGCCTTCCTCGCGCACGGCGACGAACGCCATCTCCCGGTCGTAATCGATCTGCGTGAAACGCGCGAGCATCGCCGGAGTCAGCTCCCGCACCGTGTTCATGAAGCGGAAGTAGCGGCTGCTCTGCGACAGATTCTGGACGAATTCCTGCTCCATCTCCGCGTCCTCCGGCCGGATCGGACGCAGCATGACCGATGAGCCATCCGCGAGCCGCCAGTTCGTCATCAGTTCGGAGGGGTAGGGATGGATCGCCATGTGCGCGTAACGGCTGCGCATCGGCGGCGGGTTCCGAACAACGGCGCGCGCGTCCACCGCAATCGCGCCTGTTTCGTCCACGATCAGGGGATTGATGTCGAGCTCCTCGATCCAGGGCAGCTCGCACACCATCTCCGAGACGCGCAGCAGCACCGATTCGAGCGCCTGCACCTGGACGGGAGGCATCCCGCGGAATGCGCCGAGCAGCTTGAAGACCCGGGTGTTGCGAATCATCTCGGCGGCGAGAAAAGCGTTGAGCGGTGGGAGTGCGACGGCTCGGTCGCGATGCACTTCCACCGCCGTGCCTCCGGCGCCGAAGGTGATCGCGGGCCCGAACACGGAGTCCCGCATGACGCCGACCATCAGCTCGCGCCCGTTCGGCCGCGATATCATCGGCTCGACCGTCACACCGTTCAGCCGCGCTTCGGGCCGCTTGCGACCGACTTCGCCGAGCATTTCCTGATAGGCCGAGCGCACCGCCTCCGAACTCGCCAGATTGAGCCGGACGCCGCCCACGTCGCTCTTGTGAGTGAGGTCGGGCGAATCGATCTTCACGGCAACCGGAAAGCCGATTTCCTGCGCCATCAACATGGCGTCGCGCGCCGAGCGCGCGAGGACCGTCTGCGCGATCGGAATGTGGAACGCCTCGAGCAGCGCCTTGGATTCCGTTTCGGAGAGCACTTTGCGCCCTTCGGCGATCACCGTCTCGACCACCATTCCGGCTCCCTGCACGTCGGGCGCAGCCTGGTGCGCGAGCGGTCCGGGAGTCTGCAGCAGCAGGCGCTGGTTGCGGTAAAAGGCGGCGAGATGCGCAAACATCTCCACCGCCGGGTCGGGCGTGCGGAACACGGGGATGCGCGCCTCCCGCAAGAGCTTGCGTCCGATACCGACGCTCGCCTCGCCCATCCAGCAGGCGATGAGCGGTTTCGCCGCGCCGCGCGCCGTTTCCGCGACCACGCGCGCAATCTCTTCGGCATCGGTCATGGCCTGTGGCGTGAGGATCGTCAATACCCCGTCGACGCCCTCGTCGGCGAGGCAGGCGGCGACGGCGGTTCTATAGCGGCCACTGTCGGCGTCTCCGATGAGATCGACCGGATTGCCGTGCGACCAGCTGGAAGGGAGCACGCGGCGCAGCGCCTCCACCGTGGCGGCGGACAGCTCGGCGAGCGGCAGACCGAAATCCGCGGCCCGGTCGGCCGCCATCACGCCCGGCCCGCCGCCGTTGGTAATCACCGCCAGCCGATTCCCTTGCGGCCGCACGCGCGAAGCGAGCGCCTGCGCCGCGGCGACGAGTTGCCCTATGCTGCTTACCCGCACGACCCCGGCGCGCCTGACCGCGGCGTCGAACACGTCGTCGGTTCCGACGATGGCGCCGGTGTGCGACACCGCCGCGCGCGATCCCGCAGGATGGCGGCCGACTTTCATGACGATGACCGGCTTCACGCGCGCCGCCGTGCGCAGGCTGGAGAGGAACCGCCGTGCATCGCGTATTCCCTCGATGTAGAGAAGGATGTGCTCGGTTTTCGCGTCGTTCGCGAGATAATCGATGATCTCGCCGAAGTCGATGTCGATCGAGCCGCCGAGGGATACGACGCTCGAGAAGCCCACCTTGTTGGGTGCCGCCCAGTCGAGCATGGCGGCGCACACTGCTCCCGACTGCGAGACGAGACCGAGCGATCCCGCGAGCGCCGTGCTGCGCGCGAAGGTCGCGTTCAGCCCCAGTTCCGGCCGCAGTATGCCCAGGCAATTGGGACCGATCAGGCGCAGGCCGTGCCGGCGCGCGTTATCGAGCAATGCGCGCTCGAGCTTTGCGCCTTCGGGCCCCGCTTCCGAGAAACCCGCCGTGATCACCACGGCAGCGCGCACCCCGGCGCGGCCGCACTGATCGATCACTTCCGGCACCGTCTGCGCCGGCGTCGCAATGACGGCGAGATCGACCCGCTTCGGGAGCTTGCCGACCGACGCGTAGCAGGACACTCCGCGCACGCTGCCGTACTTGGGATTGACGGCGAACAAGGTTCCCCGGTAACCCGCGGCGAGCATGTTCGAGAGCAGCACCGCGCCGACCTTGCCGCTTTTTTCGCTCGCGCCGACGATCGCGACCGAGCCGGGCTCGAACAGCGGCGTGAGGTAGTGGCGATCCAGGACTTCTCTCGCGACATCCATCTTCATGGGGTCATCCTACCCGGGAGCGGCGCGTTGCGGCGTACAGCTTCCAGCCTTCGCTCCAGAGTATGCCCGCGATTCCGACGGCAAGGGCAAGCCCGAGGTCGCCCGCGGCGAGCGGCGCGAAACGGAACACGGCCGCCACCGGGGGCGCATAGACGGTCAGGGCGAGCGCTGCGATCGTGCCGACCGTCATCCACCACAGCATCGGATTGGGCCGGACAAGAGTCGCGAGGATCGGCTGAGTGCGGGAGCGGTTGGCGAAGATCAAGGCGAGGTTTCCGAACACGATCGCCGCGAAGCCGAGCGCGCGCACTTCCTCGCCGCTCTTCCCGGCGGACAGCGCCCAGGCGTAGAGAAGCACGACACCGAGCAAGGCCGTCGCCCCGAGCGCGAGACTCGCCGCGAGCATCGCGGCGCTGAACAGCGGCTCGCGAGGATCGCGCGGCGGGCGCCGCATCGCCTCGCTTTCCCCCGCTTCGGCCTCGAATACCAACGAGCAGGCGGGATCGATCACGAATTCCAGAAAAACGACGTGCACGGGATAGAGCATGATCGGTCCGCCCATCGCCAGCGGCAGGAAAGCCATGCCGGCGATCGGGACGTGCACGGCGAGCAGGTAGCACATTGCATTGCGCACATTGTCGTAGATGCGTCTTCCGAGCCGCACGGTGTCCACGATCGCGCCAAATTCGTCGCGCAACAGCACCAGCGACGCGGCTTCACGCGCCACGTCGGTGCCGCGGCTTCCCATCGCTACGCCGATGTGCGCCGCGCGCAGGGCCGGGGCGTCGTTGACGCCGTCGCCGGTCATGGCGACGATCTCGCCCGCGGCCTTCAGCGCCGCTACCAGGCGCAGTTTCTGCTCCGGCAGCACGCGCGCGAATACATCGACGCGGCGCACCGCCTGCGCGAGCTCCGTGTCGCGAAGCGCTTCAAGTTCCGCTCCGGTGAGCACGCCGCCTTCGGTGCTGATGCCCGCTTCGCGGGCGATGGCGAGCGCCGTTCCTCCGTGGTCCCCGGTGATCATGATCACCCGGATTCCCGCGCGCCGGCATTCCGCCACTGCGGCCGGGACCGAGGGCCGCAGCGGATCGGCGAGCGCGACGAAGCCGAGCCAGCGAAACGCAAATTCGCGCGGGTCCTCGGGCCATGCCTGCCCGCTCCATTTTGCGGAGGCCACACCCAGGACCCGCATCCCGCGTTCGGCAGCGCGGTGTGCCTGCGCAAGCAGCGCCTCGCTCCGTGTGCCGTCGATCCTGCAGGCGGCGATGACCGTCTCGGGCGCGCCCTTGACCGCAACGACCGCGCGCCCTTCGGTGTTGCGCCACGCGTGGCAGACCGCGAGGAACGCCTCGCTCAGCGAGTAATCGCGGTCGAGCCTCCAGGCGGCCCGCCGTTGCGTCGCCTCGGGCGAGTGGCGCGAGGCGGCCGCCAGGACCGCGTTTTCCATGGGATCGAAGGGCGCGAGCTCGCTCGCAAGCGCCGCGTGGGAGAGGACCTCGCGCGCCCCGCGGGAGAGCGGCGAATCGGGCGCGAGACTCACCCAGGCTTCATCGACGAAAACTTCCTTCACCGCCATGCGGTTCTCGGTGAGCGTCCCGGTTTTGTCCACGCACAATACTGTGGCGGCACCGAGCATCTCGATCGCCGGCATGCGCCGCGTCAGCACGCCGCGACGCGCGATGCGCCAGGCCCCGAGCGCAAGAAACACAATCAGCACGACCGGAAATTCCTCGGGGAGAATCGCCATCGCCAGCGTCAGCCCCGCGAGAATGCTCTCCACCCAGCCCCCGCGCAGCGCCGCGTGCAGAACCGCGACCAGCGCGCTCAATCCGACGGCAAACGCGGCGACGAGCTTGACGATCCTCGCCGTCTCGCGCTCGAGCGTGGTTCTCTCCGGCTCGATCTCGCCCAGCGCGCGGCCAATCCGGCCGAGCTCGCTGCGCGGGCCGGTCGCCGAGACTTCGGCATATCCATGGCCCTTCACCACCAGCGTGCCGGAAAAAACCTTGCTCGCCTGCGCCGGCATGCCTTCTCCCGGCAAGTGTTTTTGGGCGGGAAGCGATTCTCCCGTCAGCAAGGACTCGTCCACCATCAAATCGTTCGCCGCCAGCAGACGCGCGTCGGCTGCGACGCGGTCGCCTTCCGACAGAATCAGCACGTCGCCGCGCACCACTTCGGTCCCCGCGATCCGCTGCTGGCCGCCATCGCGGATCACGAGCGCGCGCGGGCTCGCCAGATCGCGCAGGGCCTCCAGCGCACGCTCGGTCCTCGTTCTTTGAACCACGGTTATGGCAATGACCACGAAAATCGAAGCCGCGAGGATCAGCGCTTCGGTGACATCGCCGATCAGCAGATAGACTGCGGAGGCGGCGCACAGCAGAACGAACATCGGTTCGCGCAGGACCTTGAGGACGAGGCTCGCCACGCCCGGACGTACTGCGGCAGGAAGGCAATTCGAGCCTTCTTCGGCACGACGTCGGCCGGCTTCGGCCGTGGACAGGCCGCGCAAGGGCGTTGAAGGCAATGGACCGGCCAAGGGGTGGCGACTATACCGCTGTGGAATTCGAGATCAAGCTTGAACCCACACCCGGCCATCGGGTTGACCTAAATCAAAAATGTCCGCGCTCACGATTCGAGCCTTTTCCTCGCCCGCCATGGCGTCAAGGTGTCCGTTTCCGAGCAGGATTGCGGCGACGAAGAAGTCGGCACGCAATTGCTGCCGCGCGCCGCCGACATGGACGCGGACCTGATCGTCATGGGAGCCTATCGCCACTCGCGCCTGCGCGAGCTCGTGCTCGGTGGCGTCACGCGCACGATTCTCGACTCGATGACCGTGCCCGTCCTGATGTCACACTGATCCGGGGTTGGCCGTTTGCAAGTCACATGCCGAGAATCCGTCCGATCTCGGCGATGTACCGGCTTGCCTTGAAACCGTCGGCGACCACGGTATCCAGTCCCTTCTCGATCGGCTGGCGCATGCCGTGCAGCCCCTCCCTCACCCAGTGGTGCCGGCGGATCGGGGAGTTGAGCACGTTCTTGAGCGTCTCCACCTCGTCCCGCAGCAGCTGGACGTCACGCGAGCCGCCGCGGACTTTGGCAAGGTCGCGCTCCAGCGAGTGAATCAGCCCCTCGACAGCCCGGAAATCGATCTCCTGCGAATCCTGCTTCGGGTCCCTGCCGTCTGTCATGGAAGATCCTCCGAACGATTGTGAATTGAGACGAGCTCCGGGCGGCCATCATGAAGCAGATGGTACGCTCGCGCTTTCCGAGAACACCGCACCGCTGCGACCGACCACGTTGCGATTGGGCCGGTCGGCGAGGATCCGGCCGTCCACCAGTTCGATGATGCGGTCGCAGCGCTGCGCGAGTCGCGGGTCGTGCGTCACGATGAGGAAAGTCGTGCAGCTGGTTTCGTTGACCGAGCGCAGAACGTCGAACACCCCGTCGGCCGAGTTCGTATCCAGATTCCCCGTCGGCTCGTCGGCCAGTACCAACGCCGGCGCCATCGCAAGGGAGCGGGCGACCGCGACCCGCTGCTGCTGGCCGCCCGAGACATCGTTCGTCTTGTGATCCTTCCAGGGCGTCAACCCCACTTTGTCCAGGAGCACTGCGGCCCGCTCGCGCATCTCGTCATCGGGCCGACCGCGCACGGCGAGCATGGGCATCATCACGTTCTCGAGCGCCGTGAATGCGGGCAACAGGTAGTGATACTGGAACACGAACCCGATGGAGCGGCCGCGCAGGCGGGTGCGTTCCGCATCGTCCAGCTTGTCCGTCTCGATTCCCTGGATCCACACTTTCCCCCGGGTGGGCTGATCCAGCAGCCCGATGACGTTCAGCAATGTGCTTTTGCCGCCTCCCGAGGGTCCGATGAGCGCCGCGAACTCGCCCGGCTTGAGACTGAAGTCGACTCCATGCAGGACTTCCGTCTCCACGGGCGTGCCTACACCGTAGGATTTGCGCACGCCCTCAAGGCGAAGCGTTGCGGCAGTGCCGCTCTCAGCCACGAATCGCCACCGCGGGATCGAGTTGCGCCGCCAGCCGCGCCGGAAGGGCCGCGGCGAGAACTCCCACCAGGGTCGCGCCGACAGTGGTCACCATCAACAGCGGAGGATCGATTTCGATGAGAAACATCAGCGTCCCGTCCGGATTTCTTGCGATGCTGCGAAATAGAGACAGGAAGACGAAGGACAACGCCGAGCCGAGCAACGACCCGATCAGCGCCATGACCGCTCCCTGCAGGAGGAACAGCCGCAGCACCTGGCCGCGGGAGGTCCCCATCGCGCGCAGGATTCCGATCTCCTTCGATTTCTGAACGACGGAGACGACGAGCACGCTGGCGATGCCGAGCGCAGCCGTGAGCCCGACGAAGAACCGGATCAGCCTGTTCGTGAGGGTCTGGGCCGCCATGGCGGTAAAGAACTGGGCGTTGGTCTTGATCCAGCTGTCGGCTTCCTGCCCGGTTTCGTCTTGGATCCGCTGCGCGATGGTTTCGGCCTCGAACGGATCGCGCACCTTGAGCTCGATGCTCGATACGCCCCCAATCAGGTCGAGCAGGTTCTGCGCCACGTGCAGGCTGATGTAGACATTGCTTCCATTCACTCTCTTGTTGCCGAAATCGAAGATGCCGGTGACGTTCAGCGTCTCCGACGCGCCCGAGGCCGTGTTGAGGTGCAGCTTGTCGCCGATGCCCGCGCCCAGGTCTTTCGCAAGCTCGGTGCCTATTATGATGTCGGAGCTCGCAACGGTCAGTTTTCCGGCGACCATCTTGTCGGCAAGCGCGATCACGTTGAGGTAGGTCTCGGGCTCGATACCAGTGATGTTGACCGCCTTGTTGGCATCCCCTCTCAGAGCGAAGCCGGGACCGGTTATGACGGGCGTGACGGCAACGACGTCGGGAAGCCGCTCGATTTGCGCGCGCACCTTTTGCCATTGGTCGATGGAACGCAATTGCTGCGATCTCGGTTGCACCAGCGCGGCTGTCTTGCTTCCATCTTCCCGCAAAGGCCGCGCGACCTGCTCCGGCGGTATGACGACGATCGGCGCCATGTAATTGAGGGTCCGCCGGATGATGTTCGCCTGCATTCCGGCGAGCGCGGCCGACATGAACACGATGACGGCGACGCCGAGGCCGACGCCGACGATGATGAGCAGCGTCTGCACCAGCCCTTCGCGCATGAAGCGTATCGCGGCAATCCATTCGAAGGGCGTGAGGCGGCTCATTGCGGTGCGCGAGCCGGTGCGACCGGGCGGACGCGCTGTCCCGCCTTGACCAGTGCGTTAGTCGCGGGGATCAGTTCGTCTCCGAGCTCGACACCCTCGAGTATTTCGATGCGATTGTCGCCGCGCAAACCGAGCTTCACCGGCAGCCGCACCGCGCGGAATCCGCGGATTGCGAGAACCCAGGGCTGCGCTCCGTTCGCGTCGCGAACCGTCTCCGTCAGAACGATCATGGCCTCGGCGCGGTGCGCCACCTCGATGTCCACGGAGACCGTCATGTCCTGGCGCAGGTAGGCCGGCGGATTCGGTACCCTGAGCTTGACTTCCACAGAGCCGCGCAGCGGATCGACCCCGGGATTGATATAGACGAGCTCCGCGGCAAACCGCTCGCGGGGAAATGCGTCTGCCGAGCCGAGCGCCTTTTGACCCAGCGCGAGCCGCGCGAGTTGCCGCTCGTCGATCTGCACGACGATCTGGGTTTCGCCTGCGGGAGCAAGCGCCATCAGCTCCTTGCCGGGCTGAACGACATTTCCCGGCTCGACGCTGCGCGCGATGAGCACGCCGTCGACCGGAGCATGAATCACGGTCTGTTCGAGCTTCGCTTGCGCCGCGCGCAAGTTCGCCTGCGCCTGCTCCAGCGCCGTCTGCGCCAGCACGAAATCGCTGCCGCCCGGTCGGTTGGTCTCGACTTGAAGCCGAGTGGAGCGAAGCTGACTCTCGGCCACATCCAGGCTGCGCTGAGCGTCGTCCAACTGCGATTGAACGACGAAATTGCGCTCCCGGAGCGTTTTCATCCGTTCGAACTGCTGGCGCGCCTGCAGCGCATTGGCCTGCGCTTGCACGAAAGACTGCTCTGCGGCGGGGAGAGTCACTTCGCGCAACTGGCGCAATTTCGCGTCGGCCTGGGCGACGCTTGCCTGTGCTTGCGCCAGCGCGGCGCGCTCGTCACGGTCGTCGAGCTGAATCAGAACGTCCCCGTGGTGCACGCTCTGACCTTCGTCAACCGGAATGCGCGCCACACGCTCGGTGATCACGGTGCCGATGGAAGCGCGTTGCGGCGTGATGATGCGGCCGCTTGCCACGACGGTCTGGATCAAGTCGCCGCGCGCCGCTTCGAAAGCCTCCACCGGCGTTCCCAGGATCAGGTTGCGAAAGACGAAGCCCAGCGCTCCCAGGGCGCCCAGCGCGAGCAGAGAGCGCCACAGCCAGCGGCGATATCGCAGAATCTGATCGGTGGTGAAGTCCATCGTTCGTAAGTCCATGCGGCCGCGCGTGGCGCAACTGCCCAGCGCTACGACAACGATGCTACTGGGAGCGATGCAGCGATAATTGACCTAGATCAATCCGGCAATGTTTCCGCGCGTTGAAGGCGGAAACTCGTTCAAGGCTGCGGAGCTGCGCCGGTTAGAATCCATGTCAATGTTTGATAGTCTGTACGCTAAGGGAGGGAGCGGTTTGACTTGTGTCAATCCCCGACGGCAAACGCGCGCTAGCCTATTCATATGGAGCCCGATGCTCAAGGTGCTTTGGGACTGCGCATGAATAGCGTCGGAGGCAAGGCGCGCGGTCCGGGAATGAGCTCGGCGGAATTGATCGCGGCTCTGCGCGATCCGGCCTGCTATCCGCACCCGGCCGAAGCGGTCGAGCTGATCGAAACGCACATCTCCTGGGTGTTTCTCGCGGGCGAATACGCCTACAAGGTGAAGAAACCCGTCGATCTCGGCTTCCTCGACTTCAGAACGCTGCAGGCGCGCCGTTTCTACTGCGAAGAGGAGCTGCGGCTCAACCGGCGCACCGCGCCCGAGCTCTATCTCGGTGTCGTGCCGATCGTGGCCGGCGGCGCCGGCCCGCGGCTGGGCGGCGCGGGCGAAGCGATCGAGTACGCGCTCAAGATGCGCCGCTTTCCCCAGGAAGCGCTAGCCGACAGTATGGCAAAGCGCGGCGAGCTGCGCTCCGGGCAGATCGACGCGATCGCGGCGGTGGTCGCGGCATTCCACGCGCTCATTCCAGCGGCGCCGGAAGAAAGCGCGTTCGGCGCGCCGGAGCATGTGGTGGCACCTGCCCTCGCAAATTTCGACCAGCTCGGCGGGTTCGTCGAGGTCCCGGAGAGCGCCGCGCGCATCGAGAGGCTGCGCGCCTGGACTGCCGCCGGGAGTTCGCGGCTGCGCGATGTCTTCGCGGAACGCAAGCTCGGACGTTTCGTGCGCGAATGCCACGGCGACTTGCACCTCGGAAACATGGTGTTTTTCGAGGAACGGCCGCTGCCTTTCGATTGCATCGAGTTCAATGCCGAGCTGCGCTGGATCGACGTGATGAACGAAGTCGCGTTCCTGGTCATGGACCTGCTCGAGCACCGGCTGGAGGGTCACGCGTGGCGTTTCCTGAATGCTTATCTCGAGATCACCGGCGACTATGCCGGCGTGCGGGTGCTGCGCTACTACCTCGTCTATCGCGCCATGGTGCGCGCGAAGATCGCCTGCATTCGCGCGCACCAGCCCAAGGTCGGCGAGACGGCGCGCGGCGCGGCCGACCGGCAATACAGTGACTACCTCGGTCTTGCCGAATCGCTTTCGGTTCCTGGGAGTCCCGCGCTCGTTGTCATGCACGGGCTGGCGGGCTCGGGCAAAACGACCGTCGCGCAGGCGATGCTCGAGCGCATCGGCGCCGTCCGGGTGCGCTCCGACGTCGAGCGCAAGCGGCTGCACGGGCTCGCGCCCGCGGCGCGCACCCACGCCGGGCCTTACGCGGGAATCTATGCGCCGGAAGCGACGCGGCTCACTTCCGACAGGCTGAAGCAGGTCGTCAGGGACATCGTCGAGTCGGAGCGCGTCGTCATCGTCGATGCGGCCTTCCTGTGGCGCACAGAGCGCGAGGCGTTCCGAGCGCTCGCGCTGGAATTGAAACTGCCGTTCCTGATCGTTTCCTGCCGGGCCTCGAAAGCGGTGCTGCGCCGGCGCATCACGCAGCGCGAAGCGGAAAGAAAGGACGCCTCGGAGGCGGGCGTGGCGGTGCTCGAGAACCAGATCGCGACGGAAGAACCCCTGGGACCCGGGGAGCTTGCGCATGCGGTGAGGATCGATTCCGAAACGGACGAGACCGGTCTGCGCAAGGCGATCGATGCAGTCGCGAACCGGCTTTCGCAAAAGGAGGGCGCAGACGCGCTACATTGACGTATTCAACGGCGACGCGGACGGCCTTTGCTCGCTGCGCCAGCTCCGTCTTGCCGAGCCGGTCGAGTCGCAACTCGTGACCGGGGTGAAGCGCGACATCGAGCTATTGCAGCGCGTAACCGCCGAGGCGGGCGATCGGGTCACCGTCCTTGATTTGTCGCTCGACCGCAACCGGGCGGCGCTCCTGCGGCTCCTCGAGCGCGGGGTGCGCGTTCGGTATTTCGATCATCATTTTGTGGGCGATGTGCCGGCCCACGCCGGCCTCGAGGCGGTGCTCGATACCTCGAGGGAAATCTGCACGAGCGTGCTCGTGGACCGGTATCTGAAGGGGCGTTTCCGCGTCTGGTCCGTGGTCGGCGCTTTTGGCGACAATCTGGACGACGTGGCGCTCGAGCTCGGTGCCTCGCTCGCCCTCGGCGCCGCCGATCTGGAGAAATTGCGCGAGCTCGGGCGGAGCCTCAACTACAACGCATACGGAGAGAGCGAGTCCGATCTGCTGATTCGTCCCGCACAGCTCTATGCACGGCTGGCGAAATACGAGGATCCGCTGAAGTTTCTCGCCAGGGAGAAAATCTTTACCCGCTTGCAGGCCGCGAGGCACGCCGACCTCAATGCCGCCATGGAGGTGCCGCCGCGCTGGTCGGGCGAGCGCGCTAGCGCGTACCTGCTTCCGGACCTGCCTTCGAGCCGGCGCGTGCTCGGAGCATTCGCGAACCATCTCGCCGGGATCGATCCGCATCGCGCCCACGCCGTGCCCGCGCCCAGGACGAAAGGCGGATACATCGCGAGCGTGCGCACGCCCGCCGATGCGCGCGCGAGCGCCGAGGCCTTCTGCCGGCAGTATCCGACGGGAGGGGGGCGACGCGAAGCGGCGGGGATCGACGATCTGCCGGACGAACTGCTAGAGGAATTCCTC
>JBGPYQ010000042.1:0-19186 GCA_041493345.1 Gammaproteobacteria bacterium | reverse complement strand
CGCGCTAGCCAAGCAGGTGCCGTTCCCGCCGCGCCTCGGCAAGCCGGTGGAATACGCGGCGCTGGCGAAGCACATCATCGAGAACGAGATGCTGAACGGCGAAACGATCCGCCTCGACGGCGCAATCCGCATGGCGCCAAAGTGACCCGCGCGTAAGCGCGGGTCATCCTGAGGCGCAACGCGCCGAAGGATCTCCTTACGCGCGCTCCGCATTGCGCCGAAGGATCTCCTCAAGCGCGATCCGCGGGGCGACGAGGAATCTCCCTAGGCGCGCTCGACAACCTCGCGCTTCTCAGCCTGCCACCGGTCCAGCTTGGCGCGCGCGCCGTTCTTCGCCGGGTCCATCGCCTCTTTATGATTGGGCATGCGCGCGGTCAGCTCGATGACGTATCCGTTCGGATCGCGGAAGTAGATCGAGTGGATGAATCCGTGGTCGGAGATGCCGCGCGTCTCGATTCCCAGCTTTCGTCCGCGCGCCATCATCGGCTCCAAAACCGGCTCCTCGACCTCGACCGCGATGTGCAGGTCGTAGTCGTGCTGCGCCTTGAACTCGAACGGCCGGTCCGGAGCCTCGAAGAACGCGAGATACGACCCGTCGCCGAGCTCGTAGAAAGTGTGCAGCGTATTCGTCGGCCGGCCGCTCTTCGTCTCCTTGATCTCGAGCGTGCCGGAGAGCCGCAGTCCGAGAAAATCCTCGTAGAATTTCCGCGTCTCCTCGGAGTCGCGGCACCGGTAGGCATTGTGATGAAGTCCCCTGATCATGTCGGTACCCTCCTGTTCGGGATTCCGGCTCAGAGCGCCTCGACCTTTTTGTCCTTGAACGAAGCCCCGTAGCCGTCGATCGCTTCGTTCACCTTGCCCCAGCTCTTGAGGCGCTTCATGTTTCCCAGCCAGCGCTTCACGTTCGGATAAGGCGAGAAATCGCTGCGCAGCAGCTCGCCGAGCGCGACGAACGAGGCGCCGAAATAGTCGGCGATGGTAATCTGGCTGCCGCAGAGGTAGTCGTTCTTCGGTCCGATCAGGTTCTTGTCGAGCACCGTCATCCAGCCCTTCGCCCTCTCCTTGCCCCAGGCGAGCGTCACGTCCTGCGCTTCGTCGCTCGGCCGCTTGTGCCCCGGGAAAATCTGCGGGTACACGAACCCGTACGCAAAATCGCGGCACATCTGGGTGTTGATCCAGTCCATGCGCTCGTTGACGCGCGCGCGCTGGCGCAGGTCCTTCGGGTACGCGGGTGAATTGGTCTTTTCGGCGAGGTACTTGAGGATCGCCGAGCTCTCGGTGAGGCGGAAGTCGCCGTCCTCGAGGACGGGAACCAGGCGGTTCGGATTGATCGCCTCGAACGGCGGCTTGGTGTGCTCTCCGGTAAACAGATCGACGACCTGAAACTCGGCGTCGATCTTGTTCTCGGTCGCAAACAGGACGACCGGACGGCTGGTCGTCGATGCGGGATGATAGTAAATCTTCATTGAATGTTCTCCTCGGTTCGTGAAATTTTTCGGTACCGCCTGCGCCCCGGCCGGGGCGCTGCCGGCCGCTGTGCCGCGCCGGAATGTTCGTATCCTAACTCCCGCCGGGCGCGTGCGCCAGTCGCCCCGCGCTCAGAACCGCTCAGAACAAGCGGCGGCTCGCCAGGTCCGCGCCGGCGCGCAGCGCGCGCAGCTTTTCCCACACCACGTCCTCGGCGACCTGCCCGAGCCCGGTCGAGGTATCGAAGCCGCAGTCCGTCCCCGCCACTACGCGGCGCGGATCGCCGACGGCCCGCGCCGCCAGTTCGATGCGCTCGGCGACCACCTCGGGGTGCTCGACATAATTCGTGGTGGTATCGATGACGCCGGTAAACAAAATCCAGTCGCGCGGGAAGCCGTGCTTCGCCAGGGTGCGGTGCTCGTGGGCGTGGCGGGGGTTGGCCATTGAAAGGACCAACCCGCCCACGCGCGCCTGATAGAGATGCGGCAGCAGATCCTCCAGCGGCACGTCGAAGGTATGCGGGCCTTCGTAGTTGCCCCAGCACACGTGCAGGCGCACGCGCTCGCGCGGCACGTTCGCCAGCGCCCGGTTGATGGCCGAGATTGTGAGATCGACAAAGTCGAGGAACTCCGAGAGCGGCCGGTGGGCGAACAGCCGGTGGCGCTCCAGCGCCAGGTCCGGACCGTCGATCTGCAGGACGTGGCCGCTTGCAACGACGGCCTCGTACTCCGTCCGAAGGGCATCGGCGATTGCGTTCACATACTCCGCGAGCGAACCGTAGTAGTCGTTTTGCATCGCGCAGGCGACGATGCCGGGGGAGGGCGCGGTCCAGAACGACTCGGCGAAACGGCGCGGTTGCTCATCCAGGATCTTCCGGTACCCGGCGAGCTCTTTTTCGAGCGGGCCGCGATCCGTGTAGCGCACCTCGCCGACCGCGCGCGGCGGCGCGGTGAGAAGGTTCACGCGCGCCTGCGCCTGCACCAGCTCGCGAAAGCCGGGATAGCTCGCCATATCCTGCACCGGCGGGCGCCGGCCTTCGCCGCCGAAGCCGCTCATGCGGTAACGGAGGTAGGTGACGAAGCTCTCCCGCGGCTGCTCGCCGTCGTTGCCGATATCGATCCCGCACTCGAGCTGGCGCGCAACGGCCGTGCGTGTCGCCTGGCCGACCGCTTCCGCGAGCATCGCCGCGTCCACCGGCTCGCCCCGGCTCATGCGCAGCTGCAAGTCCACCAGCGCCCTGGGACGCGGCAGGCTCCCCGCGTGCGTCGTCAGAATTCCGGATTCGCTGCGTCGCATGGCGTGCTCACCCGCTGCCAGTCGCTTACTTTTCTAGACGTGCGGAGTGTGTACGAGCGTACTTTGCTGCAAGTTTCGCCACGGTATTTGCGCCACGAAAAGTGGTTTTGATTTCAAGTGTTTTCTCGAAAAGCGCGTTGGAAAAATTCGACTCGCTCTGTTTCTTTTTGCATAGCCAGTACACTTCACGGCCATGCACGTGGAAATCGTCATTCTCCGTCCTCAGGGCCATCAAGGCCTTCCTGGACTGGGCCGCCAGCGGCGTGGCCAGGAACGCGATGTTGAGTGCTCCTGCGGAATGCAGCTGCGACTCCTCGAATGGCTTGTATCGGGCGATGGCTGCTATTTCAGACTCGGTGCGGATGAAGGTATGGACCTCGTAGCCGAGGGACTTGCGAAGCCGATCTTCAATCTTCCGCTGCAGGGTACCGAGGTCCCTGGAACGCGACTCGAATATCACATTGCCGCTCGCAATGAAGGTCTCGACTCCCTTGCAGCCGAGAGCTTCGAAGAACCCGCGCAAGTCCTCCATCGTCACGGTATGACCGCCGACATTGATGGCCCGGAGAAAGGCAAAGAGTCTCGGCATGGAATGCGATGCGGTCAAATGAAAGCCGTTTGGCGTTCAATCATATCGCCTGGATGGAGCCATCCGCTTAGGTGTTTATCGCAGACGCCCAACGTCCGCGTCGAACGGCGCGCCGTTTTCTGGCCCGTCCGTTTTCGAACGCGTGCTTAGACGGAAGCCAGTACTGCCTTACGGACCGGCTGAGGAAGATCAATCGGGGAGAAGTAGTTCGCCGGGTACAAATAATCATCTCCCGACTCATCGATCACGCGGAGTTGTCGATGCCTTGCGGCGTCGGGATCGGGAAGCACCTGATAGATCTTCCGGGGCTCCAACGAAACCTCGTAGCCCTTGTTCTTCAGGCAGACAACAAACTTCTTGGTCGGTGTCTTCATGGGAAGTCAGTCGACATAGCGCTTGATCTTAAACTCTCTGCGCCCAATGCCATGAGCTTCGTACCAGTGTACCTCCGCCAGCCGCGTAGCGCCATCCAGAAGTCGGACGCGGGCGATACCCTTCCGTTTTCTCCAGCGACCGCGTCCATAGAATTTGCGCAATCGCCCAATTTCTCGAATGGAAGAGCCGACAGCAAAGGTCTCGGCATGGGCGACTTCTCCAATAATCTCGAATTCCATCAGATCTTGCTTTCAAAGCATCGGGATGTCGTCAAGCCGCCGTCTAGCGCAAGTTGTCCGGGCTCAGCGGCGTGCGCTCGCCTTGCCGCCGCTCAATCGGCCTTGATTCCCGCCTCACGCACGACTTTAGCTTACCTCGCGGATTCGGACTGCATGAGCGCAGCGAACTGCTCCGGCGTGCCCGGGGCAGGGGACATGCCGTAGGTCTTGAGCTTTTCCCGTATCTCCGCGTTGCGCAGGGCACTCACCAGCTCGGTGTTGAGGCGCGAGATCGCGGACGGCGGTGTCGCTGCCGGCACGACCAGCCCGCTCCAGTTGGTCGATTCGATCTCGGGATATCCGGCCTCCCGCACGGTCGGCACATCGGGCAACACCTCGGCGCGCTCGGGCGTCGTGACCGCGAGCGCGCGCATCTTCCCGCTCTTCGCGAACGGCGCGACCGCGGATGCGTTGACGAACACCATGGGCAAGTGGCCTCCCGCGGCCGCCGTGAGCGCCGGGACCTCGCCCTGAAAAGGCGCGTGCACGATGTTGATGTTCGCGGCGAGCCTGAACATCTCGCCGATGACATGGTGAGTGGTGCCGGCGCCGGGCGTTCCGTAGGCGATTTCGCCCGGCTTGGCGCGCGCGAGCGCGACCAGCTCCTGCAGCGATTTCGCCGGCACGGAAGGGTTGACGGCGAACGCCATCGTCAACGAGATCGTCTGGCCCACGGCCTTAACTCGGCGAGACGGCGGTCGAGCTCGGCCTTTAACTCATCTGATATTGGGACCGCCTCCGGTACGGCGGCGATGCCGTCCAGTGAACCGCGCAATCGTTGTTTAGTGCTCAATCGTGTGCCGCGAGCTCTTCGCGCACAATCTTGCGCACGAGCTCCCGAGTTACAGGACGATCCACCAACCCAAGGTGGGCTCGGAGGGCGTCGTTGATCAAGGTTTGATAGCCCTTGCCGGACTTTTTGGACTCGGCTTTGAAGCGCTTGAGAGTCGCGTCATCGATATAAATGGTAATGCGTGTTTTCCCGGTGATGGGAATCACCGCGCCACGCTTGCCTTTGGAGAAGTCATATACTTTTTTCATAATTTCTTCGCTCTTTGGGATCAGCCTTCCGCACCGATATGATTTGTGGAAAAGCTACCGCTCCTGTGGCTTCAGCTTCTCGCGGTAGATCTTCGAGCGCCGGACGTAGGTTTCGGCGTTCTCCAGCAGCCCTTCTTTTTCCTCCGGCTTCAGCTCGCGCACGACTTTGCCGGGGGAGCCGAGGACGAGTACGCCGTCGGGATAGATCTTGCCTTCGGGAATGAGCGTGCCCGCGCCGATGAGGCTGCCGCTCCCCACAACGACGTGGTTCATGACGATCGCGCCGATGCCGACCAGCGTGCCGTCGCCGATCACGCAGCCGTGCAGCATCGCCTAGTGTCCGACGGAGACATTTTTTTCCCCAGAGTGAGCGGGATGCCGGGGTCGGCGTGCAGGATCGAGGCGTCCTGGATGTTGGTGCGCTCGCCGATGGTGATGATCTCGTTGTCGCCGCGGATTACGGAGTTGAACCAGACGTTCGACTGGTTGTGCATGACCACCGTGCCGATGACGGTGGCGTTGTGCGCGATGAACCACTCCTCGCCGTGGAATACGACTTTGCGCTCGCCGGGGGAGAAGACCGACATGGTTGCGCCGAAATCATAGCAGATGCCCGCAGCCACGCCTGCTATCATCACGCGCTTCCAGATGAGCGTCGAATGAAACCCAGCGAATCCCTGTTCGTCCCCGTGCGCGGCCTGCGCTATCACTGCCGCTGCTGGGGCGAGGCGCGCGCGCCGATGCTGTTCATGCTGCACGGCTGGATGGACGTGTCGGCCTCGTTCCAGTTCCTGGTGGATGAGCTGCGCCGCGACTGGCGCGTGGTCGCTCCCGACTGGCGCGGCTTCGGCCTCACCGATTGGACGAAGGGCGACAGCTACTGGTATCCGGATTACCTCGCCGACCTCGACCGGCTGCTCGCGCATTTCCAGCCCGGTTCCCCGGCGACGCTGATCGGCCACAGCATGGGCGGCAACGTCGCCGCGATTTACGCGGGCGTGCGGCCTGAGCGCGTGGCGCGCTTCGTCAATCTCGAAGGCTTCGGATTGAACGGAGCGACCGCCGATCAGGCGCCCGGGCGCTACGCCAAGTGGCTGGCGGAATTGGCGGACGATGCGCCTTCATTTCGCGACTACGAATCGTTCGAAGCGCTCGCCGACCGGTTGTGCGGCAAGAATCCGCGCCTGCCGCGCGACAGGGCGCTGTTTCTCGCGCGTCACTGGGGCAAAGGCAAGCCCGACGGCCGCGTGGAGCTCGCGAGTGATCCCGCGCACAAACTCGTCAATGCCGTACTCTACCGGTCGGAGGAAGCGGAAGCCTGCTGGCGCAAGGTCGCGGCGCCGGTGCTGTGGGTCTCGGGCGCGGAGACGGATCTTCCGCAGCGGATGAAGATCTCGCCCGGGATTCTCGCCGCGCGCAAGGCCTGCTTCAAACACCTGACCGAGCGCGTCATCGCGGGCGCCGGCCACATGCTGCATCACGACCAGCCCGAGCGGCTGGCGGAAGTCATAGAGGAATTTCTCGCCTAGCCGCGTGCTAAAATGCGGCGGCGATGAACGTCGATCTTCACTGCCATTCGACCGCTTCCGACGGTCTGCTGAAACCCTCCGATCTCGTCTCGCGCGCCGCCGACAAGGGCGTGACGGTGCTCGCGCTCACCGATCACGACAATGTCGCCGGGCTCGCGGAGGCGCGCTCCGCGGCCCAGGCGCGCGGGCTTCGCTTCGTGGACGGCGTCGAGATTTCGGTGAGCTGGAGCGGAATCACGATTCACATCGTCGGCCTGCAGATCGATCCGGGCAATGCCGAACTGGGCGCGGGACTCGAAACGGTGCGCGCAAGCCGCACGCGGCGCGCCAATAAGATCAGCGAGGCGCTGGATGAGGCCGGAATCCACGACAGTCTCGCCGGCGCCATGGCCCATGTAGGGAACCCTGACATCATCAGCCGCACTCACTTCGCGCGCTTCCTGGTGGACACGGGCCGCGCGCCGGACGTGAGGACCGTGTTCCAGCGCTATCTCGTCATGGGCAAGCCGGGCTACGTGCCGCACGACTGGGCGATGCTCGGCGACGCGGTGAACTGGATCCGCGCGAGCGGTGGCGTCGCGGTGGTCGCGCATCCGGGCCGCTACAAGCTCTCGGCGCAGGAGATGCGCGCTCTCCTCGCCGAGTTCAAGGACTGCGGTGGCGCCGGCATCGAGGTCGTGACCGGCAGCCACGCGCCGGGGCAGTACCGCGAGTACGGGCGGCTCGCGCGCGAGTTCGGGCTGCTGTCCTCGCGCGGCTCGGATTTCCACGGGCCCGGCGAGAGCAAGGTCAATCCCGGCGAGCTGCCGCAATTGTCCGAGGATCTGAAAACCGTCTGGCACGATTGGTAGCGCCATCGGGGCCGCGGCGCGGCTCTGATAAAATAGCGTGTTTAACCGGGCCGGCAATGGAATTCAATCTCGTCCAGACGATCGCGATCTATGCGTTGCCGGTCATCTTCGCGATCACCTTGCACGAGGCCGCGCACGGCTACGTCGCGAAGTACTTCGGCGACAAGTCGGCCTGGATGCTGGGGCGCGTCAGCCTCAATCCGTTGCGCCACATCGACCTGGTCGGGACGCTTATCGTTCCGCTCCTGATCCTGATGACGAGCAAGCTCTTTGGCGGCGGCGGAATCCTGTTCGGCTGGGCGAAGCCCGTTCCCGTCAATTTCCACGCGCTGCGCAACCCCAAGCGCGACATGCTGTGGGTCGCGGCGGCCGGTCCGGCCGCGAACCTCGTCATGGCGCTTGGCTGGGCGGTATTGCTGAAAGGGGCGATGCTGCTGCCGCATGGCGGGTTTTCGCTGCCCATGGGCCTGATGGCCGAGGCGGGCATCAGCGTCAACGTCGTGCTCATGGTGCTGAACCTGCTTCCCATCCTGCCGCTCGACGGAGGCCGCATCGCCGTGAGCCTGCTGCCGAACCGGCTGGCGATTCCCTACGCGCGGCTCGAGCCGTTCGGGTTTCCGATCCTGCTCGCGCTCATCTTCATTCCGCCGAACGTGCTCGGCGTGATCATGTCGCCCATGATCCAGGCCTCGATCGGGCTGATCGAAACGATCTTCCAGCTTTAAGAACGCGACATGTACGAAGAACGCGTCGTCTCAGGCATGCGCCCCACGGGCGCGCTGCATATTGGCCATTTCCACGGCGCGATCAAGAACTGGGTCAGGTTGCAAAGCGAGCATCCGTGCTTTTATTTCGTCGCCGACTGGCACGCGCTCACCACGCACTACGAGACACCCGAGGTGATCAAGGCGCACGTCTGGGACATGGTGATCGACTGGCTCGCCGCCGGCATCGACCCTTCGCAGTCCACGCTTTTCATCCAGTCGCGCATCCCCGAGCACGCCGAGCTGCACACGCTGCTCTCGATGGTGACGCCGCTGGGATGGCTGGAGCGCGTGCCGAGCTACAAGGACCAGCAGGAAAAGCTCGCCGACCGCGATCTCTCCACCTACGGCTTTCTCGGCTATCCGCTGCTTCAGGCCGCCGACGTGCTGATCTACCGCGCCAGGTTCGTGCCCGTGGGCGAGGACCAGGTGCCTCATATCGAGTTCATGCGCGAGGTGGCGCGGCGCTTCAACCACGTGTACGGGCGCGAGCCCGGATTCGAGGACAAGGCCAAGGCCGCGGCGAAGAAACTGGGCGCGCGCAAGGCGAAGCTGTACATGGAGCTTCGCGCCCGATACATGGAGAAGGGCGACGCCGAGGCGCTTTCGGCGGCGCGCTCGCTGCTCGATGAGCGGCAGAATCTCGCGCTCGCGGACCGCGAGCGCCTCTTCGGCTATCTCGAGGGCGGAGGGCGCAAGATCCTGGTCGAGCCCGAGGTGCTGCTCACCGATGCCTCGAAATTGCCGGGGCTGGACGGCCAGAAGATGTCGAAGTCCTACAACAACACGATTTCGCTGCGCGAGGACGCCGAGTCGGTGAGGAAGAAGATCCGCACCATGCAGACCGACCCGGCGCGCATCAAGCGCAGCGACAAGGGCAATCCGGACAAATGCCCCGTGTGGCAGTTCCATCTCGTCTACAGCAGCGAGCAGACGCGCGAGTGGGCGAACCAGGGCTGCCGCTCGGCCGGGATCGGCTGCCTGGAGTGCAAGCAGCCGGTGATCGATGCGGTGCTCGCCGAGCAGGCGCCAATGAAGGAACGCGCGCAGAAATACCTCGACGACCCGACGCTGGTGAAGAACATCGTCGCCGAGGGCTGCGAGAAGGCGCACAAGCTCGCGCGGGAGACCATGCGCGAGGTGCGCGAGGCCATGGGGCTTGCATACAGTTAAAACCTTGAACCGGACACAGGATGCGAAAACATGTCTTTTGAAGAAGCGTTCTCCGTGTGCTTTGGGGACTCTGCGGTGTAGGAATTTTTTATGTCCGAGCCGGTACAGCTTTCAATTTCGACACCCGCCGCTTCGGCGCTCAATGCAAAGGTGCGCGGCGAGCCTTTCACCGAACTGCCGCAGGACCTCTACATTCCGCCCGATGCGCTCGAGGTCTTTTTCGAGACCTTCGAGGGGCCGCTCGATCTTCTTTTGTACCTCATCCGCAAGGCCAACCTCGATATCCTCGATATCCCGATGGCGCTGCTCACCGAGCAGTACGTCGAGTACGTCGAGGTGATGCGGCACAAGAATCTCGAGCTCGCGGCGGAGTACCTGGTGATGGCGGCAATTCTGATCGAGATCAAGTCGCGGATGCTGCTGCCGCGTCCGGCGATGCCGGGCGCGGAAGAGGAAGACCCGCGCGCCGAGCTGGTTCGCCGCCTCATCGAATACGAAAAAATGAAGCTCGCGGCGCACAAGCTCGACGCCCTGCCGCAACTCGGCCGGGATTTTCTTCCGGTGGAGGTGTGGGTCGAGCAGACGCTCGCCCAGCGCCTGCCGCAGGTGAACGTCGTGGACCTGCAGGAAGCCTGGAGGATGCTCCTCGTGCGCGCGAAGATGACGCAGCACCATCGCGTCTCGCGCGAGGAGCTGTCGGTGCGCGAGCACATGAGCCTGATCCTGCGGCGGCTCCAGGCCGGCGGATTCGCCGAGTTCACGGAGCTGTTCGACGCGGCGCGCGGCTTGCCGGTGCTGGTCGTCAGCTTTCTCGCGGTCCTGGAGCTGGTGAGGGAAAGCGTGATCGAGATTACGCAGTCCGAGCCGTACGCGCCCATCTACGTGAAGCTTGCCCATGCTCAGACCGAGTGAAGTGAGGATCGTGCTCGAGGCGGCGCTGCTGGCGGCGCAGCAGCCGATTCCGATCGTCGAATTGCGGAAAATGTTCGACGAGGAGATCGGCGCCGACACGATCCGGCGCCTGCTCGAGGAATTGCGCGAAGCCTGGAAGGACCGCGGCGTGGAGCTGGTAAGCACCGCAAGCGGCTGGCGCTTCCAGACTCGCGCGACGTTGCACAAATACCTGGAGCGCATCAATCCCGAGAAACCGCCGCGTTATTCGCGCGCGGTGCTGGAGACGCTCGCCATCATCGCCTACAGGCAGCCTGTCACCCGTGGCGACATCGAGGACATCCGCGGCGTCACGGTCTCGACCGAAGTGATCAAGCGGCTGGAGGATCGCGGGTGGATCGACGTGGTCGGCCACAAGGAAGTCCCCGGGCGCCCCGCGCTGTACGCGACCACCAAAACGTTTCTGGACGACGTCGGCCTGCTGTCTCTGCATGAGCTGCCGCCGCTGGATGAGATCGTCAAATCGCTTGAGCACACGTCCATCCCGCCCGCGGCGCCCGATCAGGTCGCCGCGGCCGAGTCGAACCCCGCGTAGCCGCAGTCCGCGGCCGGTGACGCTGCGGCCGGAAAAGCTGCACAAGGTCCTGGCGCGCTCGGGACTGGGCTCTCGCCGCGACATGGAGGCCGTGATCGCGGCGGGCCGGCTCACCGTCAACGGCATGCGCGCCGCCGTCGGGCAGCGCGTGGGGCCGCGGGATCGCGTCGTCCTCGACGGCCGGCCGATTGCGCTGCGCTTCGGTGAGCGCGAGCCGCGCGTGCTGATCTATCACAAGCCCGTCGGCGAGCTGGTGACGGCGAGCGATCCGCAAGGCCGGCCCACCGTCTTCGCGAGGCTGCCGCGCATGCGTGGCGGCCACTGGATCGCGATCGGCAGGCTCGACTTCAACACCGGCGGGCTGCTGCTGTTCACCGATTCGGGCGAGCTCGCAAACCGCCTCATGCATCCGCGCAATGAAATCGAGCGCGAGTACGCGGTGCGGGTCCGGGGCGAGCTTTCGCGCGAGCAGATGCAACGGCTCACGCACGGCGTCATGCTCGACGACGGACCGGCGAAGTTCGACGATATTTCATCGGGCGGCGGCGCCGGAGCGAACCGTTGGTACCAGGTGGTGCTGCGCGAAGGGCGCAATCGCGAGGTGCGGCGCATTTTCGATACGGTCGGGCTGATGGTGAGCAGGCTCATGCGCGTGCGCTTCGGGCCGTTCCGTCTGCCCTCGAGCCTCAAGCGCGGGCAGTGGCGCGAGCTCGAGGCCAAGGAGCTGGGTTCGCTGTTGGCGGCGCTGGATCGTCCCGCGGCGCGGGAACCGAAGCCGTCCGTACAAAAGCGCCGACAAAAATAGCGGCGGTGCCCTCAGGCGGCGCGAACTCCGGTAAATTCCTGCCCGGGTGTGTCTCGACGTTGTTTTGGCTGATTTTTCTTGCTATACTCCACCGGCTTTTGAGATGGGCTTTCGAGCCCATTTTTTATTTATGCGCGGAATTCGCGTGAGGGCATGAACGAACTGGAGCAGTTGTTGGAGCGCACGGTTGGCGGCTTGGGATTCCAACTCTCCGACTTTGAAAATAGCAATCATGGCAGGATGTTACGAGTGTTTATTGATAAAGAACATGAGGTATCGGGCGGTGCCACCCTGGCCGGCGTCACCCTGGACGACTGCACGGCGGTGGCCCGGCAACTGCAGCGCGTGCTCGAGGTCGAGGGCGTCGAATACGACCAGCTCGAGGTGTCCTCGCCGGGTCTGGACCGCCGGCTGAAAAAGGCGGCCGATTTCGTCCGCTTCGCCGGATGCGAGGCGACGGTCCGGTTGCGCCAGCCGGTCAACGGCCGCAGGAATTTCACCGGCGTAGTGCGCGCGGTGAACGGCGACCGGGTTGAATTCGAATTCGATGGCGGCAGGTTGGACTTCGGGCTGGGCGATCTCGATCGCGCGCGCCTGGTGCCCAAGGTATGAAGCCGGAGGGGACCGTGAATCGCGAACTGCTGCTGCTGGTGGACGCGCTGGCGCGCGAGAAGAACGTGCACAAGGAAACAGTATTCGGCGCGCTGGAGACGGCCATCGGCTCGGCGACGAAGAAGCGCTTCCCGGAAGAAGTCGAGGTGCGGGTCGCGATGGACCGCGAGACGGGAGATTTCGAGTCGTTTCGCCGCTGGCAGGTGGTGGCCGACGACGCGGTGGAGTTTCCGCCGCGCCAGATCGCGGTGACCGAGGCGAAGAAGCAGCACGGCGAGGACATCCAGGTCGAGGATTTCATCGAGGAGCCGCTCGAGGCGATCGATTTCGGCCGCATCGGCGCGCAGGCGGCGAAGCAGGTGATCCTGCAAAGAATCCGGGAAGCCGAGCGCGAGCAGCTCCTCAATGACTTTCTCGCCCGCGACGAAAAGCTCATCAACGGCGCGATCAAGCGTCTGGAGCGCGGCAACGCCATCCTGGAAGTGGGGCGCGTCGAGGCGGTGCTGTCGCGCGATCAGATGATCCCCAAGGAAAACCTGCGTGTCGGTGACCGCGTGCGGGCCATCGTCATGCGCGTGGACCGCGGCGTGCGCGGGCCGCAGCTCATTTTGTCGCGCACCGCGCCCGAATTCATCATCGAGCTGTTTCGCCTGGAGGTGCCCGAAATCGAGGAAGGGCTGCTCGAGATCAAGTCGGCGGCGCGCGACCCGGGCGTGCGCGCCAAGATTGCGGTCCATTCCAAGGACCAGCGCATCGACCCCATCGGGACCTGCGTGGGCATGCGCGGCTCGCGGGTGCAGGCGGTGACCCAGGAGCTGGCCGGCGAGCGCGTCGACATCGTGCTCTGGAACGCGGACATGGCGCAGTTCGTGATCGGGGCGCTGGCGCCGGCCGAGGTTTCGAGCATCCTGGTCGACGAGGACAAGCACAGCATGGACGTGGTCGTGGACGAGGAAAACCTCGCGATCGCCATCGGCAGGGGCGGCCAGAATGTGCGGCTCGCCTCGGAGCTCACGGGCTGGAACATCAACCTCATGACCGAGGATGAATCGACCAAAAAGAACGAGGAGGAGGCTTCCTCGGTGAGAAAGGTCTTCATGGAGCGGCTCGACGTCGACGAGGAAGTCGCGAACATCCTCATCCAGGAAGGCTTCTCGACCCTCGAGGAAGTGGCCTACGTGCCGATCAACGAGATGATGGAGATCGAGGGCTTCGACGAAGCGACGGTCAACGAGCTTCGCAATCGCGCCCGCGACGTGCTGCTGGTGCAGGCCATCGCGAACGAGGAGCAGGCGGAGAACCTCGACCCTGAGCTGCTTCAGCTCGAGGGCATGGACAACGATCTGGCGACGAATCTGGCCAGGGCGGGAATCAAGACCCGGGACAATCTGGGCGATCTTGCCGTGGACGACCTGCTCGAGCTGACGGGCATCGACGCCGAACGCGCCAAGACGCTCATCATGGGCGCGCGCGCTCACTGGTTTACACAAGGCTAAGCCCGCTCACATGCCCCAGACCAGCGTAGCGCAATTCGCAGGCGAACTGAAGGTGCCTCCGTCGGTGCTGCTCGAGCAGCTCAAGGCCGCCGGGGTGCACAAGCAGGTGGCGGAGGATTTCCTTTCCGAGCAGGACAAGACCCGGCTTCTCGATTACCTGCGCAAGGCGCACGGCTCCTCCGAGCCCAAGAACAAGATCACGCTGACGCGCAAGCAGACCTCCGAGATCATCAAGAAGTCCGACGCGAGCGGCAAGGCGCGCACCATCCAGGTCGAGGTCAAGAAAAAGCGGATTTTCGTCAAGCGCGACGCCGATTCCACCGGGCCGATCGAAGTACCCGCGCCCGCGGAACCGGTTCTCGACCCGCGCGAGGCCGGATTGCGCGAGCAGGAGCGGCGCCGGCAGGAAGAGCTGACGACGCGCCAGGTCGCGGACCTTGCGGAAAAGAACGAGCGCGAGCGCAAGACGGCGGAGCTGCGCGTGACCGAGCACAAGCCCGTAGAGGCGAAGGCGGCTGCGCCTGCGGCTGGCGACACCACGCTGCACAAGCCCAAGGTCGCGGCGGGCGCGGAAAAGAAGAGCGCGAAGAAGGCAAAGGAAGTCAAGGTGTGGAAGGAAGAGGCCGTCAAGCGCCGCACGATCAAGACGCGCGGCGATGTTCAGGGCGCCTCGGGCTGGCATTCGCCCAAGGGCTCGCGCCACAGGTCCGCAGCCGCGACCGCCGAGGTCGTCCAGGCCGCGAGCGCGCCGGCCGAGCCGATCATCCGCGAAATCAAGGTGCCCGAGACCATCACGGTCGGCGAGCTGGCCCACAGGATGTCGGTGAAGGCCGCCGAGGTCATCAAGTCGCTGATGAAACTGGGCAACATGGTCACCATCAACCAGGTGCTCGATCAGGAAACGGCGATGATTGTGGTCGAGGACATGGGCCACCAGCCCGTTGCCTCAAAGCTCGATGACCCGGAATCCTATCTCGAGGAATCACCGCAACAGCACGAGGCGGCGGAGCTCAAGCCGCGCGCCCCCGTGGTAACGGTGATGGGGCACGTGGACCACGGGAAAACCTCGCTGCTCGATTACATTCGCCGCACCAAGGTCGCCTCCGGAGAGGCGGGCGGCATCACGCAGCATATCGGCGCCTATCACGTGGAGACGCCGCGCGGCATGGTGACTTTCCTCGACACGCCGGGCCACGAGGCATTCACGGCGATGCGCGCCCGCGGCGCGAAACTTACGGACATCGTCGTTCTGGTGGTTGCGGCCGACGACGGCGTCATGCCGCAGACCATCGAGGCGATTGCTCACGCCAGGGCAGCAAAAGTGCCGATGGTGGTCGCGATCAACAAGATAGACAAGCACGAAGCCAACGCGGAAAAGGTCAAGCAGGAGCTGGTGGCGCAAAGCGTGGTGCCCGAGGAATACGGCGGCGACTCGCCGTTCGTCTCCGTGTCTGCGAAAACCGGCAAGGGCATAGACCAGTTGATCGAGCAGGTGCTGCTGCAGGCCGAGGTTCTGGAGCTGAAGGCGGCGGTGGACGCGCCAGCCAAGGGCCTGGTGATCGAGGCGCGACTCGACAAGGGCCGCGGCCCGGTCGCCACCGTGCTGGTGCAGTCCGGAACGCTCAAGCGCGGCGATATCGTGCTCGCCGGCACCTCATTTGGCCGGGTGCGCGCCATGCTGGACGAAAACGGCAAAGCAGTTGCCGCGGCGGGACCGTCGATCCCGGTCGAGATCCAGGGCCTGGCGGAGGTTCCCGCGGCAGGAGAGGAAGTCATCGGGCTCAGCGACGAACGCAAGGCGCGCGAGATCGCGCTGTTCCGGCAGGGCAAGTTCCGCGACGTCAAGCTCGCCAGGAAGCAGGCGGCGAAGCTCGAGAACATGTTCGAGCAGATGGGCGACATCAGGGTGCTGCCGCTGCTCATCAAGGCCGACGTGCAAGGCTCGCAGGAGGCGCTGGTGCATGCGCTCACCGGGCTTTCCACCGACGAGGTCAAGGTCAACGTGGTTCACAGCGCGGTCGGCGCGATTACCGATTCCGACGTCAATCTCGCGCTCGCCTCAAAGGCGGTCATCATCGGTTTCAATACGCGCGCCGATGCGGCTGCGCGCAAGCTGGCCGAGGCCTCGGGCGTGGACGTGCGCTACTACACCATCATCTACGAAGCCGTCGACGAGGTGAAGGCGGCGCTCTCCGGCATGCTTGCGCCGGAGAAGAAAGAGAACGTGCTCGGGCTGGTGGACGTGCGCCAGGTGTTCAAGATCTCCAAGGTCGGCGCCGTCGCGGGCTGCTACGTGCTCGAGGGCCTGGTGCGGCGCAGCGCGCTGGTGCGCGTGCTGCGCGATAACGTGGTTGTCTTTTCGGGCGAGATCGATTCTCTCAAGCGCTTCAAGGACGACGCGCGCGAGGTGAAAGCCGGCTTCGAGTGCGGCATGTCGGTCAAGGGCTACAACGACATCCAGGTCGGCGACAAGTTCGAGATCTACGAGGTCCAGGAAGTGGCGCGGACACTGTAACGTCCGCGCCATCCTGAGGAGCGCGTAGCGCGACGAAGGATCTGCTTGCAGGATGGCCGATCGCTTCGCTCCGGATTCGATGACCCCATGGCCAACCAGCAGCGCCTGCGCCGTGTCGCCGACCAGATCCAGCGCGAGCTGTCCGAGTTACTGCGCGCGCATCTCAAGGACCCCCGCGTGGGCATGATCACCCTGACCGGGGTGGAAGTGTCCCCGGATCTCGCGCATGCGAAAGTATTCTTCACCACGCTGGGCGACGCGGAATCGCTGTCCCGGACCGAGGACGGACTGGGCCACGCCGCGGGATTTCTGCGCTCCCGGCTCGGAGAGCGGTTGAAGCTGCGCATGATTCCTGAATTGCACTTCCGCTACGACGAGTCGGTCGAGCACGGCATTCGGCTCTCGCAATTGATCGACGCAGCGGTTTCGGAAAAGAAATCCGAAGAGGGTTGAGCGGCATGGGAGCCGGCATGCGCGCCGCGCCGGTCGATGGCGTCCTGCTTCTGGACAAGCCCTCGGGTCCGGGTTCCAACGCCGTGCTGCAGCATGCCAAGCGCCTGATGGGCGCGGCACGCGCCGGGCACACGGGAACGCTGGATCCCCTGGCAAGCGGCCTGCTGGTGCTCACCTTTGGCGAAGCCACCCGGTTCTCGGGCGAGCTGCTCGACTCGGACAAGAGCTACCGGGCGCGCGTGCGGCTCGGCATCCGCACTTCAACCGGCGACGCCGAGGGCGAGATCCTGGAGCGCCGCGAGCACTCGGTGCAGCGCGACGAGGTGGCGGCGGCGCTGGCGCGTTTTGCCGGAGAAATCGAGCAGCTGCCCCCCATGCATTCCGCTCTCAAGCACCGCGGGCGGCCGCTGTACGATTACGCCCGGAAGGGACAGGTCGTGGAACGCCGGCCGCGAAAAGTGAGGATCCGGGAGCTGGAGCTTGTGGCCTTCGCGGGCGGGGAATTCGAGCTGCGCGTTCTCTGCAGCAAGGGTACTTACATCAGAACGCTGGCCGAAGACATCGGCGAAGCGCTCGGCTGCGGCGCGCATCTCGCCGCGCTTAAGCGCACCGCGATCGGCCCATTCAGTCTTGACGATGCGATCGGGATCGATGCGCTTGGGTCATTGTCGCAGGCCGGGCGGCTGGCGCGCGTCCTGCCCCCCGACGCTCTCCTCGGGTTGCGGCCGCGTCTGGCGCTTTCGGCTCCGCTTGCCGTGAAATTCCGGCAAGGGCAGGCGGTGGCCCTCGGCGCGACTAGCGGCCACGTCAGCGTATTCGGGGACGACGGCGGATTTCTCGGTTCCGGCGAAGTGGATGCCGTCGGCGTGTTGCGGCCCAAGCGGCTGATGGCGTTCGGCCGATGAGGCGATTGCGGCCGGAAACGGCTTGTGAAAGGCGCTGATTTCAAGGTAAAATGCCCGCCTTTCGCACAGAGACAAGAGACCAGAGAATGCGAGTGAGCGTTGTACAAAAGGCGCAGATCGTCCAGCAGCATCAGCGCGCCGCTGGCGACACGGGTTCGCCCGAAGTTCAGGTTGCGCTGATTACCGCCCGCATCAACGGGCTCACCGACCATTTCAAGACGCACGTCAAGGACCATCATTCGCGTCGCGGACTGCTGAAGCTGGTCAGCCAGCGCCGCAAGCTGCTCGACTACCTCAAGCGCGAAAACGGCGCGAAATACCATCAGTTGATCGAGCAACTTGGCCTGCGCAAATAATGCCTTCAGCGCCCACCCGGTTCCGCGTGGGCGCTTTGATTTCAGGAACCACGCAAGTTCCGTGAGCGGCAGCCAATCCCATCTGATTTTCCGGGCCGGGCACGCCGTTCCTTCCAATTCATCGAGAATTCCATGACGCTAAATCCGATCAAGAAAAGCTTTACCTACGGTGCGCATCAAGTCACGCTGGAAACCGGCGAGATGGCGCGTCAGGCCCACGGCGCGGTCCTCGTTACCATGGAGGACACGGTGGTGCTGTGCACCGTGGTGGCGGCCAGGGTGCCGAAGCAGGGCCAGGATTTTTTACCGCTTACCTGCGACTACATCGAGAAGACTTACGCCGCCGGCAAGATCCCGGGAGGTTTCTTCAAGCGCGAGGGACGGCCTTCGGAAAAGGAAACCCTGACCTCGCGCCTCATCGACCGGCCCATCCGCCCGCTGTTTCCGGAGGGGTTCTACAACGAGATGCAGGTCGTCGCGCAGGTGATGTCCTGCAATCCGGAAATGGATCCCGATATCCCGGCGCTGATCGGCGCGTCGGCGGCGCTTGTCCTTTCGGGCATTCCGTTCAACGGACCGATCGGCGCGGCGCGCGTCGGCTACATCAGCGGCCAGTACGTGCTCAACCCCACCGCGACGCAACTCAAGGAAAGCCAGCTCAACCTCGTCGTCGCCGGCACCGAACACGCAGTGCTGATGGTGGAGTCCGAAGCGCACCAGTTGCCCGAGGACGTCATGCTCGGGTCGGTCGTGTTCGGCCACGAGCAGATGCAGGCCGCGATCCAGGCGATCCACGGGCTTGCCGACCAGGCGGCGAAGCCTGCCTGGGACTGGAAGGCCCCGGAGAAGGACAAGGCACTGGTTGAGCGCATCAAGGGGCTTGCGGAAAGCGAGTTGCGCGCGGCATTCAAGCTGCGGCAAAAGCAGGCCCGATCCGAAGCGATCGACGGCATCTGGAAGCGTGTATTCGAGACCGTCGGCGCCGGCAAGGAAGGCGGGCCGGAAGCGAACGCAGTAAAGGACATCTGCTTCGACATCGAATCGAAGATCGTGCGCAGCCAGATTCTTGACGGCGAGCCGCGCATCGACGGGCGCGACACGCGCACCGTGCGCCCGATCAGCATCCGCGTCGGCGTGCTGCCGCGCACCCATGGCTCGGCTTTGTTCACCCGCGGCTAGACCCAGGCCATGGTGG
>JBGPYQ010000239.1:0-4807 GCA_041493345.1 Gammaproteobacteria bacterium | reverse complement strand
TCGGGGTCGTTCCTGACTGACGGCATGGTGATCGCGCCCTGCTCGATGCGCACGCTTGCGGCCATCGCCAGCGGTTGCAGCGAAAACCTGGTGCACCGCGCCGCCGACGTGGTACTGAAGGAACGGCGCAGGCTCGTGCTGCTGGTCCGCGAGACGCCGCTTTCCGAGATCCATCTCGAGAACATGCTCAAGCTCGCGCGCATCGGGGCGACGATCCTGCCTCCCATGCCGGCCTTCTACAACAAACCGCAGACGATCGACGATCTCGTCGACCATGTCGTGGCCCGCGTGCTCGATCAGTTCGGCATTCCCGCCGACTTTGCCAAACGCTGGGACGGCCAGATGAGCCGGCCCGACGCCGTGCGCAAACTCGGGTGACAGGTTCCGACCCCAAGAAAGGACGCCCCATGAACGAACCGGCCAAACGTGCTGCAGTGAAGCGTGACGTCACCAGTCTACGATCGACGATCGAGTGGCTGCGCGCCGAGGGCGATCTCGTCGAGACCGACAAGGAAGTGAATCCGGATCTGGAGATCACCGGCCTGCAGAAGCATTTCGACGGCGGCATCCCGATCCTGTTCAACAACGTGAAAGGCAAGCCGCACGCCCGCGCGATCACCAACCTGTTCGCGGATATCCGCGTGGTCGACAAGATGTTCGGCTTCGACGGCCCCGTCGAGCGCACGCGCAAGCTCGCCCACGCGCTGAACCACCCGGTCAAGCCGGTCGTCATCGACGGCCGGGAAGCGCTCTGCCAGGAGCACGTAATCACGGGCGACGTCGACGTCAACAAGTGGATCACCGCGATCCGCCATACCGCCCTCGAGCCCGAGCTCACGATCGGCTCCGGGATCCGCTGCATCGTCGGCGATTATTTCGACGGCGGCAGCGACCTCGGCTACAACCGCATGAATTTCCGCTGGGGCAACGTCGGCACTTTCCAGATCTCGCCCGGGTCGCACATGTGGCAGGTCTACACCGAGCATTACGAGGACGACAAGCCCATTCCGCTCACCGTGTGCTTCGGCGTGCCGCCGGCGTGCACGCTGCTCGCCGGCGCGGGATTCGACTACGTGATCCTGCCGAAGGGCTGCGACGAGATCGGCATCGCCGGCGCGGTGCAGGGCTCGCCGGTCCGGCTGGTCAAGGCGCGCACGGTCGACGCCTACGCCCTGGCCGACTGCGAATACGTGCTCGAAGGTCACCTCCATCCCCGTGACAAGCGTTATGAGACGAAGGAAGCGGAGGAACAAGGCGTCCAGGGCAAGACCTTCTTCCATCCCGAGTGGGCCGGCTACATGGGCAAGGCCTACAAGGCGCCGACCTTCCATGTCACCGCGCTCACGATGAGAAAGCCCGCCTCGAGGCCGATCATCTTTCCCCTGGGCGTGCACACGAGCGACGACAGCAACATCGACACGACCATCCGCGAAGCGGCGATCTTCGAGCTGTGCAACCGGATGCAGCCCGGGATCATCCAGGACGCGCACATCCCCTACTGCATGACCGACTGGGGCGGCTGCATCATCCAGGTGAAGAAGCGCAACAAGATCGAGGAGGGCTGGCAGCGCAATTTCCTCTCGGCGATCTTGTCCTGCTCGCAGGGGATGCGGCTCGCGATCGCGGTCTCGGAAGACGTCGACATCTATTCGATGGACGACATCATGTGGTGCCTCACGACGCGGGTGAATCCCAGGGCAGACATCCTCAATCCCATCCCCGGCGGCCGCGGCCAGACCTTCATGCCGGCCGAGCGCATGACCGCCGGCGAGAAAGCCTGGACCGCGTCGAACACCCTGTTCGAAGGCGGAATGGGCATCGATGCCACCGTGCCCTTCGGGTACGAGCAGGATTTCCACCGCCCGGTCTACCCCGTCGATCGGGTCAAGCCGGAGAATTTCTTCAGCGCGGCTGAGATCGACAAGATGAAGGCGCGCATGGAGGGCTGGGTGCTGTCGCTGGCGCGCACCGGCCGCTGAAGTGTAACCGTCACCCGCCCGCGCCGTATTCCCGCGAGCTGAGACTCAAGGAGAGGAGCGAAATCCGCTCCGGACCCGCGCGATGCTCAAAGGCACTCTGGTCCTCGATTGCACCGGCCGGCTCGGCTGGCTGGCGGGACGCCTGCTTGCCGACATGGGCGCCGACGTCACGAAGATCGAGAACCCAGACGCCGAAATCCAACCATCGGACTGGCGCGCCCTCAACGTCAACAAACGGCTGACGCGGCTGGATCTGAGGGAAAGCGCAGGGCAACGCGAGCTCGATCGGCTTGCCGCAAGCGCCGACATGCTGCTCGCGACATTCACGCCCGGGACGCGCGAAGCCGCGCTCTTCCACCATGGCCGATTGTCCGCCATCAATCCGCGCCTGATCGTCGTCGCCATCACGCCCTTCGGGCTCACCGGTCCGAAAGCCGATTGGATCGCATCGGACCTCGAGCTGATGGCCGCGAGCGGCGCCATGTCTCTCGCGGGCGAGCCCGATGGCACACCGCTGCGCGTGTCGGCGCCGCAGTCCTATAGCTGGGCGGGTGCGCAGGCCGCGGTCGGCGCGTTGACCGCGCTCGCGGCGCGCGCGCGCACCGGACGCGGCCAGTGCGTCGACGTTTCGGCACAGGCCGCCACCATCGTGGCGCTTTCGCATGCGCCGACGTTCGTGGACGTCGACGGCACGACCCCGACCCGTGCCGGCGCGTTCATGACCGGACGTTCGGTGAAGGGCGCGCGCTTTCGCGTGTTCTGGCCGTGCCGCGACGGCTTCGTCAATTTCATCCTGTACGGCGGCGTCGCCGGAAGGCGGACGAATACGCAACTCGTGGCGTGGATGCGCGAATGCGGCGCTCCGCTCGGCGCGCTGGCGCAGCTCGAATTCGAAAAATGGGACCCCACGCTGGCCACGCAGGCCGAGGTCGACGCGCTCGAAGCGCCGATCGCGGCGTTTTTCTCCTCCATTACCAAGCGCCAGTTCCTCGAGGAAGCGCACCGGCGCGAGATGCTCGGCTATCCCGTTTCCACGGTCGCCGACATCGCAGCAGATCCGCAGCTCGCCGCGCGCGGCTTCTGGCAGGATGTGGCCGCGGCCGACGGCAGACTCGAGCGCCACTGCGGGTGCTTCGCGATCGTCGGCGGCGAGCGCCCGCCGCTCGTGTCGCGCAACGACGCGCAGGTCGAGGCTCCGCGCGCAGCGGAGGTCACATGAGCGCATCGCCGCAGGCATTGGCAGGGATTGGCGTCGTCGAGTTCGGCAGCTACGCCGCCGGGCCGCATATCGGCAAGATGCTCGCCAATTTCGGCGCCACCGTCATTCACGTCGAGTCGTTCGCGCGGCCCGACGGCTTCCGCATGCAGTATCCGCCGTACAAGGACAGGAAACCCGGAATCAACGGCGGCGGCTGCTTTGCCTATTTCAACGACTCGAAGCTGGGCATCACGCTCGACCTGAAGAATCCCCAGGGCCTGGCGCTCGCGCGCAGGCTGTGCAAGTGGGGCGATGTCGTGATCGAGAACATGCGTCCTGGCGTGATCGGGCGGCTCGGCCTGGGATTCGACGCGCTCAATGCCGAGAACCCCTCGCTCATCATGCTGTCGACCTGCAACATGGGACAAACCGGCCCGCGCGCCAACACGCCGGGATTCGGTTCGCAGCTCACCGCGCTCGCCGGAATTTGCGGCTTGACCGGGGAACGGGGCGGCCTGCCGACCGTGCTGTACGGGCCGTATATCGACTTTATCGCCTCCACCCTCGGCGCGGTGGCGGTGCTCGCGGCGCTGGAACAGCGGCGGCGCACCGGGGCGGGAGCCCACATCGACATCTCGCAGTACGAAGCCGGCCTTCTCTTCCTCGCCGGGCCGCTGCTCGAATACCACCTCACGGGCCGCATCGCCGAGCGCGTGGGAAACGACGATCCGCAGGCCGCTCCGCACGGCGCCTATCGCTGCAGCGCGAACGGCTGGATCGCGCTCTCCTGCTGGTCGGACGAAGAGTTTGCGGCGCTCGCCGCCGAGATCGACCGGCCGGATTGGCCACGCGATGCGCGCTACGCGACGCTCGCCGGCCGCAAGAGCGCCGCCGCCGAGATCGACGCGGGCATTTGCGCATGGACGCGCGAGCGCGAAGCGGCAGTTGCAGCGGAAATCTTGCAGCGCGCCCGCGTGCATGCTCACTCTGTCAATAGCATGGCCGATCTATTCACCGATCCGCAACTCATCGCCCGTCGGCACTGGCGCCGGCGACGCCACCCCGTGATCGGCAAGCACGCGTATTGCGGGCCGGCATTCGAGCTCTCTGAAACGCCCGGCGAGGTGACATCGGCCGCTCCGCTGCTCGGCGCCGACAACGACAGGGTGTTCCGCGAGATTCTCGGGCTCTCGGAGGCGGATTACGCCGCCATGCGCGAAGCCGGCGCCTTCGCGTGACCCGGAGCGGCTCTGCCATCGACAACGCAGCGCTAAGAGACGAGATCCGGGCGTTTCTGCTGGCGCACCATGTGGTGTCGCTTGCCACCATCGTCGACGGAGCGGCGCACGCCGCATCCGTGATGTTCGCGGCGGAAGATCTCACGCTTTACTGGACCTCGGATCCCGGCTCGCGCCATTCGCTTGCGATCGAGCGCAATTCCCGCGTCGCGGCGACCGTCGCGCCGGACTACGCGGATTTCCGCCTCATACGCGGAGTGCAGATCGCCGGCCGGGCATGCCGGCTCGGCGAAGAGAACGAAGCGGCGCATGCTCGCGAATTGCTGCGCCGGCGATTTCCGTTCCTGCGGGAGCTGGATGGAATGCCGGCCGCGCTGCGCGCGGCGCTCGAC
>JBGPYQ010000264.1:0-3814 GCA_041493345.1 Gammaproteobacteria bacterium | reverse complement strand
CGTGCTCCTTCATCGGTTCCTGCTGCAAGCCGGCGTCGAGCGCGATCGCCACCGGGCCGTAAGGCGGCGTCATCGCGATCTTGTAGGCGCGCACGAACGACTGCGCGAAATGCTGCAGCGACACCGGCGTGTCGTCCCACTTGGTGAAGTCGCGCACCAGCGCGTTGATGTCCTGCGCGGAGTGGAAGGTCGGCACGCCCGGCGGCCGGTGCGCGGCATCCAGGTCGTTGCCGCCGACGATGATCACCGGCACGCGGTCGCACCACGCATTGTAGATGCCCATGGTGGCGTGCTGCAGGCCGACCGTGCCGTGGCAAAGCGTCATCAGCGGCTTGCCGGCGACCTTGAAGTAGCCGTGCGCCATGCCGACCGCGGACTCCTCGTGCATGCAGGTGAGGAACTCCGGCATCCTGTTGCCGCCGTAGTTGATCAGCGACTCGTGGATGGCGCGATAGCTGGACGCGCAGTTCGCCGGCAGGTACTTGATGTCGAGCGACTTGATGACGTCGACCATGAAGTCGGACCCGGGGATGCCCTTGACGCGCGCCAGCTCCCGCGGCGTTCCGGTCTCGGCCTCGGCGGCCTTTGCCGAAGGCGGCAGCGCGGAGGGCGCGCGCGGCGCGTTCTGCGCCACCGCGTCGGCGGCGCGCGCCGCGGGCGGCGTCATCGCGGTCGCGGCCCCCGCCGCGACGACCCCGGTGAGAAACCTGCGGCGATCGATCTTCGGACCCGGTTCCTTGCGTGCCATCGTCTTCTCCTCTTGAGGCTCTAGTCCCGGCGAGGATTCTAATCCAGACCGGACAGCTTGCTTGCTTGCTTTCAGACAACTACAGCTTGACGCCCTCGTCCGCGACGACGCGCTGCACGGCCGGGCGCTTGCTCATGCGGTCCTTGAGGGCGGCGTAATTCTTCAATTCCGCCATGGGCAGCTCGCGCTTCACGCCCCAGGTGTAGAACACGAAGGCATAGGGGTCGAGCACCGAATACTTGTCGGACAGCCACTCACGCCCCGCGTACAGGGCGTCGATCTGCTTGAGGTAGTCGTGGAAGCTCTTCTTCCCCATGGCCTGGATGCCCGGGAAGGCCGACTTGTCGTCCGTGTAGCGCTCGGGCCGGGTGACATGGGCGTTCGCGGGATGCACGCTCGAGGCAAAAAAACCGATGACCGATAGCGCCCGCGCTTCCCTGACCGGATCGGTCGGCCACAGGCCGAAGCGCTTGCCGAGGAAAGGCAGGATGGCCGTGTTTTCCGCCAGCGGCGAGCCATCATCCAGCTTCAGCGCCGGCACGCGGCCCAGCGGATGGATTTTCAGGTACTCCGCGGTCTTTTGCTCGCCCTTGGACAGGTCCATGCGCTTGGGTTCGTACTTCTCGCCGCTCTCCTCGAGCACGATGTGGGACGCCATGGAACAGGCGCCGGGGGCGTAGAAAAGGGTCAGCATGCGAATACTCCTTGTGGTTGTTGCTCTTGAGGACCGAGTCCCGGCGAGGATTCTAATCCAGGCCGGCTCGCCGCACCACGCGCCGGCAAAGTCCCGGGTGTCGTTCCTCCTGCGGAAAGCCCCGGGACAAGCGCCGCGTGACCGACTACGGCCTCGAGGTCGAGCCGGTCGGCGTGACGGCTGTTCGATGCGGAGGTGTCAACACCTCCACCGGCTGCGCGTTCATCGGGCGACGACTCATGAAATCAAACCCGATCCCGGTCCAGCGCATCGATGCGCGCATTCTGTTCGTGCGCGCGCATAAGGTAATACTGGACGCCGACCTCGCCGCGCTATATGGCGTATCGACCAAGGTGCTCGTCCAAGCGGTCCAGCGAAACATCGAGCGCTTTCCGCAGGACTTCATGTTTCAGCTTACGGAACAGGAGCTTAAAATCTTGAGGTCACAAATTGTGACCTCAAGTTCGAGGGATCCTGGAAAATGGGGCGGACGCCGCACACCCCCTTATGCGTTCTCGGAGCAAGGCGTGGCGATGCTGTCTTCGGTATTGCGCAGCCGCCGCGCGATCGCCGTGAATATCGCGATCATGCGCGCCTTCGTGCGCCTGCGGGCAATGGTCGCCGCCAATGCCGAATTGGCAAAAAAGCTCGACGAGCTCGAGCGCCGCATCGCCCACCATGACGAAGCCATCACCTCCGTCGTGCGTGCCATCCGCGAATTGATGGCGCCATCGGAG
The DNA here is from genome assembly GCA_041493345.1 of Gammaproteobacteria bacterium. Lineage (GTDB taxonomy): Bacteria > Pseudomonadota > Gammaproteobacteria > Burkholderiales > SG8-39 > VBDM01. The sequence continues at coordinate 1,635 of JBGPYQ010000264.1, read as the reverse complement.
CCAAAACCGAAGCGCCGGATCGGTTTCATTCAGAACTGAACCTTTGCGCTATGCTTGGCGTCTCATGACGCGCAACCTCCTCCTCGTCTGGCTGATCAACGCGCTCGCGCTGCTCGCCCTCCCCTACCTCGTGCCCTCGGTGCAGGTGGACAGCTTCACCACCGCGCTCATCGCGGCGCTCCTGCTCGGGCTCGTCAACACGCTGATCCGGCCGCTCGTCGTTCTGCTCACGCTCCCCGTCACCGTGCTCACGCTGGGCCTCTTCATCTTCGTGATCAACGGGCTGCTGTTCTGGTTCGTGGCGTCTTTCGTGAAGGGATTCAGCGTCGCCGGGTTCTGGTCCGCGGTGCTCGGCGCGATCGTCTACGCGCTCATCTCCTGGGCGGCGAGCGCCCTGGTGTTCGGCCCCCCGCGCGTGGTCGTGGTGCGGCACGACGATGACACCCGCTAGCGGAACTCCGTGAGCTCCGGGTCGTCGATCTTCTGTGCTGGGAGGCCGGTGATCGCCGGAAGTTTCGAGAGGCGCGGCATGCCGAGGTTCGTCTGCACCTTGCCGGCCGCGTCCTTCCACACGAGACCGGGCGTCCCGGACAGGCCGAAGCGGTCCATCAGCGCAAAGTTCGCCTCGAGCTGCGCGAGGATCGCCTTGGGCGGATTCTTCGCGGGCGCGATCCCGCCGTCATAGGACCCCGCGCGGTAGCCCGTCTCGTTCTCGCGGAACGCGGCCGCGCGGTTTTTTGCCAGCATGATCGCCGCGGCCTTGGTCGTGGAGCTGTCCTTCTGATACGCCACCGGCACCCAGCGCACCTGCAGCCCGGCTTTTTCGTAAGCCTGCAGCGCCTTCCACGTCAGATGGCAGTAGAAGCAGTTCGCGTCGAAGAAAATGTAGAGAATGCGCTTGGGCGAGGTCGCGCCTTCGGTGACCGCGTCGGTTTTTTCGAGGGTGGCAAAAAGCGCAGGGAGATCGCGGGGGGCGGGTGGTTTCGCGTCGGCGCCCGCAGCAGCGAACGTCGCGAACACCACGCCTACGATCGCCAGGCGGAAAAAGCGATTAACGCCGAAGCACACCTCATCTCTCCGCGTTGCGTAAATTCTTACTTGCGGTACTCATCGAAAAAGCTCTCATCAATGTCGTAGGTGGTTACCGGCCGCAGTCCAAGATCGAGTTTGGCAAACAATTCTATTAGTTTCTCGCCGTCTACCAATTCGATGGGTGGAGCCCCATCGCGGGACGCTTCGCGTCGAGCCTCGGAGGAAAATGACCCCGTAGTTAGGATTAGGCCCTTGTCGGCGCGTCCTTGCATGGCTCCTCTGAAGTCGCGGACATGAGCTGGTGTAACCGAACCGACATAGCGTTTGCACTGGAAAAGAACACGGAAGCTCACAAAAGCATTCAACGAGAGAACGCCGTGCCCATCGATACCTCCGTCGCCACTCTTTCCGGTTACGACAACCTGTTCAAATCCTGCTTCACGAAGGAGCCGTTGACACAATCTCTCGAAGCCTAACGGCGGAAGGGCTTGGAGTATTTGCAGGAGCCTGGATCGATAGTCGTCGTCTTCTGACCCGGGAGCAAGCCCGTCTAGCTCACCAGAAGCACTGCGATCGGTTTTATCAATTGGGCCACTGGCTTCG
>JBGPYQ010000078.1:0-13878 GCA_041493345.1 Gammaproteobacteria bacterium | reverse complement strand
TTCCCGCAGGCGGGCGCCTTCGGTCTGCGCGGCAAGATGGACAAGTGCACCTTCTGCGCCGGCGGGCCGGAGAAGGACAACTCCAAGGAAGAATTCGCCAAGTATGGCTCAAACCGCCTGGCGCAAGGCAAGCTTCCGGCTTGCGCCGAGATGTGCTCGACCAAGGCCTTGCTGGGAGGCGACTCCGACGTCATCTCGGACATCTACCGCCAGCGCGTGCTCAAGCGCGGCAAGGGCTCCGAGATCTGGGGCTGGGGCACTGCCTACGGCAAGCCTGACAATCCGCAGCAGAAAGCGCCGGCGGGAGCGAGGTCATGACCGTATCCCGCAAATGGATGTTCGCAGGCGCTGCTCTTGTGGCGGTCGTCAGTCTCGGTGCATGCGGCGAGCGCGACCAGGTGACCGTCTACAAGCAGGGCAAGTACCAGGGCAAACCCGACACCAAGCCTTGGGAAAATCCACCCAGCGCGAGCCTTTACACCACGTCCAAGTGGAATCAGGGCGACAAGACGAGTTGGGAAACGGCTCTCAAGGCGCGCAATCTCGGCCAGAACGAATACACGCGGGCAGAATAGGGGAGGACCGCTCATGAAACCGATCGCGGTTTTGGGGCGCTTCGCGCTCGCGCTTGCGCTGTTCCTGCCGCTCTGCGGCGCGTCGCTCGCACAGCAGCAGCAGGGCGAGAGCCAGGCGCAGCGTGCGCAATCACAGCCGTACAACAATGCCCCGGTCTGGCGCGACGTGCGCTCGGGCAAGGAGGAGTACACCTCGGTCAAGGGACGCGAGACCGGCGTTCTGGTGCAGACCTACGGCGAAACGTGGAGACAGCTGCGCAATGCCTGGGTCACCCCGATCGGGGGCTGGCTCGTAGGTCTGGTCGCGGCGCTGATGGGCGTTTTCTACTGGTGGAAGGGGCCGGCCAAGCTGCACGCGAGTACGACCGGAAAACTGATCGAGCGCTTCACGCCGCTTGAGCGGTACGCCCACTGGGTGTTGGGCATCAGCTTCGTCATCCTCGGGGTGACCGGGCTTGTTATTCTGGTGGGAAAATATGTGCTGCTTCCGGTCATCGGCTATACGCTTTTTGCCTGGCTGACTCAGTTGTCGAAGCACCTGCACAACTTTGTGGGGCCGCTGTTCGTGCTCAGCCTTGTCGTGTTCATCATCATCTTCATCAGGGATAATCTGCCCAAGGCGTACGACTTCAGGTGGTTCGGGAGCCTCGGCGGCATGTTCGGGGGCACGCACGTTGCCTCCGGCAGGTTCAACGCGGGCGAGAAGGTCTGGTTCTGGTTCGGCGTGGTCGCGCTCAGCCTCGTTGTCAGTGCAAGCGGCCTGATCCTGGACTTTCCCAATTTCGACCAGGTGCGGGCGGTCATGATCGGGGCCAATGTTGTCCATGCGATTTCTGCGTGCGCGGTCGTCGCGCTTGGGCTCGGCCACATCTACCTGGGCTCCATCGGGGTGGAAGGCGCCTACGAGTCGATGCGCTATGGCTATGTGGACGAGGCCTGGGCGAAGGAGCACCACGAGTACTGGTACAACGACGTCAAGTCCGGCAAGGTGAAGGCCGGGACCGCGCTGGGCGCACCGGTCGCGCCGCAGGCACAGCATTGATGGGGAGATACGCCATGGCATTGCGCGGGATTTTAGCGAGTTTCGTTTTCGCCGCCGTAGCGGGAGCGGCTTGGGCGAAGTTGCCCCCGGCGCCGCCCGTGGATCCGGACAAGGCTGCGGAAACGAAAAAACTGGCCGACGAAGCTGCGAAGAAGGATGCCGATCTGCTCGGCAAATACCAGGACAAGGCGGCGGGGAACTACCGCAAGAACAAGGGCATCAAGGGGCCCGCGCCGGCAGCGGGCAAAAAGTAAGGCGCCTTCCGACTTACGGGGGCGCGCTAGCCCCAGCCTTGCCAGCCGGCCAGAAGATGGTGCACGAGGCCGGTCGCGCCGCAGGCGAGGATCACCGGAATCATTCCGGTTTTATAGCGCCACAAAGCGGCGAATGCCGCCAGCCCGACCAGGGCTGAGAACCCGTCGAATCGTCCCGAAAAGCCTTCCGGCCAGAACACATGCCAGGCGAAGAACAATGCGAGGTTGAGGATCACCCCGACCACGGCGGCGGTTATGCCGGTAAGCGGCGCGGTGAATTGCAGATTCCCGTGCGTCGATTCCACCAGCGGCCCGCCGAGAAGAATAAACAGGAACGAGGGCAGGAAAGTGAAGAAGGTCGCGACGGCCGCGCCCGCGCATCCGGCTAGGACGGGTGCGTCCGGACCGAACGCCGCCTGGGTCCATGCTCCGACGAAGCCGACGAACGCCACGATCATGATCAGCGGTCCCGGTGTGGTCTCCCCGAGCGCGAGGCCGTCGATCATTTGCGCTGCCGTCAGCCACTGGAAGTGCTCCACCGCGCCCTGGTAGACGTAGGGCAGCACGGCGTAGGCGCCGCCGAAAGTGAGCAGCGCCGCCTTGGTGAAAAACCATCCCATCTGTACGAGCGTGCTTTCCCACCCGAACAGCAGCGAGAGCGCGCCGATTGCCCCGCCCCAGATCGCGAGGAACGTTCCCAGGACCCGCATGAAGCGCGACCAGCGGAACAGCGCGTGCGCCGGCGTAGGCGTGGTGTCGTCGATCAGCGCCGCGCCGTAGCGTTTTTCCGCGCTGCCGTGGCCGCCTCCGGTGATGAACTTGTCGGGGACAATCCGGCCGCCCACGTAGCCGATGATTCCGGCACCCATGACGATATACGGAAAGGGCACGTCGAAGGCGAAGATCGCCAGGAACGCCGCCAGGCTGATCGTCCACAGCACTGCGTTCGTAAGCGCGCGCGAGCCGATGCGCCAGGCGGCGAACAGCACGATGGCGGTCACCGCCGGCTTGATGCCGTAGAACAGCCCAGCGATTGCTGGCACGTTGCCGAAGACGAGATAGATCCAGGTGAGCGCGATCAATATCGCAAGCGACGGCAGCACGAACAGGCTGCCGGCGATCACCCCGCCCCAGGTGCGATGCATCATCCAGCCAATGTAGGTCGCGAGCTGCGTCGCCTCGGGGCCGGGCAAGACCATGCAGTAGTTGAGGGCATGCAGGAAGCGCTTCTCCGAGATCCAGCGTTTCCGCTCGACCAGGTCCTGGTGCATCATCGCGATCTGTCCGGTCGGGCCGCCGAAGCTGATGAAGCCGAGCTTGAACCAATACCCGAAGGCCTCTCCGAGGCTGACCAGCGCGGGTGCTTGCTGCGCGTCCCGGGTCATGATTTCTTTTTGAAAAGGTCGGCGTTGTGGACCTCCGCGCGCGCCGAGCGGACCCAGGCGTAGAGGGCGTCGTAGAGCACCATGCCCTGCTCCAGCATGGCGTGGTCGTCGGGATAGTTGACCGAGAGCCCGAGCGAGACCGCGAGCAGGCCGGGTGATTGCGGCGTCAGCCCGGGTTTGCCGGTGTCGGCGCCGCGCACGATCATCGCCAGATCGGCGAGTACGGGATCGTCGAGTTCGAAGTCGGCCAGAAATGCATCGAAGCTGCACAAGTCACCGCGGTGGGAGAACTGCACATCGGGCACGTCATACGGGATGGCCTGCCTGATCTTCGCGGCATCGCGAACCTGCACCGACGGCACGTAAAGAAATTCCGCGCACGGGTCGATGAAACGCCGGATCAGCCAGGGACAGGCGATGCGGTCGATCTTGGGACGCTCGCGCGTGATCCACTTCGAGGGCTTGTTGACGAGGGAAGGAATCGGCACTGAAGCCTGCTTTTTTATCGTCGGCCCGCCGCCGGCCTTCCACGCTTCGATGCCGCCTTCCAGATAATGCGCGTTCAACCCTGCGGTCCGCAGTGCCGCACAAGTGTTCTTGCTGATTTCGTGGCCATGTACGCAATACACGGCGATCTCGCGATGATACGGCAAAAACTTGAGCCAATCGCCGACCGTATAAGGATCGCGCCAGGTCGCGCCCGCGATCATGGCGTGGTCGGATTCAAATGACTGCAAGCGGCGCACGTCGATCAAAAAGGGTGCGCCCGCAGAGCCGGAACGGTGGAGAAGCTGGGATGCGGAAATACTGGAGATAACGGTGTCCATGGCAACCCTCGCAAGAATCGCAGAACTTGGACGGGACACCGTCTGACCGGGAGTCTGCCTGTTCCCGAGGCGAAAACTATAGCGCGTCGGCCCGGCCGTTGCAAGTGGAAGTAAAATTGCGCGGTGAAAAGCAAAACTCGCGCGCCAGCCGCTCTTCGCCCGAAAATCCGCATACTCATCGGCGCCGTGGTCGCCATCGGACCGGGAAGGGCAGACCTGCTGCAGGCCATCGCACGCACCGGCTCGATCTCCGCGGCCGCGCGTGACATGAGAATGTCCTACCGGCGCGCGTGGCTGCTGGTCGAGGCCGTGAATGCGGCGTTTCGCAGCCCGCTCGTCGAAACCCTGACCGGCGGGCAAGGCGGCGGCGGCGCTCGGATCACCGCTCTGGGCGAAGAGGTCCTGCGCCGCTACCGCGCCATGGAATCCAGGGCGGCGCGCTCGGTGGCTCCCGACCTGCGCCGGCTTGCGCGCTTCATCGCAGGTTCCGGTCGCGCCAAATAGCCGGCCTGCTTTGCGTTCCCTGCCGAACTCACCTAAAATTCCCGGATCGTTATATATATTTGTATATTACGAAAGGGGAAGGAGAGTGGCTTGAAATATCCTGGCGTTCTGCCTCTCGTGATCGGATTGAATGCGATTTTCTGTCCGCCCGCCGTTGCGGCGGCGGACATGCTGGTCTTCGCCGCCGCGAGCCTCAAGGACGCGCTCGACGCGCAGGCGAAGCAGTTTCAGTCCTCCACCGGCAACAAGGCGGTGGCCTCGTATGCCGCCAGCTCGGCGCTGGCGAAGCAGATCGAGAACGGCGCGCCTGCGGATCTCTTCATATCGGCCGATCAGGAATGGATGGACTATCTTGCGGCGCGCAAGCTGATCGATGCGCGGAGCCGCGTGAGTCTGCTGTCAAACCGCCTGGTATTGATTGCGCCCGCGGGAAGCGGTGTGAAGATCGGCATTGCGCCGAATTTTCCGCTGGCGGCGGCATTGGGCACCGGGCGCCTGGCCATGGCGGATCCCGACCACGTGCCCGCCGGCAGGTATGCAAAATCTGCGCTCGAGTCCCTGGGTGTCTGGTCGAGCGTGGCGGACCGCACTGCCCGCACCGAAAACGTCCGCGCGGCGCTCGCACTGGTTTCGCGCGCCGAAGCGCCGCTCGGGATCGTCTATCGTACCGACGCGCTTGCAGACGGGAAGGTGCGCACGGTCGCGGAGTTTCCGGAGTCCAGTCACCCTCCCATCGTCTATCCGGCGGCATTGACGGCTACCGGCAAGTCCGCGGCTGCCCGGACACTACTTGAATACCTGAAATCGCCCGCAGCTCGCGCCGTTTGGGACAAGTACGGATTCGCACTCGCGAAATAGCCCCTCATGGGAATCACCCCTGAAGAACTGGAGGTGCTGGGGCTCAGTCTGAAGGTGGCTTTCTGGAGCGTGCTTGTCAGTTTGCCGCTTGCAGTCGCGGTCGCTTATCTGCTCGCGCGCGCGAATTTCCCGGGCAAGACGCTGTTCGACGCGGCCGTGCACCTGCCGTTGGTGCTGCCGCCGGTGGTGGTCGGGTATCTTCTGCTGCTTTTGTTCGGCAAGCACGGCCCGATCGGGTCGTGGCTCGATCATTGGTTTGGATTTACCGTGGCATTCAGATGGACGGGCGCGGCGCTGGCCGCGGCAATCATGGGATTTCCGCTGATGATTCGCGCCATCCGCCTGTCGTTCGAGGCCATCGACCGCAAGCTCGAGGCGGCGGCGAGCACGCTGGGAGCGGGCCGTATCGGCGTGTTCCTGACGGTTGCTTTGCCGCTGGCGCTGCCGGGTATCGTCACCGGCGTTCTGCTGTCGTTCGCGCGCGGCCTCGGCGAATTCGGCGCCACTATCACCTTCGTTTCCAATATTCCCGGGGAAACGCGCACGCTGCCGCTCGCGATCTACACCTATACCCAGACGCCGGCAGGCGACGCACAGGCGCTGCGCCTTTCGATGATCGCGATTGTGCTTTCGCTCGCGGCGCTGTTCGTCTCCGAAGTGCTGGTTCGCCGCGCCACCCGCAGGATTATGGGCCATGACCCTGAAGCTCGACATTGAACGCCGGCTGGGCGCGTTCCGGCTCAAGACCGCCTTCGAGGCGGGAGCGGGCCTGACAGCATTGTTCGGCCGCTCGGGCGCGGGCAAGACTTCGGTCGTCAACGCCATTGCCGGCATTCTGCGTCCGGACCGGGGCCGCATCGAAATCAACGGCGATGCGGTCTTCGACGGCGAGCGCGGCATCGACGTGCCGACCCCGCAACGGCGCATCGGCTATGTGTTCCAGGAGGGGCGCCTGTTTCCTCATATGAATGTGCGCCAGAACCTGCGCTATGCCCGTCTGTTCTCGCGCACGCCGGAGCAGGCGGGACAGTTCGAGCGGGTGCTCGAACTGCTGGGCCTTGCGGGGCTGTTGGAGCGCCGGCCCGGGAATCTCTCCGGCGGCGAGAAACAGCGCGTCGCCATCGGCCGGGCGTTGCTCTCCAGCCCGCGCCTGTTGCTGCTGGACGAACCGCTTGCCGCGCTCGACGCGCATCGCAAGAGCGAGATCCTCGAGTACATCGAGCTGATGCGCGACGAAGTCCGGATTCCGATCCTGTACGTCAGCCATGCAGTCGAAGAAGTGGTGCGGCTCGCCGATACCGTGGTGCTGATGTCGGCAGGCGAGGCCGTGGCCTGCGGTACCGCCGAAGAGATCATGGGGCGACCGGATCTGCGGCCGACGTCCGGGACGTTTGAAGGCGGCGCGGTCATAGACGCCAAGGTCGTGGGCCAGGATATGCAATACGATCTGGCGACGCTTGCGTTCGACGGGGGCACCCTGATGGTCACCAATGTGGATGCACTCATAGGCGAGCCCGTGCGCGTGCGCATCCGCGCCCGCGACGTTTCGATCGCGCTGGAGCGACCACGGCGCATCAGCATCCAGAACGTGCTGGGCGGGAATATTGCCGAGGTTGGGCCCGATCTCGGCGGTATCGTGGATGTATCGATCACGGTCGGCTCCGTGACGTTGCGATCCAGGGTCACCCAGCGCTCGGCGCATCAGCTGGGCCTCGCGCCGGGACTCGAAGTTTACGCGCTGATCAAGGCGGTGTCGCTGGATCGGCGCAGCACGGGCGCCGGCTAACGCCGCGCCGCGCCATGTACCGGGCGCGGTCCGGCGAGCCCTTGCTCCACTTCCATGACACGGCCGGTAATCGCGTTGTCATAGCCCGGCAACGCCGCGAGCACCGCCTTGAAGGGCCTGCCGCGAAGAAGTGAGAGCAGCGTCTTCAGTTCGGTGCTGTCCAGCCGGTCGGCCTGGCAGGCGATGAGATAGCGCTCGTCCACCAGGGGGATGAAACCCAGCCCGAGCTGCGCCGCGGCGGCACGGATGCCGAACCCCACGTCTGCGACGCCGTTCGCAACCGCCGCGGCGACGGCCACATGGGTGAATTCCTCGCTCCGATAGCCTGATATCCGGCCGCACTCGATCCCGGCGCTCGCGAGCAGCTGATCGATTACGAGCCGCGTCCCGGATCCGGGCTGGCGGTTGACGAATTGCACGCCGGGACGCGCCAGATCCCGCAAACCCTGAATGTTCTTCGAATTGCCGCGCGCGACGATCAGTCCCTGGTCGCGTACGGCCACGCCGATCAGTTTGTGCGTGCCTGGTTGAAGGAGCCGGCGGACTTCGGGTGTTTGCCATTGTTCGGCCACGTGGAATCCCGCCAGGTCGCAGGCGCCGCGCGCGAATGCTTCGAGACTTTTGACGCTGCCGTGAAACTCCAGTCCAAGCGTCAGGCGCGCGTGCTCCGCCAGCTCCGGCAGACGCGACAATGCGAGGTCATGGCTTGCCTGCAAGCTCAGGCGATGAGTGCGGGCGCCGATCGCACCGTACAGCTCGCGCTCGAACTCGCGCGCCAGATCGGCGAAATGGGGAGCGAGACGCGTGCGTGCGCGTTGCTCCAGCTCGACCAGTTTCACGGCAAGAGGCGTGAGTTGCGCGCCCCTCCCGCGTTCCAGCCGCACGAGCGGCTGGTCCATCCGTTGGTTCCAGTCCCCGAGCAGGTTCCAGACGTGGCGGTAGGAGTAGCCAATCTCGCGCGCTGCGGCTGCAAGCGACCCGGATCGCTGTATCGCCATCAGCAGAGGTAGTAATAGCGGCTCTACAGGTGCCGAGTGGAGTTTCCAGCCCGAATCAAACTCGATTCGCATTATGAAAAATAGTACATAACTAGAATAAATACGACTAGCAGGCTATGATCCTTAACAATAATTACACTAATTATGAATATAGTTACATATTCTGGGAAAGTTCGTCAACCGGCTGTCGTCAACATGGCTACCGGGGATCGACGAGGCGGGCTGCCGGAGCACCCGTGTCGGACGCGCTGAACTCGGCACTGGCCCTGCTGATCGGGTTCGACTCCAAGCTGGTCGATATCGTCCTGCTCAGCCTGCGCGTGAGCCTGTCTGCGGTCGCGATTGCGTCATTGTTGGGCCTGCCCATGGGCGCTGCGATAGCGGTCGGGCGCTTTCCCGGCCGACAGACCGTCATCGTGGCGTTGAACTCCCTCATGGGCCTGCCGCCGGTGGTAGTGGGTTTGGTCGTCTATCTGCTGCTCTCCCGCGCCGGTCCGCTCGGTTCTCTGGGGATCCTGTTCACGCCTTCCGCGATGGTCATCGCCCAGTCCGTTCTGATCCTGCCGATCATCGCGGCGCTCTCGCGCCAGGCGATCGAGGACGCCTGGCGCGAGTACGAAGAGCAGTTGCGCTCGCTTGGCGCGCGCAGGTTGAATGCGGCACTGACGCTGCTCTGGGATACGCGTTTCTCCTTGCTCACCGCGGTGCTCGCCGGATTCGGCCGCGCAGCGGCCGAGGTCGGCGCGGTGATGATCGTGGGGGGGAACATAGACGGCGTCACTCGCGTGATGACTACCGCTATCGCACTCGAGACCAGCAAAGGGGATCTGCCGCTTGCGCTCGGGCTGGGAATCATCCTGCTCACGATTGTCCTTGCTTTGAACGCCGCCGCCTACCTGACCAAGGAGCTTGCGCAGCGGCGCTACGGATGAGCAACGGATCGATTCTTCCGCTGCGTCTTGCCGATGTGTCGTTCGCCGCCGGCGGTCGCACCATCATCGACCGGGTCTCGCTCGACATCGAAATCGGCCCGAGCACGATCATCCTGGGCGCGAACGGCGCCGGGAAGAGCGTGCTCATGCGCATCATGCACGGTCTATTGTCGCCCACGTCAGGCCGCGTCGAGTGGAGCACTGCGGAGCGCCCGGGACGTCCGAGAAAGCAAGCCATGGTGTTTCAGCGGCCGATAATGTTGCGCCGCTCGGCGTACGCCAACGTCGCTTATGCGCTGGGGATCGCCGGGGTCCCGCAACCGCAGCGTGGGGCGCTGGTGCGCGAAGCGCTCGACAGCGTGGGGCTGACGCAACTTGCGCGACGGCCGGCGCGCGTGCTCTCCGGCGGCGAGCAGCAGCGTCTGGCTCTGGCGCGCGCCTGGGCGCTGCATCCGGAGGTCCTGTTCCTGGATGAACCCACCGCCAGCCTCGACCCGAGCGCGACGCGCGAGATCGAGGCCGTGATCCGTGCGTTTGATGCAGCGGGCACCAAGGTCGTGATGGCGACTCACAACCTCGGCCAGGCGCGCCGGCTCGGCGACGAAATCCTGTTTCTTAACCAGGGACGGCTCGTCGAACGGGCTCCGGTGGAAAAATTCTTTTCGCAACCGCAGACGCCGCAAGCCGCCGCTTTCATCAAAGGAGAACTGCCTTGGACTTGATCCAAAGACTATTGCTGCTCGCCGCGCTGCTCGCCGCGTTGCCGGCAGGCGCGCAAGACAAGTTCATCGTCGTCGCCTCAACGACCTCGACTGAGCAGTCGGGGCTGTTCGGCCACCTCCTGCCGGCGTTCCAGAAGAAGACCGGCATCCAGGTGCGCGTGGTCGCGCTCGGCACGGGTCAGGCGCTCGATCTCGCGCGCCGGGGCGATGCCGACGTGGTGTTCGTGCATGCCAGATCGGCAGAGGAAAAATTCCTCGCCGAAGGCCACGGCGTGAAGCGCTTCCCGGTCATGTACAACGACTTCGTGCTGATCGGTCCGAAGTCCGATCCGGCGAGGATTTCGGGCGGTCACGATATTCTCGAAGCGCTGAAAAAGATCAAGGCGGCGAGCGCTCCGTTCGCGTCGCGCGGCGACAGAAGCGGCACGCACATTGCCGAGCTGGATCTCTGGAAACTGGCCGGCATCGACCTTGCCAAGGAAAAAGGGCCGTGGTACCGGGACACGGGGCAGGGCATGGGGCCGGCGCTCAACACGGCGTCGGCGATGAACGCTTATATCCTCGCCGATCGCGCCACCTGGATCTCATTCAAGAACCGGGGCGAGCTTGGAATCGCGGTGCAGGGAGACAAGCGCTTGTTCAACCAGTACGGCGTCATGCTGGTGAATTCCGCAAAGCACCCGAACGTGAAAAAGGATCTCGGTCGAGAATTTATCGAGTGGGTGATTTCACCTGAAGGACAGAAGGCGATCGCCGAGTACAAGATCGGCGGTGAACAACTGTTTTTCCCCAACGCGGGTCAGGAAGGCGCTTAGTCGCGATCGCAAGAGGCGTCCGTTCCGTTGCCGCTATATCGGCGTGGGAATGACGCCCTGTTACAATAAGACCCTTGGCAATAGCAGAAGGCGCGCGGGTGCATGAAGATATTTGGAATTTCCGGGTGGTCGGGAAGCGGGAAGACCACGCTGATCGAACAGCTGGTCCCCAAGTTCGTGCGGCGCGGCCTGATGGTGTCGCTGGTCAAGCACGCGCACCACAGCTTCGATGTCGATCATCCGGGCAAGGACTCGTACCGCCACCGCCAGGCCGGTTGCAAGGAGGTGCTGGTGACATCGGACGCGCGCTGGGTGATCATGCACGAGCTGCGCGGCGGACCGGAACCGTCCCTGGACGAGCAAATCAAACGAATCTCGCCTTGCGATCTGCTGCTGGTCGAGGGTTACAAGCGTTATCCGATGCCCAAGCTGGAAGTCTGGCGCAAGGAAAATGCAAAGCCGCTGCTGCATCCGGAGGATGAGCATATCATCGCGATCGCTGCGGACTCTGCGCTTGAAACCAGGCTGCCGCGATTCGATCTCAGCGATTACGACGGCATCGGCGATTTCATTCTGAGCTTCAATGGATTCAGGTGAACAAGGGTTTACTCAACGTGGACGAGGCGCTCGAGCAGCTGCTCGCGGGCGCGCGCCCGGTCGCTGAAACTGAAATGGTACCGACTCTCTCCGCGACCGGCCGGGTACTCGCGGCGGCACAGCGCTCGACTATGAACGTGCCGCCCATGGACAACAGCGCGATGGACGGCTACGCGGTGCGCATCGCCGACCTCAAGGGATCCGAACCCAGGCTAAAGGTCGCGCAGAGGATTCTTGCCGGCTCGGTCGGCGATCCGCTTGCGCCCGGTACAGCGGCGCGTATTTTCACCGGCGCGCCCATCCCCCCGGGCGCCGACGCCATCGTGATGCAGGAAATGTGCGTTCAGGACGGCGACGAAGTCGCGATCAAAGAGGTTCCCAAATCCGGCGAGTGGGTACGGCGCATCGGCAGCGACATCCGTGCGGGCGATGTGATTCTTGCCGCGGGACTCCGGCTTCGCCCGCAGGACACAGGCCTCGCGGCTTCCGTCGGCATCGCTTCGCTGCCGGTGTACCGACGCGTGCGGCTGGGGCTCTTCTTCACCGGCGACGAGCTGGTCATGCCCGGTGACCCGCTGCCGCCGGGGCGCATCTACAACTCCAACCGCTTCACGCTGAACGGACTGGCCGGGATTTTCGACTGCGAAGTCCGCGACTACGGCATCGTCCCCGACTCGCTGGATGCAACGCGCGCCGTACTGCGCCGCGTTGCCGCCGAGTGCGATGTGATCGTCACCAGCGGTGGCGTGTCTGTCGGTGACGCGGATTTCGTCAAGCCCGCCGTCGAGGCAGAGGGCGAGTTGCTCATGTGGCGCATCGCCATGAAGCCGGGCCGGCCGCTCGCCTTCGGCAAAATTGGAAAGGCGGCTTTCATCGGCTTGCCCGGTAATCCTGTGTCGAGCTTCGTCACTTTCCTTTTGTTCGTGCGGCCATTCCTGCTCAAGACGCAGGGAATCGCCAAGGTGCATCCGCGCGCGATTGCAGCGCGCGCCGATTTCGACTGGCCGCAGCCGGACGTCCGGCGCGAATTTCTGCGCGTAAAATGGAACGCGCGCGGCGGGCTGGACCTCTATCCGACCCAGGATTCGGCGGTGCTCATGTCGACGGCCTGGGCGGACGGCTTGGTGGACAATCCTGCCAATCACGCCATCCGCGCCGGCGAAACGGTGAGCTTCATGCCTTACTCGGAGCTGTACGGGTGAAAATCAAGTTGCTCTATTTCGCGGGCCTGCGCGAGCAGGTGGGAACACGGGGCGAAGATCTCGAAGTCTCGCCCGAAGTCACCACGGTCGCGGGCTTGCGCACGCTGCTCATGAATCGCGGCGGCGCCTGGCAAACGGCGCTTGCGCAGGGCAAGGCGCTGCGCGTCGCGGTCAATCAGGAGATGGCGCAGCCGGCAACGCCGGTGAAGCCGGGCGACGAAGTCGCTTTTTTCCCACCGGTGACGGGAGGCTGAAATGCCGGTGCGTATCCAGACCCAGGACTTCGACGCCGGCGCCGAGATTGCTGCGCTCCGAGGAAGCAACTCGAAGATCGGAGCAGTGGCGAGCTTCATCGGCGTGTGCCGCGACGTGAACGATGGCGGTGCGGTCGCGAAAATGACCCTTGAGCACTATCCCGGCATGACCGAGAAGGCGCTGGAGAATATTGCCGCCGAAGCCCAGCGCCGTTGGAACATCATGGACGTGCTCATCGTTCACCGGGTTGGCGAGTTGAAGCCCACCAACCAGATCGTGCTCGTCGCGGTGACGGGCGCCCATCGCGGCAAAGCCTTCGCTGCCTGCGAATTCATCATGGATTATCTCAAGACCCAGGCGCCATTCTGGAAGAAAGAACAAACACCCAGCGGTGCGCGCTGGGTCGAAGCGCGGGTCTCCGACGACGAGGCTGCGCAACGCTGGGAGCCGCCGAAGTCGAGCGCTGCCTGAGGACGGGCGCGCTGTTTACGCATGGTGCCCGAGCCGGTATCATGGCGACGTTTCATGGAGATGGCATACCTCCTCCAACCGCCGCAAGGCTGATGATGCCTACGTGACACGCCGGAGGGCGTTGGCGCGGGCGTCCGCTTCTCCCTCCGTCGCGTTTCCGGGTGCGGAACAAAAACCGACGGAGGCTCTCGATGACCGAAATCTGGAGTTTGGCGGCACTGTGGCTGGGCCTTGCCCTGATCGCGGCGCTTTTTTCCGTTTGGCTTCGGGTTGCCACCGCGCTATCCGAGATCGTTGTCGGGACGGTCGCCCAGCTCATTCTGGGCGCTGCGGTCGGCACTGCGGTGCTCGGCGCGGATGAAACCTGGATCCGGTTTCTGTCCGGTACCGGCGCAATCGTCCTGACATTTCTGGCCGGCGCCGAGCTGGATCCTGAAGTGTTCAGGCGCAAGTGGAAAGAGGCCACCGCGATCGGCCTTATCAGCTTTTTTGCGCCGTTCTTCGGCTGCGCGGCCGCGGCGCGATTCTGGCTCGGCTGGGACCCGATGGCGAGCTGGCTCGCCGGAATCGCCATGTCGACCACTTCCGTCGCGGTGGTGTATGCGGTGATGCTGGAATTCGGATTTAATGCGACCGACTACGGCAAGACGGTGCT
>JBGPYQ010000211.1:0-6226 GCA_041493345.1 Gammaproteobacteria bacterium | reverse complement strand
CCCGGACCAGTTCGGCAATTTCCCGGACCAGTTCGTCACTCAGCCCGAGCAAATCACGATGATGATGTACTACTTTGAGTGACTGAGTCGATGTTTCAACCGTCCACGGGTTGTTGACGACTCCGTCGGGTGTTCTCGCGGTTTGATCCCTGGATCGGCAAATGCCAAGTCCGGATACGGCCAGTTCCGGCGGCGTCAACGGCGCCCCGGGCAACCCCCAGGCTCAACTGCCCTTCGCCTCGAACTCCCGCATGTACTCCACCAATCGCTTCACACCCTCGATCGGCATGGCGTTGTAGATTGAGGCGCGCATGCCGCCGACCACGCGGTGGCCTTTCAGCTGCACCATGGCACGCGCTTCCGCGCCTTTCAGGAATTCGCCGTCGAGCTTGGAATCGGCGAGGGTGAACGGTATGTTCATTCGCGAGCGGTCGGACTTGCGCACCGGGCTCTTGAAGAAACTGCTCGCGTCGAGAAAATCGTAGAGCAGCTTCGACTTCGCGATGTTCTTCTTCTCCATCTCCGCGAGGCCGCCCTGCGCCTTCAGCCACTGGAACACGAGACCGGCGATGTACCAGGCGTAGGTGGCCGGGGTGTTGGACATCGATTGCCCATCCGCGTGCACCTTGTAGTCGAGCATGGAAGGCGTTTCGGGCATCGCATGGCCGAGCAGGTCCTCGCGCACGATCACGATGGTGAGGCCCGCCGGCCCGATGTTCTTCTGCGCCCCGGCGTAGATGAGGCCGAACTTCGAAACATCCAGCGGCCGCGACAGGATGTGCGAAGACGCGTCCGCCACGAGCGGCACGCCGCCTGTATCCGGTATCCAGTGGAATTCGACCCCGCCGATGGTCTCGTTCGAGGTGTAATGAACATAGGCGGACTTCGGGTCGAGCTTCCACTGCGACTGCTCGGGCGCGTAGGTGAAGTTCTTGTCCTCGGAACTCGCCGCGATGTTCACTTCGCAAAAGCGGTTCGCCTCCCTGATCGCCTTTTTCGACCACTCCCCGGTATAGATATAGTCGGCGGCCTTTTTCCCCGCGAGCAAATTCATCGGCACCATGCCGAACTGCAGCGTCGCCCCGCCCTGGAGAAAAAGCACCTTGTAGCCAGCCGGAATCTTGAGCAGCTCGCGGAAATCCCTTTCCGCCTCCTCCGCGATCGCCATGAACTCCTTGCCGCGGTGGCTCATCTCCATCACCGACATGCCCGAGCCGTGCCAGTCGAGCATCTCGGAGGCGGCTTGCGCGAGCACCTCCTCGGGCAGGACCGCCGGGCCGGCGCTGAAATTGAAGACCCGAGTCACGGGCCTACTGCCCATACCTGTTTCCCCTTCGCACGGTATGGCGTCCGGCTTTACGCAACGCGCTCTGATACGCCGCGCACGGCAAAAAGAGTTTCCGGCGCGATATCCGCGCCGTTCGGCCAACACACCGTTCCACCCGCAACGAAGAACTTGCGGAACTCCGAGCGATTTCGAAGGGGCTCGAACACCTGCCCGTCGAGCCAACGCGAGAAATCAACGGTCTTTCGAAGACCGGTGTTGAAGACAAGCTCTATACGGTAACCTGAAACGTATCGGGCTTCGGTAACTTGCGGCAGAGTTTTCATGGTTGTCATTCCAGCGGAGCAATCTGGCGAAGAGGCTGAAGCGCCCTGACCTTTTTCCAATTCACGCGAAGCTCGTGTTCGTGAAGACGCGCCCATTCCCGAATGAGACGCCTCGCTCTGGCGGAGCGCAGTTCTCCGGTAAGGAGCTTGCCGGCGAAATCGAATGTCGCCGACTGCCCCTGATACTCAACGTGAAAATGCGGCGGTTCGTGGTCGTCGAAGAACATTCGAACGATGATTCCAAAGAACGTCGAGACTACGGGCATCGACGTATCCTACCATTGGTTCAAGCCCGGCCTAGCGCAACGGCCAGTCGAGCCGCTAACCGGCGCGCCGTTCGCGCCGTGTCCGGGTTGGACGGGGAGCCGGGCGGGCAGATTCTTTCCTGGAGCGCAGCAGTCCTCGCAAAGCCTCGTTGACCGAGCGATCGTTTGGAAAGGCGTGCGCGACGGTTGGCTCCAGAACGACGACGTTGGTCGCTTCAGCGACCCGCGCGGCGTACTTGCCGCGGACCAGGGAAGTGAAGTCCGAACGCTTGTACTCGGGACGAAGCTCGTCAGCGGACTTTCGACTAGCCTTCTTCATAGAGTTTCCTTTCGCCCGGTATCGCGGGACGCGCCGTGATGATTCGGATTATATCCCCGTGCTCGATGTGACCGACGACAAGCAGACGGCCATTCGTTGAAACGCCGAAGGTGACAAAGCGTTCCTCACCGACCGAGTGGTCGGGGTCGGGACCCGTGGCCGAAAGCGGGTCACGGAAAACGGTGGCTGCTTCTTCGAACGAAACCCCGTGCTTGGACAGGTTTTCCGACGCTTTCCCCGAGTCCCACTCAAAGCGCAAGCATCAACCCTTGCAGACACAGGCCATTACTACTGCCCATTCTCCACGTCCTCTTCCTTCTCGGCGACGCGCTCGACGCCGGCGAGCTTGGTGCCCTCGTCGAGGTCGATGAGGCGCACGCCTTGAGTCGAGCGGCCCATTGCGCGGATCTGCTTGACGCTGGTGCGGATGAGTACGCCACCGGTGGAGATGAGCATGATTTCGTCTTCGTCGCCCACCAGCAGCGCGCCGACGAGCTTGCCGTTTCGTTCGCTCGCCTGGATCGCGATCATCCCCTGCGTGCCGCGGCCGTGGCGGGTGTAATCGGCGATCGCCGTGCGCTTGCCGAAGCCGTTCTCGGTCGCCGTGAGCACGGTCTGGGCTTCGCTGTCGGCGACGAGCATCGAGATGACGCGCCGGCCTTCGGGGATCTTCATGCCGCGCACCCCGCGCGCCTGCCGTCCCATCGGCCGCACGTCGTCTTCCTCGAAACGCACCGCCTTGCCGGCATCGGAAAAGAGCATCACGTCATGCTTGCCGTCGGTGATCGCCGCGCCGATCAGGCGGTCGCCGTCGTCCAGCTCGACCGCGATGATCCCCTTCTCGCGCGGATTGGAGAACTGCGAGAGCGGCGTCTTTTTCACCGTACCGAGCGAGGTGGCCAGAAACACGAAATGCTTGTCGTCGTATTCCTTGACGGGAAGCACGGCGTTGACCTTCTCGCCCTCGGAGAGCGGAAAGAGATTCACGATCGGCCTGCCGCGGCTGGTGCGCGTGCCCTGCGGCACGTTGTACACCTTGAGCCAGTACACCTTGCCGCGCGAGGAGAAGCACAGCATGGTGTCGTGCGTATTGGCGATAAAGAGGCGCTCGATGAAGTCGTCTTCCTTGGTGGTCGCCGCCTGCTTGCCGCGTCCGCCGCGGCGCTGGGCGCGGTAGTCGGTGAGCGGCTGCGCCTTGATGTAGCCCGCGTGCGAGAACGTCACCACCACGTCCGCGGAGGCAATCAGATCTTCCATCGACAGGTCCTCGGCCTGCTCGACGATTTCGCTTCTGCGCTTGTCGCCGTACTGCTCCTTGATGGCCTTGAGCTCCCCGGCGATGATCGCCGCGATCCGCGCCGGCTTCGCGAGAATGTCGAGGAAATCGGCGATTTTTTCGATCAGTTCCTTGTACTCGCTGACGATCTTGTCCTGCTCGAGGCCCGTGAGCCGCTGCAGCCGCATCTCCAGGATCGCCTGCGCCTGCGCGTCCGAGAGCTTGTAGCCGTTCTTCTGCAGGCCGAACCCGGGACCGAGGTCTTGCGGCCGCGACGCATCGGCCGCGGCGCGTTTCAGCATTTCCTCGACCACCGGCGAGCGCCAGGTCCTCGCCATGAGCGCCACCTTGGCCTCGGGCGGGGTCTGCGACTTTTTTATCAGGTCGATAATCTCGTCGACATTCGACAGCGCGACCGCCAGGCCTTCCTGGATGTGCGCCTTCTTGCGCGCTTCGCGCAGATCGTAGAGGGTGCGCCGCGTCACCACCTCGCGCCGGTGCGCGAGGAACGCCTCGAGCATCTGCTTCAGGTTCAAGAGCCGCGGCTGGCCGTCCAGCAGCGCGACCATGTTGACGCCGAAGGTGTCCTGCAGCTGGGTGTGCTTGTAGAGGTTGTTCAGCACCACTTCGGGCACTTCGCCGCGCCTGAGCTCGACGACCACGCGCATGCCGGATTTGTCCGACTCGTCCTGGACGTGGGCGATGCCCTCGATCTTCTTGTCGTTGACGAGCTCGGCGATACGCTCGAGCAGCGTCTTCTTGTTGACCTGGTAGGGCAGCTCGTCGACGATGATCGCCTGGCGGTTGCCTTTCTCCAGGTCTTCGATATGAGTGCGGGCGCGCATCACGATGCGCCCGCGGCCGGTGCGATAGCCCTCGCGCACCCCGGAGACGCCGTAGATGATGCCTGCCGTCGGGAAGTCGGGCGCGGGCATCAGCCCAATCAATTCGTCCACCGTGGTATCGGGTTTCTTCAGCAGCGCCTGACAGGCGTTCACCACTTCGCCGAGATTGTGCGGCGGGATATTGGTCGCCATACCGACCGCGATGCCCGAGGAGCCGTTGATCAGCAGGTTCGGGATCCGGGTCGGCAGCGCCGTCGGCTCCTGCTCCTTGCCGTCGTAGTTCGCGACGAAATCGACGGTCTCCTTTTCGATGTCGGCAAGAAGCTCGGAGGAGATGCGGTCGAGCCGGCACTCCGTGTAGCGGTAGGCCGCGGCCGAGTCGCCGTCGATCGAGCCGAAATTGCCCTGCCCGTCGATCAGCATGTAGCGCATGGAGAAGTCCTGCGCCATGCGCACCAGCGCCTCGTAGGTGGCGGCGTCGCCATGCGGATGGTATTTGCCGAGGACCTCGCCGACCACGCGCGCGCATTTCACATAGGGCCGGTTCCAGACGTTGTTCGCCTCGTGCATGGCGTAGAGCACGCGGCGGTGCACCGGTTTCAGGCCGTCGCGCACATCCGGCAGGGCCCGGCCCACGATCACGCTCATCGCGTAATCGAGATACGAACGGCGCATCTCTTCTTCCAGGCTGACCGGGAGCGTTTCTTTGGCGAATGGGTCCATGAGGGCTCTTGCTTCGGAACTGCGGGAAGGCCTGGAGGAAAGTGAAATTTTATCAGCTTAATCGCGTCCGAACCACCGCCTTCGATGCTTCCGGATGAATGAATTTTGTCCCGGCGAGCCCGTTATGGCCCGAAGGGGATGTGGTGTATGATTTCCCGCAGATAATAAAGTCGCATGTGCAGGCCGTACCGGAGGAGAGACCCAATGTATAAGCTGACACTTGCAGTTGGAAGCGCTGCAATCATCCTGCTCGCTTTCGCCGGCTGCGCGAGCGCACCGGAGACCGCGGCGCCGGGACCGGTTCCCGCACCGGCTTCCGCGCCGGTCCAGGCTGCGCCCGCGCCGATTCCTCCTGCTCCGGCTCCCGTTCCCGTCGCCGCGCCCCGGCGCTGTGACGCCGCGGCAACCTTGGAGAAAGACGAAGTGTTTGCTTTCGACAGGGCCGAGCTCACGCCGGCGGCGAAGACGCGCCTGGATGGCGACGTGATCCGCAAGCTCGCTACCTGCGCGAGCGTCGAGGCGGTGGTCGTCGAAGGCCACGCCGATCGCCTGGGCAGCGCTCAATACAACCAGAAGCTCTCGGAGAGGCGCGCGGGCAACGTAAAAACCTACCTGATCAGCAAGGGCGCCGACCGGGCCAGGATCGAGACGCTGGGCATGGGCAAGACCGTGCCGGCGAAATTCTGTCCGGACATCAAGGACCGCAAGGATCTGATCGCCTGCCTCGCTCCCAACCGGCGGGCCATCATCACGATCAAGGGTCCCGGGAAATAGCGTTGAATTTCAACAGATGACAAGCCCCGCCCCGTGCGGGGCTTTTTTTTAGACGATGGAATCCATAGACAGCCTGATTGGCGCGCGCTGGGTGATTCCGGTCGAGCCCGCCGGAACCGTGCTCGCCGATCACAGCGTCGCGATTGCCGGGGGCCGCATCGTTGCCGTGCTGCCATCGGCGGACGCCGCTCGGCGATACAAGGCGCTCGAGCATATTCGTCTCGAGCGCCACGCGCTCATTCCGGGGCTCGTCAATCTGCATACCCACGCAGCGATGAGCCTGATGCGCGGTCTCGCCGACGACTTGCCCCTGATGACCTGGCTGAAAGATCACGTTTGGCCGGCGGAAACGAAGCATGCGTCCGCGCAGTTCGTATACGACGGCACCCTGCTCGCTTGCGCCGAAATGCTT
>JBGPYQ010000263.1:0-3866 GCA_041493345.1 Gammaproteobacteria bacterium | reverse complement strand
TGCGACGAGGGCGCTTGCCGCCGGGCTTCTTGACTTCAAGTATCGCCTCGCGGAAGTCGTCGACGCGCTGGAAGTCCTCGTAGACGGAGGCAAAACGGATGTAGGCGACGTCATCCATCTTCTTCAGCTCGCGCATCACCATCTCGCCGATGACGCGGCTCGGCACCTCGCGCTCGCCCAGGGCGAGGATGCGCTGTTCGATGCGATTGAGGGCCTGATCGACGTACTCGGTAGGCACCGGCCGCTTGTGCAGCGCCCGCATGAAGCCCGTGCGGATCTTGCCGCCGTCGTAGGGCACTCGCTGGCCGTTCGATTTGACCACCATCGGCATCGACAATTCGACGCGCTCGTAGGTGGTGAAGCGCTTGCCGCATTCCTCGCATTGGCGGCGGCGGCGCACGCTGTCGCCGTCCTCCGACTCCCGCGAGTCGATCACGGCGGTGTCTTCAGTCTTGCAAAACGGGCATTTCACTTTTCATTCCCCGGGCATTTCCCTCAGGCGGCAGCCACGCGCTGGGCGGCACCCGATTCCGCGGCCCGATAGACGGGGAACCGGCGGCACAGCTCGCAGGCGTCCGCGGCGACCCGTCTGATCACCTTTTCGTCCCGAGGCGCATCGAGAACATCGGCGATCAGATTTCCAAGCCGCTCGGCTTCGCCTTCACGGAAGCCGCGCGTGGTCATGGCCGGCGAGCCGATGCGGATGCCGCTCGCGATAAAGGGTTTCTGCGGATCATTGGGAATCGCGTTCTTGTTGACGGTGATGTGCGCGCGGCCCAGCGCGTCTTCCGCGTCGCGGCCGGTCACGTTCTTCGCGCGCAGATCGAGGAGGAACATGTGGCAGTCGGTGCCGCCGGAGACGATGCGCAGGCCCCGGGACTGCAATGCCTTCACCATGGCCTTCGCGTTGGCGATCACCTGCACCTGATAGTCGCGGAAACCCGGCTCGAGCGCCTCCTTGAACGCCACCGCCTTGGCGGCGATGACGTGCATCAGCGGTCCGCCCTGGAGGCAGGGAAAAATAGCGGAATTGAGGATCTTCTCGTGCTCGGCGCCGGCGAGGATCAGCCCGCCGCGCGGGCCGCGCAGCGTTTTGTGCGTGGTGCTGGTGACGAAATCGGCGATCCCGATCGGGCTCGGATAGAGCCCGGTAGTGATGAGTCCCGCGTAATGCGCGACATCCGCCATCAGGTACGCATCGACCCCGTCGGCGATGCCGCGCAGCCGCTTCCAGTCGATCACCCTCGAATACGCCGAGGCGCCGGCGACGATCATCCGCGGCCTGTGCTCGCGCGCGAGGCGCTCCAATTCTTCGTAGTCGATTCGCTCTTCGGCGTTCAGTCCGTAGGAAAACGCGTGATAGAGCTTGCCGCTCGCGTTCACCGCCGCGCCGTGCGTGAGGTGCCCGCCGTGGGCGAGCGACATGCCGAGGATCGCATCACCCGGCTTCAGCACCGCCATGTACACAGCCTGGTTCGCCTGCGAACCCGAATGCGGCTGCACGTTGGCGTACCCGGCGCCGAACAGTTTTTTCGCGCGCTCGATGGCGAGTTGCTCGGCGATATCGACGAATTCGCAGCCGCCGTAATAGCGCTTGCCCGGATAGCCTTCGGCGTACTTGTTGGTGAGCTGCGAGCCTTGCGCCGCGAGCACCGCGGGGCTGACGTAGTTCTCCGAAGCGATCAGCTCGATGTGGTCTTCCTGGCGCTGGTTTTCCTGCTGGACAGCGGTCCAAAGCTCCGGATCGATCTGGTGCAGGGTCTTGTTGGGATTGAACATTTTGACTGTTTCGCCGGGCCGGAGAAGCGGCATCTTACCATGCGGTCACCCGCCGATGACCTGGGACTCGACCGGTTTTCGCTCGCGGAGAAGCGGTTTGGCCGGCTATTCGGCCGCGTGCAACTCCGCGGCGCTCCACCCGCCTCCCAGCGCCTTGACCAGCGTCGCCGCCGCGACCAGGCGCCGGCCGAGAATGCCGACCGCGGTGCGCTCGCTGTTCAGCAGCGTGGTCTGCACGATGGCGACATTGAGGAAGCTCACCGTCCCCGCCTTGTACTGGTTGAGCGTAAGAGTCACCGATTCGCGCGCGGCGCGCACCACGTCTTCCTGGACTATCGCCTCTTCCTCCAGGATGCGCAGTGCGGCGAGGTTGTCCTCCACTTCCTGGAACCCGGCGAGCACGGTCTGGCGGTATTCGGCGACCGTTGCGTCATAGGCGGCGATCGCCTGCTCGGTTTGAGCGCGCCTCAGGCCCGCGTCGAAGATCGATTGCGCAAGGGCCGGGCCGATCGACCAAAAGCGGCTCGGCAGGGTGAACCACTGTGCCGCGTCCGTGCTGCGGAAGCCGCCGGATGCCGAAAGGGTGAGCGACGGAAAATACGCCGCCTTTGCCACGCCGATCTGCGCGTTGGCGGCGGCCACGTGGCGCTCCGCGGAGGCAATGTCGGGCCGGCGCTCCAGGAGCTCCGAGGGCAGGCCGACGGGAATGAGCGGCATCGATACGGCAAGCGGCGCGCGCGCGAGGGAAAGCGCCGCCGGCGGCTTGCCGATCAGCACCGCGATCGCGTGCTCGAGCTGGGCGCGCTGCACGCCGAGGTCGATCGCATCGGCCTGCGCGCTCTTCAATTGTGTCTGGGCCTGGACCACGTCCACCTTGGCTGCAACGCCGGCGTCGTAGCGGTTCATCGTCAGGTCAAGCGATTTCTGGAACGCAGCGACCGTGTCCTCGATGAGCTGCTTTTGCGCGTCGAGGATACGCAACTGGAAATAATCCGAAGCAAGCTCGGCCTGCGCCGACAGGCGCGCGGCGGCGAGATCCGCGGCGCTCGCCAGGGCGTTGGCCTCGTTCGATTCGACCGCGCGGCGCACCCGGCCCCACACGTCCGGCTCCCAGCTTGCGTCCAGGCCCGCGCTGCGGTTGGTGAGAATCCGCCCGGCGGTGGTCCCGCCGATCACGCCCGTGGGCGAACGGCTGCGGGTGATCGAAACGCTGCCGTTGAGCGCCGGATACAGGGCTGCGCGCGAGGACGAGACCAGCGCGCGCGCCTGGCGAAACCGCGCCTCGGCCGCGAGCACATTCTGATTCGAGATTTCGACCTGCTCGATCAGGGCATTCAATTGCGGATCGCCGAAGTCCTCCCACCATCTGCCGCGTTTGGCGTCATCGCGCGGCTGCGCGAGCTTCCAGTCGCCCGCCTCCTTGAAGGCGGCGGGAACCTCGGCTTCCGGCCGCCGGTAATCGGGCCCGACCATGCAGCCGGCGAGCAAGGCAAAAAGCGACACTCCAATAACGGGCCGCGCGCCCCGGACCACAGGTGCAAGAATTTTCATATGGAATCCTGAACGGCGTGACCGCCCGGCTCCCCGGCGCGCTTCGCCCAGACCCGCCGGCACCACAGCCGGAAGCGGTCGAGGTAGAGATAGACCACGGGCGTCGTATAGAGCGTGAGCAACTGGCTGACGACAAGACCGCCCACGATCGATATTCCCAGGGGGCGGCGCAACTCCGCGCCGTCGCCGAATCCGATCGCAAGCGGCACCGCGCCCAGCATCGCCGCCATCGTCGTCATCATGATCGGGCGGAAGCGCAGCAGGCACGCCTGGAAGATCGCTTCCTCCGGGCTCTTGCCTTCCTTGCGCTCGGCCTCCAGGGCGAAGTCGATCATCATGATGGCGTTCTTCTTGACGATGCCGATCAGGAGGATCACGCCGATCAGGGCCATGATGCTGAACTCGGTGCGAGTGAGCAGCAGCGCGAGAAGCGCACCCACACCCGCCGAAGGCAGGGTCGATAGAATCGTTATCGGGTGCACGTAGCTCTCGTAGAGCACCCCCAGCACGATATAGACGGTCACGAGCGCCGCGAG
>JBGPYQ010000183.1:0-7037 GCA_041493345.1 Gammaproteobacteria bacterium | reverse complement strand
TTGATCACCGCGCCGTCGGGGCAGAGATTGCCGCGCAGCACGACGAGCCCGCCCGCCGGCGCGAGCGGCGCATCCGGCGAGAGGATCACCTCCGGGTTGTACACTTCGGCGCCGGCGAGATTCTCGCCGAGCGTCTTGCCGTTCGCCGTCACGCAGTCGAGCGCGAGCAGGTTCCTGATGCGCGAAAGCAGCGCGCGCAGGCCGCCCGCGTAATAGAAATCCTCCATCAGGTATTTCCCCGAGGGCCGCAGGTTGCAGATCACCGGTGTAATGCGCGAAAGCGCGTCGAAGCGATCGAGGTCGAGCGCGACGCCCGCGCGCCGTGCCATGGCGACGAGATGGATGATGGCGTTGGTCGAGCCCGAGAGCGCGAGCACCGTCGTCACCGCGTTGTCGAAGGCCTTCGCGGTGAGGATGTCGGCGGGCTTCAGGTCCTCCCACACCATCTCGACGATGCGCTTTCCCGTCGCGGTCGCCATGCGCGCATGATTCGAGTCGGCCGCGGGGATCGAGGACGCGCCGGGGAGCGTGAGCCCCAGCGCTTCGGCCGCGCTCGCCATCGTGGAGGCGGTGCCCATGGTCATGCAATGGCCGGGCGAGCGCGCGATGCCGTCCTCGATGTCCTCCCAGTCGCGCTGGGTGATGGTGCCGGCGCGCAGCTCGGCCCAGTATTTGCGCGAATCGCTGCCCGAGCCGAGCACCTTGCCGTGCCAGTTGCCGCGCAGCATCGGCCCCGCGGGCATGAAGATCGCGGGCAGCCCCATGCTGGTCGCGCCCATGATGAGCGCGGGATTGGTCTTGTCGCAGCCGCCCATCAGCACGCAGCCGTCCGCCGGGTACGAGCGCAGCAGCTCCTCGGTCTCCATGGCGAGGAAATTGCGGTACATCATGGTCGTGGGCTTCTGGAACGGCTCGGAGAGCGTAATGGCGGGCATCTCGACCGGAAATCCGCCCGCTTCCCAGACGCCGCGCTTCACTTCCTCGGCGCGCACCCGGAAATGGCTGTGGCAGGGGTTGATGTCGCTCCAGGTGTTGATGATGGCGATGACGGGCTTGCCGGCGTAGTCGCTGCGGTCGTAGCCCATCTGCGCGGTGCGCGAGCGATGGTCGAACGCTTTGCGGTCGCTCACGCCGTACCAGCGGTGGCTGCGCAGTTCCTCGGGGAGTTTTCGCATGGCGGGACGGACGCGGCTTTCCAAAGCGTCAAAGCGTGATTCTACCGGAGGCCGCATGCTGCGCGCGCCCTGCAAACGGGTTATGCTTTCCGCTCGCCAGTCGCCTGCATCGAATTCCGAGGAGGATGTTCCATGGGGTTTGCGTCGTCCGCGAGACGGTTTTGCTGCGCCTTCCTCGCCTTTCTCGTTCCCGCGTCGGCCTTTGCGCAAGGTGTCTATCCCTCGAAGCCGGTGCGGATCATCGTTCCGTTCGCCCCCGGCGGCATCTCCGACGTGGCTTCGCGCCTGGTCGCGGCGAAACTCGGCGACGCCTGGGGCCAGCCCGTGCTGGTGGAAAACCGCGGCGGCGCCGGCGGCAACCTCGGGACCGTCGCGGTGGCGCGCGCGGCGCCTGACGGCTACACGGTGCTTGCAACCACGACCGCGGTCGCGGTCAATCCCAGCCTGTACAAGAACGCCGGCTACGATCTGGAGAAAGACTTTGCGCCGGTGATCGACGTCGCCTCGAGCCCGAACCTCATCGTCGTTCATCCGAGCCTCGGGGTGAGCAATCTTCAGGAACTGTTTGCCAAGGCAAGGACGAGCAAACTGAGCTACGGCAGCGCGGGCTCGGGCACCACGCCGCACCTGACTGCCGAGCACCTGTTCCGGGTGCAGGAGAAGCTCGACATCGTTCACATTCCCTACGGCGGAGCGGGTCCGGCGGTGACCGCGGCGGTCGCGGGGCAGGTGGAGGTCGGAAGCATCTCCATGCCGCCCGCCGTGCCGATGGTGAAAGCGGGGAGGTTGCGCGCCATCGCCGTGACGAGCGCGAAGCGCGCCGCCGCCTTGCCCGATGTGGCCACCGTCGCCGAGCAGGGGTTTCCCGGTTTCGAGGACTACACCTGGGTGGGGCTCTTCATGCCGGCGGGCACGCCGCCGGAGGTGGTGATGCGGCTCAACTCGGAAATCGAAAAGCTTCTCGCCACGGCCGATTTGAAAGAACGCCTCGCGACCCTGGGCTTCGAGCCGGTGGGCGGGACGCCGCAACAGTTCGCCGCCTATCTGAAGAAGGAACTCGCGAAATGGGCGCAGATGGTGAAGGAAGTCGGCGCCAAGGTGGATTGAAGTCGTGATCGACAAGATCGTCCCCTCGCTGGCAGCCGCGCTCGCCGACGTGCGCGACGGCGCCACGGTGCTGATCGGCGGCTTCGGCGGCGCGGGCGTTCCTGCGGAACTGGTCGATGCGCTGATTGCACAGGGCGCGCGCGACCTCACCATCGTCAACAACAACGCCGGCAACGCGGAGTTCGGCGTCGCCGCGCTGCTGAAAGCCGGGCGCGTGCGCAAGATCGTCTGCTCGTATCCGCGCACGGCCGACTCGTATGTGTTCGAAGCGCTCTACCGCGCGGGAAAAATCGAGCTCGAACTCGTGCCTCAAGGGACGCTCTCGGAGCGCATGCGCGCGGCGGGCGCCGGGATCGGCGCTTTCTACACGCCCACCGGCTACGGCACCGATCTCGCGAAGGGCAAGGAAACGCGAATGATCGATGGCCGGGGCCATGTGCTCGAGTATCCGATCCGCGGCGACGTCGCTCTCGTCAAGGCGGAACGCGGCGACCGCTGGGGCAATCTCGTCTACCGCAAGAGCGCGCGCAACTTCGGACCGACCATGGCGAGCGCGGCGAAATGCACCATCGCACAGGTGTACGAAATCGTCGAACTCGGCGCGCTCGATCCCGAGTGCATCGTGACGCCGGGGATTTTCGTGACGCGAGTCGTGAAGGTGGCGCGCAGCCCGCAGCGGCTCGAAGCCGGGAAGGCGGCGTGAGCTACGCGAAACTCGCGCGCGAGCAGATCGCCGCGCGCATTGCGCAGGACATTCCCGAGGGCGCGTACGTGAATCTCGGCATCGGCATGCCGACGCTGGTCGCGAACCACCTGCCGAAGGACCGCGAGATTTTCCTGCACAGCGAGAACGGGATTCTCGGCATGGGCCCTGCACCCGCCAAGGGCGCGGAGGACATGGACCTCATCAACGCCGGCAAGGAGCCGGTGACTCTGCTCACCGGCGGCGCGTATTTTCACCACACCGATTCGTTCGCGATGATGCGCGGCGGGCATCTGGACATCTGCGTGATGGGCGCGTTCCAGGTTTCCGTCGACGGCGACCTCGCCAACTGGCACACCGGCGCGAAGGACGCGATTCCGGCGGTGGGCGGCGCGATGGACCTCGCGGTCGGGGCGAAAAACGTGTGGGTGATGATGGAGCATCTCACCAAGGGCGGGGAATCGAAGATCGTGCCCCGCTGCACTTATCCGCTCACCGGCATCGGCGTGGTGAAGCGCATTTATACCGATCTCGCGGTGATCGACGTCACGCCGCGCGGGCTTGTGGCGAGCCGCCTGGTGCCGGGACTTTCTTTCGACGAGCTGCAGCGCCTCAGCGGAGTGCCGCTGTTGCCCTCGGGAGACCGGGCTGCGGCTTGAGTTCGCAGCGGCGGACGAATCGATGACCGATTTCTCGACGGAGTACTGCTAATCGCGAATCGATGACTGACGAGTGACCTCCAAGGAGAACGCCAAATGAAAATCTGGACGGTTGGATTGCTGTTTTCCGGGCTGGCCTTGCTGGCGGGAAGCGCATGCGCGCAGGAGGACATGCGCCGCTTTAAACTCACGCCGTTGAGCGAGATGACGCCGGCGCAGCGCGCGTATGCCGATGCCGTCATGTCCGGCCCGGTCGCGGCCACGGGCAGTGCGGCCGTCGTGCCGGGCGCAGGCACCATCGGCAGCCCGTTCAATGTGTACCTCCGCAGCCCGGCGCTTGCCGAGCGGCTTCGACAGTTGGGCGAGCAGATCCGATTCCGGAGCTCGCTGCCGGCGCGCCTGAATGAATTCGCGATTCTGGTGACGGCGCGCCACTGGACCGCGCAGTACGAGTGGCATGCGCATCACCGCCTCGCGCTGAAGGCAGGCTTGAACCCGGCCGTCGCGGAAGACCTTGCGCAAGGCCGGCGTCCCGCGGGCATGCAGGAGGACGAGGCCGTCATCTACGACTTCTCGCACGAACTGCACAACCAGCACGCCGTCAGCGACGCCACCTTCAAGGCCGCGGTCGACAAGTTCGGTGAACAGGGTGTAGTGGACCTGATCGCCGTCAACGGTTATTACGTGCTGGTCTCGATGACCCTGAACGTGGACCGCACACCCATCCCGGGCGGCGGCAAGCCGCCGTTGCCACTTCTAAAGTAGTCGAAGGAGCCCTGGACGTATAATCTGGCCGGCGTTTTCCCCCATAGTTCAACTCGATACATCCAAGGAGGTCAGATGAACTTTTCGAGAATCTCGGCAGCAAGTATTTTCGTCTCATTGGTCGTAGCCGGAACAGGCATGACATCCACCGTGCAGGCTAAGCAGGGAAACATGACGTTCTTCGTGACCAGTGCCGGCAAAGGCAGTGGTGCCGATCTCGGCGGTCTCGAGGGCGCTGACGCGCATTGCCTGGCGCTCGCCAAGGCGGCCGGCTCGAAGTACACGAACTGGCGCGCGTACCTGAGCACGACGTTGCCCGGAGGCGAGGCGGGCATCAATGCGCGCGATCGCATCGGCAAAGGTCCGTGGCGGAATGCCAAGGGCGTGGTGGTGGCCAAGAGCGTGAATGACCTGCATTCCGGACACAACAACATCAACAAGAAAACAGCTTTGACCGAGAAGGGCGAGGGGGTCAGCGGCCGCGGGGATCCGGTGAACGTGCACGATATGCTGACGGGCTCGGACCCGGACGGGAATTTCTCTACGGCGGGCGGCGATACCACATGCGGCAACTGGACAAAGAGCGGCGAAGGCTCGGCGATCGTCGGCCACCATGACCTGCAAGGATTGAAGGAGACCCGGCATATGAAGTCCTGGAACTCCTCGCACGGCTCGCGCGGCTGCAGTCAGGAAAACCTGAAAGCCTCCGGTGGCGCCGGCCTGCTCTATTGCTTCGTCGCAAACTGACGGAAGGCCGGACCGGTCGGATGGACCGAACCGAGTCAGGCCTTCGCTGGCAACAACCAACCCCTCTTCGGAGGGGTTTCTTTTTTGGAGCCGAATATGGCGAAGGCGTACTGGATTTGTTTTTATCGGTCGATTTCGCAACCCGACGCGTTCGCGGCGTACGCGAAGCTCGCGTGGCCTGCTTTCGAAGCGGGCGGCGGACGCTTTCTCGCGCGCGGCGGAGTGGCCAAGACGTATGAAGCGGGGTTGAACCAACGCGTCGCCGTGATCGAATTCGACAGCGTGCAGCAGGCGATCGCGACGAACGACAGTCCAGCCTATCAGGCAGCGCTGAAGGCGCTCAACAACGGCGCAGAGCGCGACCTGCGCATCGTTGGAGGTATTGCATAAGAGAAGGCTGCGAGCTTGGCTTTCGCCGCCGGCGCTGGTGCGAAATTCAAACGGAATAAACTTAAACCCACCACGCGAGCGGCACGGCCAATTTCCAGAAGTGTCCGATTTGCCCTGATTGGGGAGGCAACACAGACTCGAACGTGACGAAAACGTGTCTTTTCTGCGTGTCTTAGCGAGCGTCGGTGAGTGAGGGCGGGCCGTTAATACAACAAGTTGGTAAATCGCTTTCAACTCATAATCTCTTGGTCGTTGCTTCGAATCCAACCAGGCCCGCCGTCTTCCCGTTTGACATCCCGGTCCCGGCAGGCCAGACTGTTTCGCCGTGCTGTTTGGCCCGCATGATTTACGTCATACGGCGCGGCGGACAAAGCGGTCAGACTATGGGCTTCCGATGCAGCACCCCAAGGGAACTCGAGCTCGCGTCCTCCTGACATCCGTCTTCAAGCCCTTCGCGCAAGACGACGAGTACGGCAGTCGCGCGATCAATCCGATAGAGCTGTACCACAACCAGGTGACGCGCGAGCAGGGACCATTCTCGTTTCGCATGTTCCACCGCACTTGGAGCCTGATGTTCATCCAGCAGAACATCTCGGCCCCGTCGACGCTGCTCGACTTCCCGACCCGCGAGGAGTTTGTTCACGAACTCACCACGCAGGACTACGATATCGTCGGCATCTCGAGCATCATCGTGAACGTCTGGAAGGTGCGCGAGATGTGCCGGCTGATCCGCGAGCATTCGCCGCGATCGACGATCGTCGTCGGTGGCCATGTAGCCGCCGTTCCCGGCATCGAGCGGCTGATTGACGCCGATCACATCGTCAAGGGCGAGGGCGTCGCCTGGCTTCGGGCATTCCTCGGCGAGAGGCTCGACCAGCCGATCGCGCACCCGGCCATTCGCGCGTCTTTTGGTTTCCGCCTGATGGGTCTGCCGAGCGCGCGCGGCGGAACCGTTCCGTCGGCGACGATCATTCCGTCGGTCGGCTGCCCGATGGGTTGCAACTTCTGCGCGACATCGGCGTTCTTCGGCGGCAAGGGCAGGTTCGTCAACTTCTACGAGCGTGGCGCCGACGTGTTCCGCGTCATGTGCGAGGTGGAGAAGAAGCTGGACGTGAAGGCGTTCTTCATCATGGACGAGAACTTCCTGCTCTACAAGAAGCGCGCCCTCGAGCTGCTCGACTGCATGCGGGAGCACGCGAAAGCGTGGTCGCTCTACGTGTTCTCGTCGGCCAACGCGATCCGGAAGTACAGCGTCCGGCAGCTCGTCGAGCTCGGCGTAGAATGGATCTGGCTCGGTCTCGAATCGGGCAGAACCGGCTATCAGAAGCTCAAGGGGACCGACACGCTCGAGCTGACGCGCGGACTGCAAGAACACGGCATTTGCATCCACGGATCGAGCATCATCGGTCTCGAGCATCACACGCCCGAGAACATCGACGAAGAGATCGACCGCGCGGTCGCACACGACGCCGTCTGCCATCAGTTCATGCT
>JBGPYQ010000158.1:0-7800 GCA_041493345.1 Gammaproteobacteria bacterium | reverse complement strand
TCGGCGTGCTTGCCACGGGGGCCATCGTGCTTCTCCTCGCGCGCTCGAGAGCCGCGAAATGAGCGCGAAGCGCGCGCTGGCGGCTGCGGCACTGGCCGCGCTGCTCCAGGGCTGTGCGCTGCTCGAGCATGCAGAGCCGACAATTATCACCGGCGGCGAGACGCCGACCCTGATTCCCGAGGTGCCGTTCGTCTGGTCCGCGGATGAGGCGGTGGATGCGATGCTGAAGCTCGCCGGCGTCGGCCCGCGGGACGTGGTCTACGATCTGGGCTGCGGCGACGGGCGCATCGTCATCGCCGCGGCGGCGAAATACGGCGCGCGCGGGGTCGGAATCGACATCGATCCGGCGCCGCTGCGCTTCGCCGCCGCCGCCGCGCGGCGCGCCGGAGTCACCGCTCGCGTGCGTTTTGTCCGCGGTGATCTGTTCGAGGCCGATGTGCGTGAGGCGACGGTCGTGACGCTTTACCTCTTCGAGAGCCTTAACCGGCGCCTGCTGCCGAAGCTGCGGCGCGAGCTGAGCCCGGGGACCCGGGTGGTCTCGCACAAGTTCACTTTCGGCGATGCATGGCCGCCGGAGAAGACCGTTCGTGCGGGAGACAGCACGCTGTACCTCTGGACGATGCCGCCGCGCTGAACCGGCCCGGAACGCGAAAACCGGGGACAGACCACGGGTTGCGAGCAGAAACAATGAAAAACCGTGGTCTGTCCCCGGTTTCTCTCAGACCGAGCGCTGGGCCTTGTCCTTTTCGTTCTGCGCCTTGATCGCGGCACGGGCCTTTTCCCAGTCTGCGTCGCTCCAGGCCGCCAGCTCCGTGAACGAAGCGCCGTTGGCGAGCCAGCCGCCGCCGTCGAGGGCGATGGTCTGGCCGGTGAGCCACTCGCAGCCGTCGGCCATGAGGAATGCCGCGAGGTTCTGCAGCTCCTGCATCCTGCCCGCGCGCCGCATCGGGTTGGTCGCGGAGGCGGCGTCCTGCAGCTCGCGTCCCGGCGCGAGCCGCTTGCCGGCGCCTTCGGTGGGGAAGATGCCCGGCGCGATGGCATTCAGCCTGATGCCATGGCGGCCCCACTCGACCGCGAGCGACTGCGTCATCACGTGCACTCCGGCCTTGGACATGGCCGAAGGGACGACGAAGGGCGACCCGGTCCACACCCAGGTGACGACAATCGACACGACCGATCCCTTGTGGCCGCCGGCGATCCAGCGCCTGCCGACGGCGTGCGTCGTGTAGAAGCTGCCGTGCAGCACGGTGTTGGCGATGGCGTCGAATCCGCGCGGCGAGAGGTCCTCGGTGCGCGAAATGAAGTTTCCCGCCGCGTTGTTGACGAGCCCGGTGAGCGGCCCGCCGTCGTTCCAGATCGCCTGCACCATCGCGTCCACCGCGGCCGCGTCGCGGATATCGACGGCGTGGCATTTCACCGAACCGCCGTGCTGCGCCGTGAGGTCCGCGGCGGTCTTGTCGAGCACCGGTTTTCTGCGGCCGCAGATATGCATATCGGCGCCCAGCTCCAGGAACTTGGCCGCCATTTCACGGCCCAGCCCCGTGCCGCCGCCGGTGACGAGGATGCGTTTGCCCTTGAGAAGATCTTTCTGAAACACGGCTAGACCGTCAGGACTATTTTCCCGATGTGCTGGCTCGATTCCATCAGCTCGTGCGCCTTCGCGGCCTCGGCGAGCGGGAAGGTCTTGTGAATGACCGCCTTGATCTTGCCGGACTCGATCAAGGGCCAGACTTTTTCGCGCAGGTTCCTGGCGATTGCGCCTTTGAACTCGACCGGGCGCGGGCGCAGGCCCGAGCCGGAGATCGTCAGCCGCCGGCGCAGAATTTCGCTCAGGTTGATCGTCGCCTTGGTGCCCCCTAGAAAGGCGATCACGGCGATACGCCCGTCGTCGGCGAGGCATTTCAGCTCGCGCTCAACGTATTCTCCCCCGACCATGTCGAGGATGACGTTGACGCCTTTCCCGCCCGTCGCCTGCTTGACGACTTCGACGAAGTCCTCGGTCTTGTAGTTGATGGCGCGATCAGCGCCGAGCTTCACGCAGGCCTCGCACTTCTCCGCGCTGCCCGCGGTCGCGAACACCCTGTGCCCGAAAGCCTTCGCCATTTGGATCGCGGCGACGCCGATGCCGCTCGATCCTCCCTGCACGAGGAAGGACTCGCCGGGCTTGAGCCCCGCGCGGTCGAAGACGTTGCTCCACACCGTGAAGAAGGTCTCGGGAAGCGACGCCGCTTCGACCGGCGTCATGCCTTTCGGAATCGGCAGGCACTGCGGCGCGGGCGCGGTGCAGTACTCGGCGTAGCCGCCGCCCTGCACGAGCGCGGTGACCATGTCGCCCACGCGCCATTCCTTCACGCCTTCGCCGAGCGCGACGATGCTGCCGGCGAGTTCGAGGCCGGGAATGTCAGAGGCGCCCGGCGGCACGGGATAGTGGCCGGTGCGCTGCATGGTGTCGGGGCGGTTCACGCCGGCGGCTTCGACCTTGATCAGGACTTCTCCGGCTTTCGGCTGCGGGACGGAGCGCGTTCCAAGCTTGAGCACCTCGGGCCCGCCCGGCTGGGTGATCTCGACCGCGCGCATGGTTTTTGGAATGGTCATCGCTGCCTCTCGAAGAAGCGCAATTATCGCATTTCGCTGGAATGACGCAGCCGATTCCTGACCTGAAACCCAGCGCGATTGCCGATAGCAGGAACGACGATTCAGCCTCGCGCCGCCCTTGCGTCCTCCGCCGGGAAAAACAGCGCGGCGAGAAAGGTCGTCATCGCCAGGGCCCCGAGCACAAAGTACATCAACCTGAAGTTGCCGCTGGATTTGTAGAGCGACACGATCAGCGGCACCGCGAGGGCGCTGGCGGAAAACGAGACGACGTAGCGCACGGCGTAGGCGCGGGCGCGCCATTCCTCTGCGGTGTAGCGCGCGATCATGGCATCGTTGATCGGAATTTGCCCGAACACGAAGAACATCATCACCACCGCGACCGCCAGCATCAGGTAGCTCTCGGTCGTACCCGCGAGCGCGAGTAGCGGCACCTGCAGCGCGACGATGGGCACGAAAACCGCCTTGAGCGAGCGGTGGTCCAGCCACCAGCCCACGCAGAGCTGCGCCATCGCCGCGATCAGATAGACCCCGCACACCAGAACGCCGATGCCGAGATTCGAATGCACGAGCGCTGCCAGCCGCTCGTCGAACACCTTGGGCATGGCGATGGTGGTGGCGTTGAAGATCACTCCGCCGCAGGCGGTGGCGACGGTGAGGATCACGAACACCCGGGCGAGGTCGGCGCGGGAAACCCTATGCGGCTCGATCCTGCGCGCCGGCGCCGTGCGGCGCGGATCGCGCGCGAGCAGCACGAACGCGGCTCCCGCGGCGAGCGCCACCGCGCCCGGGACGATGAATGCGGCGCGCCAGCCGACCGTGTCGGCGAGCGCGCCGGCGATCAGCGCCGAGAAGGCGACCCCTACGTTCCCGAACACGCCGTTCACGCCGAGGACGCGGCCGACGTTTTCGTGTCCCGCGACCAGCATGGCGATGCCCACCGGATGATAAATGGCGGCAAAGACCCCGATGAGAGTGAGGCCCGCCGCGATCTCGACCGGGCCCCGCGCGAAGCCCGTGAGTATGCTCGCCGCGCCGATGCCGAGGAAGAACACGATCATCATGCCGAAGCGGCTCCAGCGGTCGGCGAGCCACCCGGCCGGGATGGAGCACGCGCCAAAGGCGATGAATCCGCCGAGCGAGAGCGGCAACAGGTCGGCATAGCCGCGGCCGAGTTCCGCGCTCATTGCCAGCACCACCGTGGGAAAGATCAGCATGAGCAGGTGGTCGAGCGTGTGCCCGAGATTGAGGAACAGGGACAGGGCGCGTTGCGGACTCATGCGCGAATGATAGCCCAGCCGGCGCTGGCTCCGGGATTGCGCGGCAATGCGATCAGGCCAGCGCAGGGGAGCAAGGCTTAGCTCCGCTCCGGGTCTCGCCGGGGACTGGAAATCAGCCGGATTAAGTATGACAATGGACGCAGTCGACGTGCGGGCGAAAGGCCTGCCGCCGCGCCTGACAGGAGTTGATCATGATCCTCATCCGGGTTCTTTTTCTCGCGTCGGTTTGGCTGTGCGCCCTGGCTGCTGCCGCTGCGAGCGCAGCGGAATCGAAGGACAAGCCGCGAGTCGAGAAAACCCAGCAGACTCTGCCGCATACTGAAAGAGAAGCCGAGGAAATGCTCGCGGCGGTCGTGCGGGTCAGGATGAAGGCCATCCGCGATGCCCGCAGCAACGCGACCCTGGGCGAGAGCCGCGAAGGCACCGGCGTGGTGATCGACGAGCGCGGCCACGTTGTCACCATCGGCTACATCGTCATCGAGGCCGAATCCATCGAAGTCACTACCCAGGACAACAGGACGGCTCCGGCAACGCTGATCGGCTATGACCATGCGAGTGGGTTCGGCCTGCTGAAGGCGGGCGTGCCGCTTCGGGTGAAGCCGATGCCGATGGGGCAGGCGGCCGATCTCGCCGTGCGCGAGCCGGTGATGATCCTGCCGGCGGGCGGGCGCGAGGCGGCGAGCTTCGCTTACGTGGTTTCCAAGCGCAAGTTCACCGGAAGCTGGGAATATCTGCTCGACACGGCGATCTTCACCGCGCCGCCGACCATGCAGTGGGCCGGCGCGGCGCTGGTGAGCCGCGAAGGGAAGCTGGTCGGTATCGGCTCGCTGCTGGTGCGCGACACACTGGAGCCGGGCACGCCGCTCCCCGGAAACATGTTCGTGCCGATCGACCTGTTGAAGCCCATTCTGGCGGACCTCATCGAGAAAGGGCGCCGCAGCGGTCCGCCGCGTCCGTGGCTGGGCCTGGCCACCGAGGAAGTACAGGGGCGCCTGTTCGTCACCCGGGTTTCTCCCGACGGCCCCGCGGACAAGGCCGGCATCAGGACCGGCGACATCGTCGTCGGCGCCGGCGGTGATACTGTAAGAAACCACGAGGAGCTTTACCGCAAGGTCTGGTCGCTAGGAGCCGCGGGCACCGAGGTTCCGCTGCGCGTGCTCCAGGGCTCCGACATGCACGAGCTCAAGCTGCGCTCGATCGACCGCTTTCAGTACTTCCGGGAAAAGCCCGCCTATTGAA
Organism: Gammaproteobacteria bacterium; assembly: GCA_041493345.1. GTDB lineage: Bacteria > Pseudomonadota > Gammaproteobacteria > Burkholderiales > SG8-39 > VBDM01. The sequence goes on along the minus strand of JBGPYQ010000158.1, from coordinate 2,689 downwards.
AAGTCCGGCGATGATGCCGCCGGTTAGCTCGCGGCAAGCGTGCTACGGGCGCCGCGCCTGAAAAGCAGGCGGCGGTAATCAATTTCGAAATCGTTCGCCGCGCCATAGCTGAAGCGTTCCATGTCCGGGGTGGCCTCCGCCGACAAATTCCGCCGCAGGACCTGAAGCAGGCACAGCGCGCAACCCGCCGCGAGGAACCCGGCGAGCAGGACTTGAAACAGCAGAACAGAAGACGCGATCATAAAAGGCCCTTTCTCTCTGAATCCGTTCGACGCCAACCGGCGATCGGTGGATACCTTGGTAAAGCATGAAGCGGGCCAGGTTCCCATGGCCGTAGTAGAAGGCGCCTCAGAGGCGTGGGGCAGGCTGATACCGGGCGGCGTCGAGCCCCTGCCGTCAGCGTCGGTGTTTCGACAGTCCCCGGAACAGGAGGAGTCATTCCCTTGAGTGAGCACTTCGTCGGCACGATGCCGGTACAGGAGCGCCACCGCTTCGACATCGGCACGCTCGAGCGCTATCTCCGGGAACGCATCGAGGGATTTTCAGGACAGCTCAGCGTCGAGCAGTTCAGGGGCGGACAGTCCAACCCGACCTATCGCCTCCTGGCGGGAGGCAGGCACTACGTCCTGCGCGCGAAGCCCGGGCCCGCGGCAAAGCTCCTGCCTTCGGCGCACGCGGTGGAGCGCGAGTTCCGCGTCATATCGGCGCTCGGCAAGGCGGGCGTCCCGGTGCCGAAGACCTATTGCCTGTGCGAGGACGAAAGCGTCATCGGCCGCGCGTTTTACGTCATGGAATGCGTCGAAGGGCGGGTGCTGTGGGATTCGTCGCTCCCCGGCTTGGGGCCCGCGGAGCGCGCGGCGATCTACGACGAGATGAACCGCGTCATCGCGGTGCTGCACGGCATCGATTACCGGGCGGCGGGCCTCGTCGATTTCGGCAAGCCGGGAAATTACTTTGCGCGCCAGATCGCCCGCTGGGGCAGGCAGTATCGCGCTTCGGAGACGCAGCAAATCGAGGCCATGGACCGGCTGATCGCCTGGCTGCCCGACCGCATCCCGCCGGGCGAGGAGACCGCCGTGGTGCACGGCGACTACCGCATGGACAACCTGATATTCCATCCGGCCGAGCCGAGAATCATCGCGATTCTCGACTGGGAGCTGTCCACGCTCGGCCACCCGCTCGCGGATTTTTCCTATCACTGCATGGCCTGGCATATCCCGCCGGGACAGTTCCGCGGAATCGCGGGCCTCGACCTGGAAGCGCTCGGCATTCCGGGCGAGGCGCGTTACATTGCGTCATACTGCGCACGCACCGGTCGGGAGAGCATCGAGCACTGGGATTTTTACCTCGCCTACAACCTGTTCCGCATTGCCGCCATCCTGCAGGGGGTGATGAAGCGCGCGCTCGAGGGCACGGCGGCGAGCGCGCAGGCGCTCGATGCGGGCGGGCGCGCCCGGCCGCTCGCCGAGCTGGGCTGGAAATACGCGGAAAGGGCGATGAGAGCGAACTGAATGCAGCGTCACTCCCGCGCAAGCCTGCCCTCGACTGCGATCGGGGGCGGGAGTCCAGTGACTTTCGGCAAATGCTGGATTCCCGCTTACGCGGGAATGACAACAAACATCGGGACGGAGCATGGATTTCGCGTATTCGGACAAAGTAAAAACGCTGCAGTCGAAGCTCGCGCGCTTCATGGACGCGCACATCTATCCGAACGAGCGCCGCTTCCACGAGGAAGTCGAGGCGAACCGCGCAAAAGGCAATCCCTGGGTGCCGACCCGGCTCATCGAGGAGCTGAAGCCCAAGGCGCGCGCCGAAGGCCTTTGGAACCTGTTCCTGCCGCGCTCAGCGCGCGCGCCCGAGGGCCTTTCCAATCTCGAATACGCGCCGCTGTGCGAAATCATGGGGCGCGTGCACTGGGCGCCGGAGGTTTTCAACTGCTCGGCGCCGGACACCGGCAATATGGAGACATTCGAGCGCTACGGCAGCGAGGAACAGAAAAGGCAGTGGCTCGATCCGCTGCTGCGCGGCGAGATCCGTTCGGCGTTCCTCATGACCGAGCCGGATGTGGCCTCAAGCGACGCCACCAACATCCAGTGCCGCATCGAGCGCGACGCGACCGGCTACCTCATCAACGGCCGCAAGTGGTGGTCATCCGGCGCGGGCGATCCGCGCTGCAGGATTTTCATCGTCATGGGCAAGACCGACCCCGGCGCGGCAAGGCACGCCCAGCAGTCGATGGTTCTCGTGCCGGGCGATGCGCCCGGGGTCAGGGTGCTTCGCCCCTTGAGCGTCTTCGGCTACGATGACGCGCCGCACGGGCACATGGACATCGCGCTCGAAGACGTGCGCGTGCCGGCATCGAACATGCTGCTCGGAGAAGGCCGCGGTTTCGAGATCGCGCAGGGGCGGCTCGGCCCGGGGCGAATCCACCATTGCATGCGCCTCGTCGGCGTCGCCGAGCGCGCTCTCGAACTGATGTGCAAGAGAAGCCTTTCGCGCGTCGCCTTCGGCAAGCCCATCGCCGAGCAGACGGTGACGCAGGAGCGCATCGCCGAGGCGCGCATCATGATCGATTCGGCGCGGCTGCTGGTGCTGAAGGCCGCCTGGATGATGGACACGGTCGGCAACAAGGCCGCGCGCGCAGAGATCGCGATGATCAAGGTGCTCGCGCCGAACGTCGCCTGCCAGG
>JBGPYQ010000207.1:0-6455 GCA_041493345.1 Gammaproteobacteria bacterium | reverse complement strand
GCGCCGATCAGGATGCGCTCGGCGTTCATGCCGTCGAGGATGTAGCGGAAGCCCTTGCCTTCCTCGCCCACGAGGTTGTCCGCGGGTACTTCGACGTTGTCCAGAAATATCTCGGTCGTCGCGTGGTTGATCATGGTGCGGATCGGCCGGATCGTGAGGCCCTTGCCCAGCGCCTGCTTCATTTCCACAATGAACACCGACAGGCCGTCGGTCTTCTTCTCGCCCTGCTCGCGCGGCGCGGTACGCGCAAGCAGCAGCATCAGGTCGGAATGCTCGGCGCGCGAGGTCCAGACTTTCTGGCCGTTGAAGACGTAGCGGTCGCCCTTCCTGACGGCGGTGGTGCCGATCGAGGAAGTGTCGCTGCCTGCAGTGGGCTCGGTGACCCCGAACGCCTGCAGCCGGAGTTCTCCCGTCGCGATCCTGGGCAGGTATTTCCTCTTCTGCGCCGCGCTGCCGTGCCGCAGAAGCGTGCCCATGATGTACATCTGCGCGTGGCAGGCCGCCCCGTTGGCGCCGCTTCGCTGCACTTCCTCGAGGATCGCCGCCGCGGCGCTGAGGCTCAGACCCGAGCCGCCGTATTCCTCGGGGATGAGGCAGGCAAGCCACCCGGCTTCGGTGAGCGCGCGCACGAACTCCGCCGGGTAGCGCCGCTCGCGGTCCAGCCCGCGCCAGTAATCCATCGGGAAAGTCGCGCAAATCCTGGCGACGGCGTCGCGAATCTCCCTCAGGTCGTGTTCGCGCGCGGACATGTGAAATTCTCGGCGGAGTGTGCGAGGCGAGACGGTATTATAGCGATGCCCGCTTGCGAGGCGGGCACGCAGTCGCCATAATCGCCGGTGCCTGCCGCGGGAGCGGCGCGCATACCACGATCATGCCCCACATCCCCGCATCCACCGCGCTGTCACGCTTTCGCATACTGGATCTCTCGCGCGTGCGCGCCGGCCCGACGTGCGTGAAGCAGTTTGCCGATTTCGGCGCGGACGTCATCAAGATCGAGACGCCACCGGGCACGGAAGGGTACGAGAGCATGGGCGGGCCGCGGGACGGCCCGGATTTTCAGAACCTGCACCGCAACAAGCGCTCGATGACGCTCAACCTGAAGGCGGCCGAAGGGGTCGCGATCTTCATGAAGCTCGCGAAGACCGCCGACGTGGTGGTCGAGAATTACCGCCCGGACGTGAAGTTCCGCCTCGGAGTCGATTACGAGTCGCTGAAGAAAGCGAACCCGCGCATCATTCTCGCGAGCATTTCCGGCTTCGGCCAGGACGGTCCCTACCGCGACCGGCCGGGCTTCGACCAGATCGCGCAAGGGATGGGAGGGTTCATGTCGATCACCGGATTTCCCGGGCAGGGACCGGTGCGCGCCGGCACCGCGATCGCGGATCTCTCGGCAGGCCTCTTCGCCGCGCTCGGGATCATGACCGCGCTGCTCGAGCGCGAAGCATCGGGACAGGGCCAGTGGGTGCAGTCCTCGTTGCTGATGTCGCAGATCGCGCTGCTCGATTTCCAGGCGGCGCGCTACCTGATGAAAGGCGAGGTGCCGGGGCAGGCCGGCAACGACCATCCGACCAGCATGCCGACCTCGGCCTACAGAACAAAGGACGGGTACATGAACGTCGCCGTCACGGGCGAAGGCATCTGGAAGCGCCTGTGCCGGGCGATCAAGCGCGAGGACCTCATCGAGCGCCCCGACTTCATGGGCGAGGCGAACCGTTCCAGGAACCGCGTGGCGCTCAACGCCGAGCTGAACGCGACGCTCGCCGCGCAGACTTCGGGAGACTGGATCACAATACTCAACCAGGCCGGCGTGCCCTCGGGCCCGATCTACGCGATCGACCAGATGTTTGCCGATCCGCAGGTGCAGCACCTCGAGGCTGCGGCCAGGGTGAAGCATCCGAAGCTCGGCGAGATCCGCATCGTCAACCAGGCGGTGAAGCTCTCGCGCACGCCCGCCACGATCGCATCGGCGACCCCCGAACTGGGGGCGCACACGGCGGAGGTGCTGGATGAGTTGGGTTACTCGGCGGCCGACATCGAGGAGTTGCGGCACAAGAAGGTCATTTGAGGAGGATGCATGGCCGAGCTGATCACGCGCCGCGAGGGTGCGACCGGATGGATTGTCTTTTCCAACCCGACCAAGCACAACGCCCTCACCTATGAGATGTGGCGCGGCGTGCCGGAAGCGGTGGCGCAGTTGGAGCGCGACAGCGCGGTGCGGGTGATTGCCCTGCGCGGCGACGGCGATAAAGCATTCATCTCAGGCTCGGACATATCGGAGTTCGGAGGCATGCGCGATTCGATCGGCGCGACCGCGAGTTACAACCAGGTTGTCGATAGCGCCAACGCTGCGCTGCTCAACGCCCAAAAGCCCACGCTCGCCTGCATTCAGGGAGTCTGTATCGGCGGGGGGCTGGAAATCGCCATCCACTGCGACCTGCGCATCTGCTCGGACAAAGCGATGTTCTCGATGGTGGCGGCACGCCTGGGCATGTGCTATTCGTACGCAAGCGCCTTGCGCCTGGCCGAGGTGGTCGGCCAGGCCTACTGCGCGGAATTCGTATTTACCGCGCGGCGCTACTCGGCGGCGGAAGTGCTGCATATGCGGCTCGTCAACCGCGTCGTGCCGCGAGCTGAATTCGACAAGGTGGTGGCGGAGTACTGCGCCAGTGTGAGCGAAAACGCGCCGCTCACCATCGCCGCAACGAAGCGCACCCTCATAGAGGGCCACAAGGACCGGGCCGAACGCGACATACGCACGGTGCAGACGATGATCGACGCCTGTTTCGGCAGCGACGATTACCGCGAAGGGCGCGCCGCGTTCCTGGAAAAGAGAAAGCCCGTTTTTCGCGGCCGCTGAGCGCGGGTGAGGGGGCCATCAGCGCCCCTTGAATTCAGGCTTGCGCTTGGCGAGGAAGGCCTTGAAGCCGATGCGGTAGTCCTCGGTGTCGAAGCAAGCGTAGCCCTCGTCGCGCTCGGCCTCGGTGAGCGGGCGCGGATCGGCCAGCCGCCGCGCGAATTTCTTGTGCCAGCGCGCAACCAGCGGCGCGCCCTCGGCGATGTGCCGCGCCGCAGCCATCGCTTCCTCTTCGACTTTGTCGTCGGGCACGACGCGATTCACCAGGTGTTTCTCCTTCGCTTCTTGCGCACCGAACACGCGCCCCTCGAGCAGGATCTCGAGCGCCGCAGCACGGCCGATGAGATTGATCAGCCCGCTCATTTCGCCGTAGCCCACGACGAGCCCAAGCTTGTTGATCGGGATGCCGAAGCGGCTCGACGCTCCGCAGATGCGCAAATCGCATTGCGAAGCGATTTCCAGCCCGCCCCCGACGCACACGCCGTGAATCATGGCGAGTGTCGGGTGCCGGCATTCGGCGGCGGCACGCATCGTGCCTTCGATGGTCTCGCCGTATTTCTTCGCGATCCTGGTGTTGGCGCGCGCCTTTTCGAACTCGGAGATGTCGGCGCCGGCGGCGAAGGCCTTTTCTCCCGCCCCGCGAAGCACGACGCAGCGCAGCGATTCGTCGGCGTGGAGACCGCGCATGATATCGCCGAGCTCTGCCCACATCCCGAGGCTGAGTGCGTTCATGCGCTTCGGGTTGGAGAGTGTGACCGTGGCGATGCCGCCGTCGCGGGCTGAAAGAATTTTCCCGGACATCAGGCCAGAGGCTTCACGTCCTGCCGGAACGCGCTCCGAACCCGCGCGATCCCGCCGGAAACGATCGGCCAGAAGAGCAAGGTGAGCGCCAGCGTGGTGATCGAGCCGACCAGGCTGTTGGACCAGAACACGCGCATATCGCCCCCCGCCCCGATCATCGAGAGGCGAAAGGAATCCTCGGCCCGGTTGCCGAGCACGAGCGCGAGCGTGAAGGGGGCGAGCGGAATGCCGATCTTCTTGAATGCATAGCCGACGACCCCGAAAATGAGCATGAGCCAGATGTCGAACATGGCGTTCTGGATTGCGTAGGCACCGATCGCGCACGACACCACGATCATCGGCGCGATGGCCGAGAACGGCACTCGCAGGACGGCGGCGAAGATTGGCACGGTCGTGAGCACGAGGATCAGACCGACCACATTACCGAGATACATCGACGCGATCAGCCCCCAGACGAAACCCTTGTGCTCGACGAACAGCAACGGCCCCGGGTTCAACCCCCACACCATCAGGCCGCCCAGCAGAATGGCCGCCGTGCCGGAGCCCGGAATGCCGAGCGCAAGCATCGGCAAAAGGGCGGCGGTGCCGGACGCATGCGCCGCGGTCTCCGGCGCGAATACGCCTTCGATGCGCCCCTTCCCGAACGAATCCTTGTCCTTGGAGAAACGCTTGGCAAGGTTGTAGCTCATGAAGGAGGCCGCGATCGCGCCGCCCGGCGTGATGCCGAGCCAGCATCCGATCGCGGAGGAGCGCAGCAGCGTCACCCAGTACTGCGGCAGCTCTTTCCACACTTTAAGCACCACGCGCAGGCTGATCTTGGCGGCGTGGCCGCGCAGCGCGAGGCGCTCCTCCATCGTCAGCAGAATTTCGCTGATGCCGAACAGGCCGATGACCGCGACCAGGAAGTTGATGCCGCGCAGGAGATTGTCCGACCCGAAGGTCATGCGCAGCTGGCCGGAAACCGTGTCCATGCCGACGCCGGCCAGCAAGAGGCCCAGCGCCATGGAAATGATGGTTTTGTGCTTCTCCTCGCGCCCCAGGCCGATGAACGAGCAGAAGGTGAGGAGATAGACCGCGAAAAATTCCGGCGGTCCGAATCGTAACGCGAACGAAGCGATGCCGGGAGCGAGAAAGGTGATGAGCAGCACCGCTACCAGCGAGCCGATGAAGGACGAAGTAAAGGCTGCCGTCAGCGCTTCCGCGGCTTTTCCCTGCTGCGCCATCGGATAACCGTCGAACGTCGTCGCCACCGACCAGGCCTCGCCCGGGATGTTGAACAGGATCGAAGTGATCGCACCGCCGAAGAGGGCCCCCCAGTAGATGCAGGAGAGCATCACGATGGCCGAGGTCGGGTCCATCGTGAAGGTGAGCGGCAACAGGATCGCGACGCCGTTAGGGCCCCCCAGGCCCGGCAGTACGCCGACGAAAATGCCGAGAATCAAGCCGACCATCATGAGCGCGAGCGTCTTCCATGTCAGCAGGACGCTGAAGCCGTAAAGGAGAAGGCCGAAAGCCTCCATCGCACCCTGCCCTAGCGGCCGAACAGGGCTTCGAGGGGCCCCTTCGGCATGATGACGTCGAACGCGATCTCGAAGGTGACGAACATGATGAGCGAGAAGAGAAACGCCGTGAGCAGCGACTTCCAGGCCGCGATCCGTCCGATGAACGCCATGAAGCCTGCGATCAGCAGAAAGCTTGCCACGTAGAGCCCGAGCCATTGCATAAGCAGGCAAAAGAGCAGGGTCGGGACGAATACCTGCAGCACGCGGCGAAGCTGGTCGCGCGTGACAAAGGTTTCGCCCGCTTGCCTGCGAGCCAGGAATTCCTTGCCAATGCCATAGAGGCAGGCGGAGGCGAGGATCACCGAAAGATAAAACGGCAAGTAGCCGGCCTGCGGGCCGGTCGCATCCCACCCCATGCCGGTGCGCCAGTTGTCGAACGCGAGCAGCCCGGCAAGCGCCAGCAGCAGGAACGAGACGGCGACGTCGACGGTGCGATGGGTGGTCACCGCCGGCGAATCGCTCGCCGGCGCGGTCGGGTCTTCGACGACGATTTCGGCTTCAGGTTTTGACATGGGATTCTTCAGAAATGGCGCAAGACGCCCCGGTGCCTCTGCACGCGGGCGTGCAGAGGCAGAGGAGCGACTATTCCCAATGCGCGCGGCTTAGAGCGAGTTGCAAAATTAACCTTCGAGTAGCGTGCGCCCTGCGCACGCTACGTATCCAATTCCGCAACACGCCTTTAGTTGGCAACGAAGCCCGCTTCGGTCATCAGGTTCTTGTTGAGCGCGTCATCCTCTTCCAGGAACTTGAGCATGTCCTTGCCGGTGAGGAACACGGGCTTCAACGCCTGCTTTTCCATGTAATCCTTGTATTCCGATGTCCCGGTCACCTTCCTGAACAGGTCGATGTAGAACGCGGTCTGCTCGGCGGTCACCTTGCCGGGCAGGAACATCGCGCGCAGCATCAGATATTGCACGTCGACGCCTTGATCCTTGCAGGTCGGGATGTCGTTCCATGACATGGTGTCGGTGACTTTGGTCTTGTACTGGATGCGCTCCTTGTCGAACACGCACAGCGCGCGCACCTGCCCGGCGCGCCAGACTTCGAGATTCTCCGACGGATTGTTGACGTTCGACTGAGTGTGGTTGCCGACGAGTTGCGTCGCCGCCTCGCCGCCCGACTTGTAAGGCAGGTAGGCGAACTTCGCGCCGGTTTTCTTCTCGAGAAATACGGTGAGGACGTGGTCCTCGCGCTTCGAGCCGGTGCCGCCCATCTTGAACGGGGGATTCGCCTTTTTT
>JBGPYQ010000055.1:0-16524 GCA_041493345.1 Gammaproteobacteria bacterium | reverse complement strand
GGAAAATTTTCCCAGGCCGGATAGCAGTGCAGCTCGTATCCTGCCCCGCCCGGCAGCATGCGCGTCACGCAGGGCACGACGCGCGCGCCCGTGATTCGCACCATCCTCGACAGCCCGCTCACCGTCGCCGCGGGCACGCCGAAAAACGGCACGAAAATGGTGTCGCGCGGGCCATAGTCGAGATCGGGCAGATAGTAGAACGGAATCCCCTCCTTCAGCGCGGCCAGCGCCGGACGCACCCCTTCCTGTCGGGAGAACGCGCGCTGGCGCCCGAAGCGCGTGCGCCCGGAGAGAAGCAATGCGTTGAAGACCGGGTCTTTCTGTTTCGCGTAGATCCCCGCCATGTCGATCTCGCAGATGAGGCGGGAGCATCCCGCATCGAGCCCGACGAAGTGCGGCGCGAGCAGTATGACGGGTTGTCCCTTGAGTGCGGCCAGCTGTTCCAGCCCGACGATGCGCACCAGCCGCATCACGCGCTCGCGCGGTGCCCACCACAAAATCGAGCGCTCCAGCGCACTGCGGCCGAAGGCGCGGAAGTGCGCTTTTGCGAGTGCGACGCGTTCTTTCTCCGGCATGTCCGGAAAGCAGCGCGAAAGGTTGGTCAGACAAACCTTGCGGCGCTCGCGCCCGAGGAAGTACAGCACGGTGCCCACGGCTTCACCGACCGGCGCAAGCACCGAAAGCGGCAGAAAGTGCAGAAGCCATACCAGCGCGAGACCGATGCGCACTATCGCGATTCGCCCCATTCACCCCTCAGCATTCACTTCTTGCCCGGAGGATTCACTCCCGCCGGCACCTTGTAGCGGTTGTAGCTCCACAGGTACTGCTCCGGGCAGCGCAGGATCATTTGCTCCAGCGACCGGTTGAGCGCCCGCACGGGCGACTCTGGCGGCCGCGGCACGAGCATGGGCTCGACGACAAAGCGATAGCCCCTGCCCCTGGCCAGGCGCTCCGCATAGCACAGCAGAACCGGCGCGCCGCTCTTCTCGGCAAGCCGCCCGACGAGGGTCATGGTGTACGCCTGCCTGCCGAAGAACTCGACCCACTCGCCTTCGCCCGTTCCCGGCACCTGGTCGGGCAGCATCCCGATGGCCTCCCCGCGCCTGAGCGCTTTTAGCATCGCGCGCACGCCGCGCAGGTCGGCGGGAACGCTTTTCATCATCGCTCCGCGGTTGCGGCCGGCAAGCATAAGGGGCTCCAAAGCCTTCACCTTGGGCGGGCTGTACATCACGGTGATCGGCATGCGGCGGCTGATGTACTGCGCCGTCACTTCCCAGCAGCCGACGTGCGGGGTCAAAAAGATAACGCCTCTGCCGATCTTCGCGCCGCTCGCGGCGAATTCCCATCCGCTCACCTCGACGACGAGATCAGCCGCGGCTTCGTGCGGGCGCAGCCAGATGGCCGGAAGCTCAAGGACGGCCTTGCCGCCTTCCGCGACGACAATGCCGCGCAGGCGGGAATTGTAGAGGCCCGCTGCTTCGAGATTCTGCCTGAGATATCTGCGATAGCGGCCGGAACCCAGGTAGACGATCCAGCCGAGCACGACGCCGAGCGCGTGCAGCAGCGGCAGGGGAAAACGCGCCGCGACCCGCAGCAAGAATGCCATGTAGGTGGGACGAAAGTGGGATGGAAGTGGGTTGGGCGCTTCGGGCAGCTATGTTAGACTGGCGTCCCCTTTTTCGCAGGGAATTGCGCGCGCATGAGCAGCTTTCTTTTCACGTCCGAATCGGTTTCCGAAGGCCACCCGGACAAAGTCGCCGACCAGATTTCCGACGCCATTCTGGATGCCATTTTAGCCCAGGACAAGCGCTCCCGCGTCGCCGCGGAGACCCTGGTCAAGGATAATCTCGTGGTGCTCGCGGGCGAAATCACCACCGATGCGAAAAACATCGACTTCCGGGACGTCGCGCGCAAGACCATCAAGCGCATCGGCTACAGCGATCCGGCGATCGGCTTCGACGCCCATACCTGTACCGTGATCCTGGCCTACGGCGAGCAGTCGCAGAACATCGCGCAAGGCGTGGACGAGGGCAAAGGCCTCGATCTCGATCAGGGCGCGGGCGACCAGGGCCTGATGTTCGGCTATGCCTGCGACGAGACGCCGCAGCTGATGCCCATGCCGATCCATCTGGCGCACCGCCTGGTCGAGCGCCAGTCCGAGGTGCGCCGGGACGGCCGCCTGCCCTGGCTGCGTCCGGACGCCAAATCGCAGGTGACGTTGCGTTACACCGACGGCAAGCCTGACGCCATCGAAACCGTCGTGCTCTCCACCCAGCACAGGCCCGGCATGACGCACAAGGAGATCGAGGAAGCGATCATCGAAACCGTCATCAAGCCGGTGCTGCCCAGGAACCTCATGAAAGGTCCGGTCAAATACCTGGTCAACCCGACCGGCAGCTTCGAGATCGGCGGGCCCAAGGGCGACTGCGGCCTGACGGGACGCAAGATCATCGTCGATACCTACGGCGGTTCGGCTCCGCACGGCGGCGGCGCATTCTCCGGAAAAGACCCGTCCAAGGTTGACCGTTCGGCGGCCTACGCCGCGCGCTACGTGGCGAAAAACATCGTGGCGGCGGGTCTTGCCACCAAATGCCTGGTGCAGGTGTCCTACGCCATCGGCGTGGCCAAGCCGACCAGCGTGATGGTCACGACCTACGGCACCGGGAAAATATCGGACGAAAAACTCTCAGCGCTGGTGTCGAAGCATTTCGACCTGCGCCCCAAGAGCATCATCCAGATGCTCGATCTCCTGCGCCCGATCTACGAGAAGACCGCCGCCTACGGCCACTTCGGCCGCGACGAGCCGGAATTCACCTGGGAGAACACCGACAAGGCAGCGGCGCTCGCTGCCGACGCCGGTATCAGGAAAAGCGCGACCGTCGCTGCCTGATTCACCCGGAAGAAAAGCCGGCTCGCCGCCGGCTGTTCTGCGGCTTCAGCGTGAAGCTCGCAGGCCTGCACGTGTATAATAAACCGCTGCGTTTTGGGAACCTACGTTTGGGGAACCTACGTTTTGGGAACCTACGTTTTGGGAACCTATTGAGGGAGGACGCCTTATGAAAACTAAGAGATTATCCTGGCTGCTTGCGATCGCAGTATTCTTGCTTGCGTCCTGCGCCGCTCCTTCCCAGCGCGGGGGACCCGATCTTGAGCGGGGCTTTATCGGAATGTTCAAGGGTATCGGCCATCTTGTTTTGGCGCCGTTCCAGATTGCCGCTGGTCTGCTTGAGGGCATAGCCGCGCTGCCCTATTACGCCGGAACCAGCCTCGTCGCGATCAACGACGGATTGGCAAAGGCGCAGGCAAAGGTAACACTCGACGATACCTATGAGTCAGCCTACGGAAAGCGTCTCAATCAAGTCGGACCGGAGGGTGATACCGGGGAAGTATTTCGCAGGATGAGACATGCTTCGGATTATTTCCAGAAAGTTCTTAAACGTTACGGTGTCAGAGATCCGGAACACTACATCCTGACGAGCATCGACACGGCAAACCGGGAGGGGGCAACGCTGTTCGCCGTAGTCTATCGTCCCGCCACCGCGATAACCGTTGTCGACAAGTACGACGGCAGGACAGTTCGCCGATTTACGGCAGAGGACAGACTGTTCTACGAGCCATTTCGGACAGACGCACAAGGGAAACCGCTAGATACAGTGATTGACTGGGGCGGATTGCCCACCGATCAATATCAGTCACAGAAGCAGCAAGCAGTCCTCTTGACACTTGCCGCAAATGCGGTGGCAGAGGGGCGGAAGCGTTCTGACTACTGGGAGGCGGAGCGGCGCTGGATTTCGGGCGCGTTCCTGGAAGTAATGAAGGCGCAAGACGACAAGGTTAAGGGCGCCCTTAAAGTTTGATCTCTTTCGCGTCACGCCATGAATCGTGCATGCGCTGAAGAAACGAAGGTGAGGGTGCGAAGAGCCATTTTGCGAGCATTGATTGTCATGCTCGCGGCTTGGCCCGCCGCCGCAAGATCCGCGGAGGATATACCTTTGGCGGAGCGACACCAACCGTCGGGTCTCAACAGCCGCTTCGAGTTTTCGGGAAAAACTTTCACTGACTACATCTTGCGAACAAAGGATGTAATCAAGGCTGCCCGACTGGATCTGCGGGGGGCCGGACGAGATGCCGTTCTGGAAGGTAATAGCCCATTCGAGCTGAAACCCGGGGCAGAATGCCGTCGGGGCCGGACGCATCCTTATCGTCGCGGCGTGCTGATGACGCATGGACTAACGGACTCACCCTATTTCATGCGCGCTTTGGGCGAGGTTTTCCAAAAGCAGTGCTTTCGCGTCATGGCAAGTCTGCTTCCGGGGCATGGCACCCGTCCCGGCGACCTTGTTGAAGTCACCTGGCAAGAGTGGGCGAAAGCCACCGCCTTTGGTGTGAACGCCTTGGCGGACGAGGTGGACGAGGTCTATCTGCTGGGATTTTCCACCGGCGGTGCGCTAAGCGTGTACCAGAGTCTGCAAGACGACCGGGTGAGGGGGCTGTTCTTGTTCTCGCCGGCGATACGCATATCGCCGCTCGGCATCATGGCGAACTGGCATGAAGCCTATAGTTGGTTTGCGCCGAGAACCAAGTGGATCGACATAATGCCTGACGTTGATCCGTACAAATATGAATCGTTCCCAGCCAATGCTGCGGATCAAATTCATTTGCTTACCCAGCAAATCCAGCGCGACCTTCTCAAACTGAAACGATACATGCTGCCGGTGTTTATTGCAGCAAGCGAAGATGACAGTTCTGTCATGACTCAGGCAACGGTCGAATTCTTCAAAGATGCCATTCATCCGGTCAACGCGTTCGTTCTGTATAGTACGAAGGACGATTTCCAGGCGCCCGGCGTCTCGAGAGAAAAAGTGACGCTGGTCAAGAGTTCCTTTCCGGACCGGCGCATCCTCAGTTCCGCGCATACCGCTCTGGTTCTTCCGGAAGGCGATCCTCATTACGGTATCAACGGTGACTATGCAAATTGCTTACATTACTTTCCCAAGTTGCCGGACAAGTACCGCCAGTGCAAGGACAAGAAAGAAGACTATTTGGGTGAACTTACCGACGAAAATCTGAAGAAGGGCGTGATACGACGACTGATGTACAACCCGAGCTTCGGTCGCTTAGCGTCTTCTTTGAGCGAGTTCATCGAACGACTGCCATGATACCGATGGGGGATTGCCTGAAAGTCAGTGACTAGGACGGCAATGCGGAAGAAACTCACGGGGAATGTTTGTCGCAATTACCACAGTAACGGTGGCGTTAGTTCGTTTCGTACCGATGTGAGTTCGGTGCCTCTCATCCACCCCGACCACACGGAAGCGGCTCGGGATTTCCTTTCGGTAGCTGCGTAGACCTTTCGACGCAGCGGGGCGAAGGCGCGCAGGAAACTCGACAGGAAGTTCGCGCCCTTCTGGATTTTCCTGTCTCCACGTCAGCGCTTTTTCACGTAAATCTCGCCGCCGGATCTTGCCGGTATCGGCGAGCTCTGCCTTCCGAATCGTCGACCGCAACGCGCACCCGATTGTGCACCGGGAACCCGCCGCGGTCACCAGCCGAGCAGGCATTTTCGAGGCCGATCAGTCAACGAGTTGACCCACGTATTTTGCGGGCCGTATCTATACTCGTTGCACATCCCGCAGCCTGCGTTCCATAATTGCGCAGTGTTCCGATTCTAATCGAATTCAAGGGGAGTGAACCATGGATGTTCGCGCAGCGGTCGCTCATAAGGCGGGCGCAGCTTTAACGATCGAAACCGTGCAGTTGCAGGGGCCGAAAGCCGGCGAAGTGCCGGTCGAGATCAAGGCGACCGGCATCTGCCATACCGACGAATTCACGCGCTCGGGCTCCGACCCCGAGGGCTTGTTCCCGGCAATTCTCGGCCACGAGGGCGCAGGCCAGGAGATCAAGACGCGCCCGTTCCAGCTCGTCACGGGCCGCGTATGGAAAGGCACCGCGTTCGGCGGCGCCAAGGGCCGGCGCGACGTGCCGAGGATCGTCGACTGGTACATGGAGGGCAAGATCAACATCGATGACCTGATCACGCACAAGCTCAAGCTCGCCGACATCAACCAGGGCTTCGAGCTGATGCACGAGGGCAAATCCATACGCTCGGTCGTGGTCTACTGACGCCGGGGCGCACGCAGGTTCGCGCTGCTCGAAGATGGCGATCACGACCGTTTCCCGTAATAAATGCTTCGGCGGCGTCCAGGGCGTCTACAGCCACGAGTCGCGCGAAACCGCGTGCGTCATGCGCTTTGGCGTATTTCTTCCGCCGCAGGCGGAAGCGCACGCCGTGCCCGTGCTCTACTGGCTTTCAGGCCTCACCTGCACGGAAGAGAATTTCATCGTCAAGGCGGGCGCGCAGCGCGTGGCCGCGGAGCTCGGGCTCGCCATCGTCGTGCCGGACACCAGCCCGCGCGGCCTGAAGATTCCCGGCGAAGACGAGAGCTACGATTTCGGCACGGGCGCCGGATTCTACGTGGACGCCGTTCAAGCGCCCTGGTCGCGAGGCTACCGGATGTATTCCTACGTTGCGAAGGAATTACCCCGGCTGGTTGAATCCACGTTTCCCGTCGATCCCGCGCGCACGGGCATCTTCGGCCATTCCATGGGCGGGCACGGCGCGCTGACCCTTGCGCTCAAAAATCCGGACACCTACAAGTCGGTGTCGGCCTTTGCCCCGATCTGCTCACCGATGCGCTGCCCCTGGGGAGAAAAAGCGCTGACCGGGTATCTTGGAGCCGATCGCGCCCTCTGGCGGGACTATGACGCGACCGCCCTGATCGAGGCTCGCGGATGGAGCGGGCCGGTCCTTCTGGTCGATCAGGGCACGAGCGACCAGTTTCTGGAGAGTCAACTCAAGCCCGAGCTGTTAAAAGAAGCTTGCAGGCAGTCCGGTGTGCCCCTGGATCTTCGCCTGCAAGCGGGTTACGACCACAGCTACTTTTTCATCGCGAGCTTTATCGACGATCACCTTCGATTTCACGCCCGCAATCTGTAAACGCAGGTGCGTCACGCACGCAGCGCGCCGGAGGCCTTGGCAAGCTGAGTCGCGATGAAATCCATCAGGGCCGGGGACAGGCAATCGTAAGGCTCGAGCTTCAATTCTTTCAACCTTGCCCTGACCGCACCCATGTCAGCGGGGCTTGCACCCGATTCGATGATCGAGGAGACAAATGCCGCAAATTCAGGCGGCGCCCAGCCCGATTCGTTCGAGCGCTCGGTGTGAATGAAATCAAATCCGTATAGCGGATGGCCCTTGTTCTCGATCCGGCCATACATGTGGACGCCGCACTCTTTGCAGGCATGCCGCTGGATCGTTGCCTTGGAATCCACGACCGCGAGCTTGTTCCCGTTCGCCTTGATGCTGAGGTTGTCGCGCCCGACGACGGCGACCTGCGAGAACAGCGCCCCTTTCGGTTTCCAGCACTTGGTGCAGCCGCACACGTGATTGTGCGCACACTGTCCTTTGATCGCTATCTCGACCTTGTTCTGCGAGCAATTGCACAACAGCGTCCCGCCTGAAAAGTTCTTTGCCGCGGGTTTCAGTCCACCGTCAACCGCCGGATGTATCTTGACGCTACTCATGATGACTCCTCCTTTTGGATTTAGGGCTTGGATAAAACGCGTGATGACATATCTTGCGCCCGATGATCGCGTTCAGGCAAGCGAGGCTCGCGTGCACGAAAACGGCCTTTCAGCGCAAATGGTGATTGCGTTCCTGGATATTTTCGACCAGTCGGCGCACGCCGCGCAGCCATGTCTCGTCGGTATTGCCGCGGATATCGACCGACTTGGCGTAGAGGGTCTCGCCCGTCGCTACGCTGCGGACTTCGACGTTGATGTTCAGGATCAGGTTGCTCACCTTTTGCACCCAGCACAGCGCGATGCGCTCGGCGCCGAGCGCTTTGCCGATATCGATTTCGCAGCCGTTGCAAGCGCGCAGCTCGTGCGAAGCCTTGAGCCGCTCGATGAACTGCGCCGCGGGGGCGCGATCGAGCACGCGGTACATGCCGCGGCCCTCCAGCTCTTTCGCCAGCTCGGTCGTGATCAGGTCGATCCGCCGGTCGACTTCCCGGCGCGCCTGCTCGGTGGAGAACGAGCGCATCTCGTCGATCAGTTCGAAGTCCATGAGCGCGAGCGACTTCGGTTCCGCGGCCGTCGCGTGGACGCACGCAAGCCCCGCGATTGCGAGTGGCGCGATCAGTCGTCCAAGTCTCCGTCCCACTTCTGCTCCCGACAGTATCTGCGCAGGATGTTGCCACAGAAAAGCTTCGGGCGCCGATGCGACACGCTTGTACCGCATGGTGCCTTGCCTTAGTATGGCGGGCTGGGGCTGCGATCAGTATCTTAAGGTTATCATGCCCAGCAAAAAGGGCGCAAATATAAGAGCGATAGGAAACGCCCCTTCGTCCCACGCGAGCCGGGGCATGCCTGAAGGTCCCGCGTGATGGGCGTCAAAGCCCGCATCGAGCGCCGCTTCGCCGACTACCATCGAGTCGAGGCCTGACGCAACGCGGAAAGCGTGTCGCACGGCTTCCGCTTGCGGAAAGGTGTATAGGAGGGTTTCAGCTCCTGCGGCTGGACGCGGTGATAGCCCGCCAACCACTCGAGCGCCGCCGGTGGCTCTTCGATTCACATCCAGACAACCGGTTGCGTCATCTCCTCACGGCCTCGAGTCCGCGTGCCCCTTGCGTGTTCGCTTGATCCATTCCTCGTACGCCGCGAAAAGTAGCTGAGGTAAAATCGGCATCGGTGAGCTTGGCGCCAGCGAAATCGGTGTCGATGAACTTCGAGCCGGTCAAATCGGCGCCGCTGAGGTCGGCGCGTCGTAAATCAGTGCCGCTGAACTCGACCCCGTGCAACTTCGCGCCGGCGAGGTTGGCGCCTGACAAGTCCGAGAAGCTGAAATCGGCGCGCGAGAAATCCGCACGCGAAAGATCCGCGCCTCTCAGGTTGGCAGAGACGACGTTCGCTCGCATGAGCCCCATCGATTGGTTCTTCATGTCGGCGGCGCCGTCCATCTTCGCGAGCACCGCCCTCTCCAGATTTGCCCCCCGCAGGTCGCCGATGAAACGAGCGCCCGAGAGATTAGCGCCTTTCAGCGTGGCACCTTGAAGCTGCATCGAAAACATCATCGCGCCTTGCAGGTTGGCGTTGGTCAAGTTCGCTCCCTCGGCAAAGCTGACCGTGAGATTGCATCGGGAAAGATTGGCGTTGGTAAGGTTGCTCCCGTTCAGAACCGCTGCGCTGAGATTGGCGGCCTTGAAATCGATGCCCGAAAGATCCAAGTTGGAGAGGTTCTTAGCATAGAAATTGGCTGGCGCGGAACTCGACGCCTTGGCCAACGCGGCGACCACCTGTTCGCGCGTCAGCTTCTCGTAGCCAGGCCAATCAGCGGCGCTAGGCCGTTGTGGCGCGACCGCCAGGAACAACGAGGCGGTGGCCACGTAAAGCCAACGGCTCTGCATCGTGGCGAATTTGCGAATGCACTCTGTGCACATGGTTAACGGGGACGGTCCTCGCGCTTGATCCGCTAGTGTAATGCAGCGTCTCGGTGTAGTCCGGTGCAGTAGGAAGTCTGGGATACTCGCCCACTGATGCGCGAGTGGGCGAGCAACGACACTACGCTCTTCGCCCACTGGCAGGCGAGTGGGCGGGTCACCACACGGGATCGTCGACTGCGAACATGGACGCCTCGCGCGGCGCCGACAAATGTGGCAATAGTGACGCAAGCGACTGCGAGGAGGTCAGCCAGTGCGCGCTTCATTGACCCTCCAACGTCGGTATATTATTCTTGACTCGTACGACCGCGAGCCGGTGCATCTTAAAGGACCCATGATGATGACCTCGATAACTTCCAGGACGTTCGGGCCCGCGTTGTTGCTCACCACCCTCGCAGTGACCCCGGCCTGGGCCGGGCTCGCCTTGGTGGGCAACGAGAACAGCGGCACGATCTCGTTGATCGATACCGACCGCGACGAAGTCGTCGGCGAAATCAAGACCGGCGGCAAGCCGCGCGGCGCGGCGATCGACGCATCCCGAAAGATCGCGTACGTCTCGGACCAGCCGAACAACGGGTTGCTGGTGATCGATCTCGCAAAGCGTGCAGTGGCGAAGCGGATCGATCTCGGCGAGTCGCCCGAAGGCGTCAACATCTCGCCCGACGGCAAACTGGTGGCCGCGGCGGTCGAGCTTACCAACAGCGTCGCTTTCATCGACACCACGACCGATACCGTGGCGTTCAGAGTCAAGATCAAGGGCGACAACCCCGAACACGCCGTGTTCTCCCCCGACGGACGGTTCGTCTACGTCAGCGCCGAGGAAGACGACAAGGTCGATGTCATCGATGTCGCGGGCCGCAAGCTCGTCGCGCAGCTCAAAGTCGGCACACGGCCGCGCGGCATCGCGTTCACACCCGACGGCGCGAAGGCCTACGTCGCTTGCGAGCGAGCTGACACCGTCTATGTGCTCGACGCGCGCCAGCACAAGGTCGCGGGCACGATCAAAGCCGGCCTCCGCTCCAACGGCTTGATTATGCATCCGGACGGCAAGCGGCTCTATCTCACCAACGGTGGCGACGGCAACGTCATGGTGATCGACACCGCGACCGATATGGTCACCGCGACGATTCAGGTCGGCAAGCGACCCTGGAATATGGCCCTGACGCGCGACGGCGCAAAGCTTTACGTCGCGAATGGCAGGTCCAACAGCGTGTCGGTTATCGATACGGCGAAGAACGTCCGCATCAAGGACATCGCGGTCGGCGACACGCCTTGGGGCGTCAGCGTCTTCGAATGATTGCCCGTCAGAGCACTGCATAGTTGCGCATCATCATGCCGTCCTCGTGTTCCAGATTGTGGCAGTGGAACATGTAGCGCTGCCGGCCGCGAAACGCAGCGTCTCCCGGCAGCGCGAAGTCCACCTCCAGCCATATGGTTTCGTTCGGCCATAACACGACGGTGTCCTTCACGCCGAGGTCGGTTGGAAGGCGTCCGCTCGGTTCGGTCGCGAGGCGTCGCGCCGGGCCGAACGTCCCCTGCCGGCGCAGCACTCGAAAGCCGAATCCGTGCAGATGCATGGGATGCGGCATCGAAATGGGACTGTTCCTGATCTCCCATACTTCGCGCGTGCCACGACTCACGCTGAACGCGATCTCGTCGATCCGGTACGGCGTTTGGTCGATCAGGAACCCGGTGTGCTCGTCGAAGTCGAGCCGCATCCGCCGCGTCGCTGGCTCGGAGCTGGGAGCGACATCCGCAAGCGCTGAAAGCCGCGCCGGCAGCGACGGTACAGCCCGCGCGTCCGCGCCGTCGACGTGCACCGCAAAGAGCGGCAGCTCCGCGCCATCGGCCAATTGGCTTCCCTCGTCGCTGCGGGAAGTGCTTTCACACACCGCCTCCGCAGCGAGCGGCGCGTAGCGCTCGCGCGCAGGGTGACGATGGTGCGGCGCGGCGCCTTGGGTTTGATGCCGCGCATCGAACTCGAGGCTCACTGCAGCGACCGCGCGCCGCTTGGTGAGATTGACCGCGACGTCCACGCGCTCCGCCGTGTGGAGAAACACGCGCTCGAGCTCTCTCGGCGTGCTCAGCAGGCCACCGTCCGTGCCGAGCAAGTAAAACGGAACCGGACTCTCGCCCTCTCCCGCGTCTCTATCCCGAAAACCGAGCAGCAGCCCGCGCGCGTTGCATGCGTTCAGGATCTGCAGCCGCACCCAGCCAGGCGCGACCGCCTCCTGGGCATCGAGCGCCCCGTTGACGAGCGCACGGTTGCCGAACCAGCCGTGCAGGCAGTCTTCGACAGTCGGTGCGTACGGGCGGATCGCGCCGCCGATGACGCGAGCATCTGCGACGGCGAGCGCGAGGCGATTTCCCGGCGCGAGGGCAAGCGCTGCATCGAGGGCATCATCGTCAGCGTCGGTCACGACGAGCAGCCCAACGAGACCGGCGTAGATCTGCTCGGCAGTGAAGCCGTGCGGATGCGGATGAAACCAGTACAGCCCGGAGCGGTTCTTCACCTCGAAACGCACGTGCTTTCGCGCACCCGGAGCGATCGAATCGAAGCCGGCGCCATCCTCTGCTTCCGGCATCGTGAGACCGTGGAAGTGAACAGTGGTGGGTTGGGGGAGCGCGTTTTCGATCGCGGCATCGAAGCTTTCGCCACGGCGCGCGATCAGGATCGGCTGTGCGATCCGTCGTGTCCCCGTGTCCGCGACGTAGCGACAACGCCCTGCTACCGGGTCCGTGCGCTCGACGATGAGGCGCCGCACCTCGGACAGCCGAACGACCCGATCGCTCGCCAGCGTCGTGCGCGGCGCGGCACTGGCGCAGCCCACTAAAGAGTTGCCGAGAACCGCCCCGACGCATGCGGTTCCAGTCACGAGAAAGCGGCGGCGGTTCATTGTAAAAACAATTGCTACGGATCTACGCGGAGGAAGCCGAGTTACGCTCTATGGATTCATTGACGCGACAGCGCGAGAGATTCCTTTGCCCCGCGCTCGCGCTAAGCGGGCTCGCCCTGCTCGCCGTCACTACGATCTTGCTCGCGTTCGCGATGCGGTCTTGAGTGGACGCTATGTCATGTCCCCTTGACAACCCGCACGAAGCTCAGGCGCTCCTCGATCAGCGGCACATCGTTCGTTGCGCCCGCTGCGGACGGTACGAAAGTGCGCACGCTGTAGACGCCGCCAGGGACATCCGCACTCAATGTGAAGACATAGGTCTTTAATGCGTACTTCCCGATTTGAGCCCGGTGCGGATCGTCGATATACGGCGTGACAGTGATCTCTCTCACGGCTACATCCCGCCCGTTGAACGAGAGCTTGGTCTTCGCGACGCGTGCCGAGTGCGCGAGCGCCAGTCGGATCGCTTTGCGGAAATACGGGGATCTTCCGCCCGTGAGGCGTTCCATCTCGCGGATGTCGCGCTCGAGGAAGTACAGGAGCACCGGATTGCCTTCGGCGTGCGCCAGCCCCGGGTAGGTGATTTTCCGCTCGCCGGTAAAGAACGCGACCGAGACCCGCTTCGCATCATCGCTCCCCGGGACACGGAGCTCAACGGTATCGTCGAAGCCGGTTTCCGCCGGACCCGTCTTCTTAAACGCGTAAGAGAGCGTTGCGGCCGGCACGACGTTCTTGAGGTGGTCGGTCAGAAATAGCAGCGTCTCCGCTTCGGAGATCGCATCTTGCGCGCACAAATCCACACCCGCGAGCGCCAGAGCGAAGAAGACGCCCGAGAGCAGTGCGCCGGCGAGGTAAGGTACGCGGTCTATTTCTCGAGCCTCGAATTGCCGCGAATGACCAAGGGGTCAGCGGGGACGGCGATGATCCGGCCCTCGTCATCCAGCTGCGGCACACCGTAAGCGGCGAGGATCGCTTGAATGCGAGGGCGGTTGGCGTCGATCAGCCGCTCGATTCTGTCCTTCCACTCGCGTTCGCCGAAGCGCACGCCCATCGCAATGCGGAAGTCGAACTGGATCTCCGGGTCCGGCTGGAACGGCACGACGGCCACCGTGGCGGAGGTCGCGCTCTTCGCGAAGTAGCCGGCGATCGGTCCCCATACGAACGCGACATCGATCGCGCCGGTCGCCAAGTCCTTCTCGATGATCTCGCCAGGATAGCGCTCTGGATCGCCGGATTGTCGCTGATACGAAATCGCCTGATCGAACAGGCGGTGCTTGAGCAGCCAATCGGCCGGCGGCGATTGACCGAATACGCCGAGCTTGAGCGATTTCAGCTTCGACGGCTCGAGCCTGAGCAAGTCCTCGGGAACGGTTACGCTATCGAGCCCTTTGCCCTTCGCATAGACGAGCGCGTAAGTCGAGCGATAATAGGGCTTGGTGGTGGACGCAAGCTCGAAGCCGACCGGTACGCCCAATACCAGATCGCACTTGAAGCGGTTGGAATCAGGATCGCGCCCGCGCAGCGTGTTGCGAATGAATCCCATGCGCTGCGGAAACCACGTGTATTCGAGCGTCCATCCCAGTTCGCGCGCTAGAAGTTCGGCGAGCTTGTTCTCGAAGCCTTCGCCCGCGCGGTTGGAGAATGGAAGATTGTTCGGGTCCTCGCACACGCGCAGCACCCGGTCGCCGCCGACCGTCTCGTTCTGCTGGGCCGATAGACCGAACGGCAGGAGGAGCGCGGCCGTGATGAGAATCGCGCCGGGCCGTGCGCGTGGCGAAAAGCTCATTTCAGCTCTTCGAGACGGCCGGGCTGAATGGCGCCGTCGGCGCGCCCCTTCAAGTACGCGTAGAGACCGTCGATGTTTTCCATGACCATTTTGCTGCCGTCGAAGTTCGGCATGCCCTTTTCCGGGCGGCCCTTCAGCACCGATTGCTTGAACTCCTCCTTGGAGAGCCGCTTCAAGCTCTCGATCAGAGACGGCCCGACCAGGCCTTCCTGCCGCGCGCCATGACAACGCTCGCAGGCGAGCGCACGCCAGGCGCGCCAGCCCTCGAGCGTGATCTTGTCGACCTTTTTGCCGTCTGCGACCTTGTAGGGCTTGTCATCGGCCGCCGCTTGGCGTTGGCTCGGTGCAAGCGCGGCGAGCGCGAATGCCACGCCGGCGGCCCATCCTATCTTTCCCATGTTCGGCGCACCACCTAAACAAAGAGACAAAAGGCCGACACCCCGAAGGATGTCAGCCTTTTGATGTTTGAAACTGCGGCGAGTTACGGCAAGACGAACACCGTGAGGACGCCGCCGAGCTCGGTGTAGTTCTTCAGCTCTTTGTACCCGCCCACGGCGCCGAGACCGTCGGTGTCTTTCTCGAGGCCCGCGGCAAGACCGATGCCGGCCCAACCGCCGATGCCGGAGAGCACGCCGATGTACTGCTTGCCTTTGAACTCCCAGGTGTTGACGTTGCCGATGATGCCGGACGGCGTCTTGAACTTGTACAGCTCCTTGGTGATGTCGTTCGCATCGACGCACTTCAGGTAACCCTCGAGAGTGCCGTAGCACGCCACGCCGCCGGCCGTGACGAGCGCACCGCTCCATACCGAAAACTTCTCGGCCTTGGACTTCACGATCTTGCCGGTACCCGCATCCCACATGATGAAGTTGCCCATGCCGCCGTGGCTATTCGGCGCCGGGTACATCGACAGCGTCGCGCCGACGTAGGGCTGGCCGGCCGTGTACTCGACCTTGAACGGCTCGTAGTCCATGCACACGTGATTGGTCGGCACGTAGAACATCTTGTTGGCCGGGTTGTACGCTGCCGGTTGCTGGTCCTTGCTGCCGAGCGCCGCCGGGCAGATCTGCTTGGCGTTCACGTCCTGGCCCTGCGCCTGCGTGCTGTACTTCGCCACGACTTGCGGCCGGCCGGTCTTCATATCGACGTGCGTCGCCCAGTTCACCTTCGGATCGAACTTCTCGGCGACCAGCAACTCGCCCGTGACGCGATCCAGCGTATACCCGAAGCCGTTCCGGTCAAAGTGCACCAAGACGTTCCGCGGCTTGCCTTTCACGTTGACGCCGTCGGCGAGGATCATCTCGTTGATGCCGTCGTAGTCCCACTCGTCGTGCGGCGTCATCTGGTACACCCACCGCACCGCGCCGGTGTCAACGTCACGCGCCCAGATCGTCATCGACCACTTGTTGTCGCCAGGCCGTTGCGTCGGGTTCCAGGTGCTGGGATTGCCCGAGCCGTAATACATCAAGTTGAGCTGCGGGTCGTAGCTGAACCAGCCCCAGGTCGTGCCGCCGCCGATCTTCCACTGATCGCCCTGCCAGCTCTTCAGCGAGGAGTCCTTGCCCACCGGCGCCATCTTGCCGTCGGTCCAGGTCATGGTCTTCGCCGGATCCATGAGCATCTCGGCGTCCGGCCCGGTGCTGTAGCCCTTCCAGACCTGCTTCCCGGTTTTGATGTCGTAGGCGGCAATGTAACCGCGCACACCGAACTCGCCGCCGGAAATACCGGTGATCACCTTGTCCTTGAAGACGTGCGGGGCATTGGTGTTCGTTTCACCCTTCTTGGGATCCCCGTTCTTGACCTTCCACAGCTCTTTGCCGGTCTTGGCATCGAGCGCGACCAGGTTGGTGTCGGCTTGCTGCAGGAAGATCTTGCCGTCGGCGTAAGCGACGCCGCGGTTGACGGTGTCGCAGCACATCACGGGAATCACCGTCGGGTCCTGCCTCGGCTCGTACTTCCACTTGATCTGCTGATCGGCGAGGCTGATGGCGAACACCTTGTTGGGGAACGGGCTGTGGACGTACAGCATGTCGCCGATCACCAACGGGCCACCCTCGTGGCCGCGCAAGACGCCGGTGGAGAACGTCCACGCGACGCGCAGGTTCTTGACGTTGTCCTTGTTGATCTGCTTGAGCGCGCTGTAGCGCTGGTTCTGCATGTTGCCCGCCTGCATCGCCCAGTTCTTCGGGTCCTGGGTGAGCTTGATGACTTCCGGATTGGCGAGCACGGACACCGGGAGAACAGCGAGGCTGAGCACAATGCACCACTCGTACGTACGTTTTATGACCATGTCATTTCCTCCTTTTCTGCGTGTTGACTATCGGGCCGCACAACACCCCTG
>JBGPYQ010000094.1:0-11847 GCA_041493345.1 Gammaproteobacteria bacterium | reverse complement strand
CATCAATGCGGTCATCGATGAAACCGCCGGCACCGAAAGCGGTCGCATCACGAGCCTGAATCCGAATAGCGGAAAAAAGAAATAAGTCAGACATGAGCGAGGGCAGGTAGCCTTGCATCTGCCGCAGGGTTTTTGGAGGTCAGAATGGAAGCACTCAAGGGAATCCGCATCCTCGACATGACCCACGTGCAGGCCGGGCCGACGTGCACTCAATTGCTCGCGTGGATGGGCGCGGACGTGATCAAACTTGAGCCGCCGCAGGGCGACGCGACGCGCGGGCAGTTGCGCGACGTGCCGAACGCCGACAGTCTCTACT
The DNA here is from genome assembly GCA_041493345.1 of Gammaproteobacteria bacterium. Lineage (GTDB taxonomy): Bacteria > Pseudomonadota > Gammaproteobacteria > Burkholderiales > SG8-39 > VBDM01. The sequence goes on along the minus strand of JBGPYQ010000094.1, from coordinate 11,531 downwards.
TCACGATGCTGAACTGCAACAAGCGCTCGATTGTCGTCAACATGAAGACGGCCGAGGGCAAGACGGTGTTCGTCGACCTGCTCAGGATTTGCGACATCGTCATGGAGAACTTCGGCCCCGGTGTGCTCGACCGCCTGGGTTTCACGTGGGAGAAGATTCACCAGATCAACCCGCGCATCGTGATGGGTTCGATCAAGGGCTTCGGTTCTTCGGGACCCTATGCCGACTTCAAGGCGTATGAAAATGTCGCGCAGGCAATGGGCGGCGCGATGAGCACCACTGGTGTTGCCAATGGCCGGCCTTTCGTGACAGGCGCGCAGATCGGAGATTCCGGAACGGGTCTGCACCTGGCGATCGGCCTGCTCGCCGCGCTGCACCAGCGCGATCGCACCGGACAGGGGCAATACGTCGAGGTCGCGATGATGGACGGCATCATGAACCTGTGCCGGGTCAAGTGGCGCGATCACCAGCGCCTTACTCGCGGGTTGCTGCCGGAGTACTCGGCGGGCACGCACCAGGGCATGGGGGCGGTGCCGCGCTCCGGCAATGACTCCGGTGGCGGCCAGTTGGGCAATGCCATCCGCTGCAATCCGGGGGGGACCAACGACTTTATCTACATCGTTGTCCAGGAAGCCGTATGGGACGCGCTTGCCAGGCGCATCGGGCCCGAGGTCGGCATGCCCGACCTGGCGACCGATCCCAAGTTCGCCACCATCGATGACCGTCGCAGGCACCAGAATGACATGTGGGAGATCATCGGCGAGTTCGCGCTGAAGCATGGCAAGCGCGAGTTCATGGGCATTCTCAATGAGATCAACGTGCCCTGCGGTCCCATCATGTCTACGGAAGACCTCGCCAACGACGAGCACGTCAGGCTGCGCGAGATGTATGTTGAGCTCGACCATCCGCAGCGCGGCAAATGGTACAACATCGGCATGCCGATCAAGCTTTCCGACTCGCCCGCGGAGATCCGGCGCAGCCCGTTGCTCGGCGAGCACACCGGGGAAGTCCTGAAGGAAGTGCTGGGATACGATGACGCCAAGATTGCCGCGCTCAGGCAGGCAGGGGCATTCAGCGCGCCGCCCAAGAAAACCGCGTAATCCGGACGCGGAGCGCCGGATTACACCGGCGCGTTCGAACGGACGCAACGGCGCCGTTCAACGCGCCGCGACTGGAGTGACATATGCGAATCGCGATAATTGGCCAGCAAGACTTCGGCAAAGCGGTATTGGAAGCGTTCCTCGCTCGTGGGGACGACGTCGCGGGAGTGTTCTGCGCTCCGGAAAAGGAAGGCGCCAAGGCCGATGCGTTAAGGGCGGCGGCGCAGGAGAAGGGCCTCAAGGTTTTCCAGTTTCCCTCCTTGCGCAACCAGGAAGCGCACGACGCTCTGCGCGGTTTAAACGCGGATCTCGGCATCATGGCCTTCGTGCTGCAGTTCGCACCGCAGGCCTTCGTGAAGATTCCGAAGAAAGGCACGATCCAGTACCACCCCTCGCTGCTGCCGAAATACCGCGGTCCCAGCTCGATCAACTGGCCGATCATCCGCGGCGATACGAAGACCGGGTTGTCCATTTTCCGGCCGACAGACGGGCTGGACGAGGGCCCGGTTATTCTCCAGAAGGAGATCCCTATCGGTCCCGACGACACCCTTGGAAGCGTGTATTTCGACCGGCTCTTTCCAACGGGGGTCGCGGCGATGACCGAGGCGGCGGACATCGTGATGACCGGCAAGCACCGCGAATCGGTACAGGATGAAAGCCGGGCGAGCTATGAGGGGTGGTGCCGCGCCGCCGAGGCGAAAATCCACTGGGTCCACCACGTTGATTTCACCTACAACCTCATTCGCGGCTGCAATCCGGGGCCCGGGGCCTGGACCACGTTGAATGGAAAGAAGCTGCAGATTTTCGACAGCCGCAAGCATGTGTTCCGCACATTTGGCGAGGTGAAGGGCAAGGTCGGCGAAATCTCCGAAATCAGCGCCAGCAGTGTCTTCGTCACCGCTCAGGGCGGCCGCATCGAGATTCTCAAGGCCAAGCACGAGGACGGGAAGAAAGCGTCCGCGGCCGAGATTGTCGCCCTGTATGGCCTTACCCCGGGCACGCTGCTCGGGGGCTGAGCACGCGCCCGGCTCCGCGTCCGGAGTACGGCCCTTCAGCGGATCGTTGTCTTGCGCAGCGCTCCGGACCCGGCGGCGGCGCTCCGAGTCACTCGCTTTCCTGGAATTTGCGTTGACCCACGTGGTAGGCGCGCGCTGGAGAAAAATTTGACTGCTCCAATAATTAGTGGTGAATATGTCCGTGATGATGCCGTTAATTCAATAACTTACTGTCTTCCAACTCGAATTCCCGGAAGCCGTGCCCGTCCAGCCGATCACGGCTCGCTGAATCCCGCAGGGTCTGCCTGCGGAGCTGCGGGAAATGCGCCGACTCGCCCTGCGGCGGACCGACTTGGGAAGGCGGATGGCGTAAAATGCGGGAGCGATTCGGGGGCACCTGCTTAGAGAAAAATAATAACAAACGGGAGAGGCAATGACCAAAGGGGGATTCTGGAAGAAGGACTGGTTTCTCGGTCTGGCGGTCGCGCTGGCGCTGCTGCTTGCCGGCGGCTCCCAGCTAATCCAGAGCCTCGAGCGATCGGCCTACGACTGGGGCGTTCGGGCCTCCTCCCGAGTGCCTTCCGAGAAGGTGGCCATCATCGCAATCGACAAGCAGAGCATTGAAAACATCGGCCGCTGGCCCTGGCCGCGCAACATCCACGCCAAAATGATAGACAGCCTTGCAAGTGCGAAGGCCAAGGTGATCGGTTATACCGTATTTTTCTCCGAGCCCGAACTCGATCCGGGCCTTGATTACATCGGCAGGCTGATCGAGATCTATTCCAGGGTTGCCCCGATGCCGACGGATCCGGCAGTGCCCGTGCATCCCGGTGAGGTCGGGCGGATTGGCACGCTGTTGCGCGAGGCCGAATCGGCGCTCAACACCGACCGCAAGCTTGCCGGCAGCTTCGCCAAGGCGGGAAACGTGGTATTGCCGATGCTTTTTCGCCTGGGTGAGCCGCACGGCAATCCCGACAAGCCTCTGCCCGAATTCGTGCGCAGGAACGGGCTCACGCTCCTGAGCGGGAGCGGCGACCTGCCGCTTCCCACCAGCGGTGTCGAGGTTTCCATCGTAGATGGCCTCGGCGCGGCCGCGGCTGCGGTGGGCCATCTGAATACGGTAACCGATGTGGACGGGGCGATCCGCACCGAGGCGCTGGCAATCACTTATTACGACGAGTACTATCCGTCTCTCGCGGTCATGCTCGTCGCGAAAAGCCTCAACTTGACCGCGAAGGACATCAGGATCCGTCCCGGGGAGGCGCTGCAGATCGGAAATCTCACGGTGAGCGCGGATCCTTCCATGCAGATGTTCACCTCTTTTTACAAGGATCTCGAGGGAAGGCCCGCGTTCCAGGAAGATTCGTTCTACGATGTCGCGACCGGCAAGATTCCGCTGGACAAGTATCGCGACAAGATTGTTCTGATCGGGCCCACGGCCGCAGGTGTCGGCAGCATATTCGTGACGCCCGTGAATCCGGCGATGCCGGCCGTCTCCGTTCAAGCGCACACCGTTTCCTCGATACTGCAGGAACATTTCTTCGTTGCGCCGGCCTGGGGCTGGATCGTCGAGAAATTCGTCTTCATCCTGATCGCCGCGTATCTGATCGCGCTTCTGCCCCGGCTCTCGGCCGGCATGGGAGCCGGGGTGACGGCCGGGATTGCCGCGCTGCTTCTGGTGACTTATTTTGTACTCATGACCGGCCAGGGCGTGTGGCTGCAGTTCATGCAACCGATCGTGCTGCTCGTGGTCGGTCATGTCTTGCTGATCACGAAACGATTCGTCGTGGTCGAGCGCGGCAAAAAGGTTTCGGACGCTCAGTCGGAGGCCAACGCCCGCATGCTCGGCCTGGCGTTCCAGGGGCAGGGCCAGCTCGACATGGCCTTCGATTACTTCCGGAAGGTGCCGCTGGACGATGCCCTGATGGACAACATCTACAATCTTGCGCTCGATTTCGAGCGCAAGCGCCAGTTCAACAAGGCCGAAGCGGTGTTTCGCTACATGTCCGGCTACAATCCGAATTTTCGCGACCTCGAGGCGCGCCTGTCGCGGGCCAAACAACTGTCAGACACGTTCATACTCGGCGGCACGGGCGGTCGCAGCAACGTCGGTATGGTCGGTGGCGCGGGCGTCGAGAAGCCGATGCTCGGGCGCTACCAGGTGGAAAAGGAGCTCGGCAAAGGCGCGATGGGCGTGGTGTACCTCGGCAGGGACCCGAAAATCGGCCGCGTCGTCGCGATCAAGACCCTGGCGCTCTCGCAGGAGTTCGAGGCCGACGAGCTGGCGGAGGTCAAGGAGCGTTTTTTCCGCGAGGCGGAAACTGCCGGGCGCCTTTCGCATCCCAACATCGTCACCATTTATGACGCGGGCGAGGAGCACGATTTGTGCTACATCGCCATGGAGCTGCTCAAGGGCGGGGACCTTGTGCCGTTCGTCAAACCGGGCAATATGCTGCCGCTGGAAAAGCTGGTGTCGATCGTGGCGCGCGTTGCCGATGCCCTCGGCTATGGGCACAGGCAGAACGTCGTTCACCGTGACGTCAAGCCCGCCAACATCATGTACGAGCCGGAAAACGATATTGTAAAGGTCACCGACTTCGGTATTGCGCGCATCACCGACTCCTCAAAGACGAGGACGGGAATGGTGCTTGGAACGCCTTCGTACATGTCGCCGGAGCAGCTCGCCGGGAAGAAAATCGATGGCCGCAGCGATCTGTTTTCTCTGGCGGTGAGCCTGTATCAACTCGCCTGCGGCAAGCTGCCGTTCGAGGGCGACTCAATGGCGCAACTCATGTTCAAGATCGCCAACGAGCAGGCGCCAGATATCTTGCAAATCAATCCGAATCTGCCGTCGGCGTTCGTTTCCTTTCTCGACAAGGTCCTGAGCAAGGACCTCGATCGTCGCTACCAGACGGGGGAGGAATTTGCGGCGGCATTGCGCGCGAGCCTGAGCGGGAGCGCATCCGCTTTGGCCGGAGCCGGCGTCGATATCAGCCTCTGAGACATGTCGACGCCATGATTCCGTCAGATGCCCTGGAGATCGTAAGTTGCACCGATCCGGGCGTGGTCAGGTCCCACAATGAGGACTCGATCGCCCTGGACGCGGAAAACGGTCTGGTGATTCTGGCCGACGGCATGGGCGGATACAACGCCGGCGAGGTGGCGAGCGGGATGGCGACGACTGTAATCGTCACGGAGCTGCAGCGCCTGTTGGGGGAAAAGGCAATCAGCGCCGACGATGAACCCGGCGGGCCGGGGCTCGCGCAAGAGCTGCTGCGGGAACAGATCGAGAAGGCGAACACGTCGATTTACCAGGCTTCGCAAAGTCAGCCGCAGTACGCGGGTATGGGCACGACGCTGGTGGTTGCATTGTTCAACGATAACAGGATGACGGTCGCCCATATAGGGGATTCGCGCCTTTACCGGCTGCGCGGCGAGGAATTCAAGCAGGTGACCAAGGACCATTCGCTGCTTCAGGAGCAGATCGATCGCGGCATGATCACCGCGGAGCAGGCGAAGCAGTCGCAAAACAAGAATCTGGTCACGCGCGCGCTGGGGATCGACCCGACGGTGGAGCCGGAGATTCACGACTACGATACGCTGCCCGGGGACGTCTACCTGCTCTGTTCGGACGGTCTTTGTGATATGGTTAGCGACGCGGATATCGTTTTGGTACTGCAGGCTTTGGGCGCCAACCTCAACCTGTGTGCGCAGCAGCTTGTGCAGCAAGCGAACGACAATGGCGGACGGGACAATATCTCGGTGATATTGGTCAAGGTGCTGAAGGATTTCGCCGTACCGCGCGGCATCATGGGCAAGGTATTGGGCTGGTTAAGATAGTTTGAGCAGAGGAATACTGCTATGGCGAAGCTGATACTCAGTATGGACAGCCTGGTTCTCAAGGAAATCACCTTGACCAAGGAACGCACTACCATCGGCCGCAGGCCGCACAACGATATCCAGATCGACAATCTGGCGGTAAGCGGGGAGCATGCCGTTATCGTCACGATCCTGCAGGACTCGTTCCTCGAGGACCTCGGCAGCACCAATGGGACGATCGTCAACGGCCAGCCGGTCAAGAAACATTTCCTGCAGAACAATGATGTCGTCGAGCTGGGCAAGTACAAGCTCAAGTTCGTCAATGACAATCCGGCAGGCCATGCCAAGGCGGCGGATTTCGAGAAGACCATGGTGCTCCGACCCGGTGCCACCAAGCTCGCGATATTGTCCGGCTCCCCGGGATCCGCGGCTGCCGCTCCCGCAGCGGGTCATGCGGCCGCTCCAGCAACCGCGGGTCCCGCAATGACCGCTCCCGCAGCGGCTCCCGCCGTTACGGGCTCCAAGAGTCTTAGCGACACCGTGGTAAATCAGGGCGCGATGGTCGGCGCTGCCTCGACCGTCGTCCCGCCGGCGGCAGTAACTCAAAAGCCGGGAGTGCTGCAGTTGCTGTCCGGCGCCAACGCCGGAAAAGAGGTGGAGCTCACCAAGCCGCTTACGACGCTGGGCAAGCCCGGAGTCCAGGTTGCCGTCATCACCCGGCGGCCGCAAGGGTACTTCATTACCCACGTCGAAGGCGCCAACTTCCCTGTCGTGAATGGCAAGACTCTCGACGCACAGGCGCGTGCCCTGAACGACCACGACATGATTGAGCTGGCAGGGGTCAAGATGGAATTCTTCATCAAGACTTGATTCAAGTTTCTCAGCCGGCCGACCCGGGGGAGGGGGCTTGAAGCAGCGTATTGTCCGGATCGCGCTCGGTTTGCTGGTAATGCTGGTATTCCTTGTCCACGCCGCCAGGCTCTACCCTGAACCGATAAGGTTCATCACCCAGCTGGACAACATCATCTACGATTTCCGGCTCCGCCGGACGATGCCGAAAGGGGTGGACAACCGCATCGTTATCCTCGATATCGACGAGAAAAGCCTGGCCGAGATCGGACGCTGGCCCTGGGGCCGCGATCGGCTTGCTTCTCTGATTGAAAAGCTGTTCGACAAATACGGCATCGTGCTGCTTGGCATTGACGTAGTATTCGCCGAGCCGGACGTCAGTTCCGGTCTGCCGGTGCTTGAGGGGCTGGCGAAGAACGAGATTCGCAACGATGCGCGGCTCCAGAGCCTGCTTGGCAAGCTGCGTCCGATGCTCGATCACGACGGGCTATTCGCCAAGGCCATCAAGGGTCGGCCGGTGGTGCTGGGCTATTTTGGAATTCTTGCTGGTAGAAGTGCTGAAGAGGCGAACGAGACCGGCGCTCTCCCCGACGCGGTGCTTCCGCCCGGCACCTTCGCCGGCAAGAACATCGCCTTCACCACCTGGAAGGGCTATAGCGGCAATCTGCCGCAGTTCCAGAAAAACGCGGCCGGCGGCGGACACATCGAGGCGCAGACCGATTTCGACGGCGTGTTGCGTCGTGTGCCGATGCTGGCCGAATACAAGGGTGCTTACTACGAAGCGTTTTCGCTTGCCATGATTCGCACCATGATCGCGCTCGACTCCGGGAAATTCCCTAACGTAGTGCCCGGCTATGCGCCGGATCGCTTCATTTCCAAGGGCTATCCCGGCCTGGAATGGCTGGAGGTGGGCCCGCTCAGAGTCCCGGTGGATGAGGAGGCGAGCGCGCTGATCCCCTATCGCGGCGAGCAGGGCAGCTTCAGGTATTTCTCGCTCGCCGATGTGATGGCCGAGCGCACGCCGGTCGAGGCGCTGAAAGGCAAGATCGCGCTGGTGGGCACTACCGCCCGCGGCCTTTTCGATTTGCGCTCCACACCCGTGAGCGGCGTCTATCCGGGAGTTGAAGTTCATGCCAACCTGATCGCCGGCATGTTCGACCGCAGCATCAAGCAGAAGCCGCGCTATGTGCAGGGCGCGGAGCTGATCCTGCTTCTCATCGGTGGTGTCGTGCTGGCGATCCTGGTACCGTTCCTGTCGCCGCTGCGGGCCACTTTGGTGTCGCTGGCCTCCCTCGCGTTGATCATCGGGCTGAATCTTGCGATGTGGTCCATTAACATAGTGCTGCCCCTCGCGGCGAGCCTGCTGATGACGGTGGCGCTGTTCGCGCTCAACATGTCCTACGGCTACTTCGTTGAATCACGTTCGACGCGCCAAATCAAGGAGCTGTTCGGGCAGTACGTGCCGCCGGAACTGGTGCCCACGATGGCCAAGGACGCGAAAAAATACAACATGGAGCCGCGCGACGCCGAGCTCACCATCCTGTTCTGCGACGTGCGCGGATTTACCGGAATTTCGGAGGCGCTCACCCCCGATCACCTGCGAGAATACATCAACGAGTACCTCACGGAAATGAGCGCCATCATTCGAAGCCGGCACAAGGGAACGCTCGACAAGTACATCGGCGACGCCATCATGGCGTTCTGGGGCGCGCCGGTGAACGATCCGGATCACGCGCGCAACGGTGTGCTCGCGGCGCTCGAGATGCAGCGGGAGTGTCTGTCGTTGACCCAGCGGTTCGAGAGCCGCGGCTGGCCGCAGTTAAAGATCGGCATCGGGCTCAACTCCGGCACGGTGCGCGTTGGCGACATGGGCTCCAGGGTGCGGCGAGCTTACACCGTCATCGGTGATCCGGTAAATGTCGCGTCCCGCACCGAAGGCCTGACCAAGCACTACGGGGTCGGGATTCTCGTCGGCGAAGCCACGAAAAATAAGGTGATGGACGTCGTATTCAGGGAAATTGACAAAGTCAGAGTGAAGGGAAAGGACGAAGCGCTCACCATTTTCGAGCCCATCGGGCTCGATGTCGAAGTCGAGCAGAAAGTGCTGGACGAGCTCAGGCTGTGGCATCAGACGCTGAAAGCTTACCGCGCGAGGCATTGGGACCAGGTGGAGGTCAGCCTCCTCAATCTGCAGCGCATGAGCCAGGGGTGCGCCCTCTACGAGCTTTATTCCCGGAGAGTTCCCCTGCACCGCCGGACCGCCCTGCCGGAAGAATGGGACGGCGTGACCGTGTTCGACGAGAAGTGATGGCGGACGCGTCCCCATGAAGCTACGTGTGCTGGGATGCAGCGGCGGGATAGGGGGTCGGCACCTGCGAACCACCTCGATGCTGCTTGATCATGACATCCTGATTGACGCCGGCACCGGGGTGGCCGATCTGTCGCTCACCGAGCTGAGCCTGATCGATCACGTCTTCCTCACCCACTCCCACCTCGATCACGTCGCAAGCATCCCTTTCCTGGTGGATACCGTCGGCGGCATGCGAAACGTGCCGCTCACCGTCTGGGCCCTTCCGGCGACGAATGAGATCATCCGTAACCACATCTTCAACTGGAGTATCTGGCCCGATTTCTCGCAAATTCCGAGTCCGGACAAGCCGTTCATGCGTTACCGGGAAATCCAGGTCGGCGACACCATCGAGATGCACGGGCGCAGGCTTACCGTGTTGCCGGCCAACCATGTTGTACCCGCTGTCGGATACCACCTCGATTCCGGCGAGGGGAGTCTGGTGTTCACGGGCGATACCACCATCAATGATCCCCTGTGGGCCGCGGTCAACGGGATTTCCAACCTGAAGTACCTGATCGTCGAGACGGCTTTCTGCAACCGCGAGAAACAGCTGGCAATCACGTCGAAGCATCTTTGCCCGAGCATGCTTGCGGAAGAGCTGGCTAAGCTCGAGCGCAGCGCGGAGATCTACGTCACGCATCTGAAGCCCGGCGAGATCGAGCTCACGATGCAGGAAATCGAGGAGGCTGCCGGTGAGTACCGGCCGCGAATGCTTCAGAACAATCAGGTTTTCGAATTCTGACAATGGGGGTCAGAGCGAGCGGTGCAGCGCGGCGACAGTGTGTTTCTGCCGGCGGGGGGCCTCCGGGGAGGGGGAGAGGGCCGTGAGCGCGGTGGGCGCATATTGAACTGTAACGGCACACCCGCTACGATTGGCGGGCCGGGCATCAGGGCGATCTTGCCAAAAAATACCGTAATGCTCGTATCTGTCGACGGTACCTCCGAAACAGGTGGTAAAGTAACCAGTTATCCGGATTTTTCAGATGGTTAATCTCAGTTAAGGCACGCTTATGAGCGCGGTGCTTCACTCTCATCCTGGTGCGGCGGCAGACGTCAACAGCCGGCTTGCGTTTCAGAAAAACCTGCAGACCGTCACCAACAAGATCCACGCAACCAGCAACGTGGATGAGATCATGCTCGAGGTGAGCGCCGACATCTGCACGCTGTTCCACGCCGACCGGCTTACCATTTATACCGTCGGAGACGACAGGCAGACCATCGTCTCGAAGATCAAGACCGGCCTCAATTCGTTCAAGGATCTGAGGCTGCCCATCGCCGAGCACTCGATTGCGGGCTACGTCGGCCTGTCCAAGAAAATGCTCAACCTCAGGGACGTCTACGACGAAAGTGAGCTCAGATCCCACAACCCGAGCCTTCGATTTCTGCAGGAAGTCGACAAGCGCACGGGATATCGTACCAAGCAGATGCTGGTCGCACCGGTTCTGGATCAGACAAACAGCGAGTTGATCGGCGTTGTCCAGCTGATCAACAGCAGGGCGAGCATGCCGTTCGGCCAACTTGCCGAAGAGGGAGTCGTAGAGCTCTGCCAGACGCTGGCCATAGCCTTCAAGCAGCGACAAAAGCCGCAGGTCCTGAAGACCAAATATGATTTTCTGGTGGGCGATGCGGTGATATCGGCTGCAGAATTCGAGCTGGCGGCGCGCTCGGCGCGCAAGAAGGGGGTCGATGTCGAAACGGTGCTTGCCGAGGAGTTCCAGATCAAATTGCCGGCAATCGGCGTCGCACTGGCGAAATTCTTCGGCGTCCCGTACGAGCCGTTCAAACCGGATCGCGTCAAGTCGGGGGACCTGCTGAAGAACCTGAAGCGCGAGTACGTCGAATCCCAGCAGTGGGTGCCGATCGAGGACAGCAAGGAGGGACTGATCGTTCTGTGCCTCGATCCGGAACGGGTAAGAAGCTCCCGGATCGTGCAAAACGTATTTCCGAAGAGCAGGATCGTCTACCGTGTCACCACGGTCAAGGAATTCAAGGACACGCTCAATGCCTTCTATGGCGCCGAGTCGATGGACTCCGGCAACATCGGCGACATGCTCGAAGAGCTCGATCAAGGGGACGCCCAGGAGGCCGGCGCGGACAGCGACGAGGTCTCCGCCGCGGCCGACAACGAGCTGGTAAAGCTCGTCAACAAGATCATCATCGACGCCTACAACCAGGGCGCATCCGACATACATATCGAGCCCTACCCGGGCAAGGCGAAGACCGAGATCCGCTTCAGGAAGGACGGATCGCTTGCTCCCTACATCGAGGTGCCGTCTTCTTACCGCAACGCCATCGTCGCGCGCATCAAGATCATGTGCGACCTCGATATTTCTGAAAAACGCAAGCCGCAGGACGGCAAGATCAAGTTCAAGAAATTCGGGCCCCTCGATATCGAATTGCGGGTCGCTACCATTCCCT
>JBGPYQ010000108.1:0-10437 GCA_041493345.1 Gammaproteobacteria bacterium | reverse complement strand
GTCGCCCATCACGTGTTCCCGGAAGCGGTAATAGGCTGTCGAATTGGGAACGAAGTCCTCGTTGCCCCGTTCGCCGCGAAGGAAGTTGACGAGATTCGCGCCGGCCGCCGCCGTTTTCTGGTCGACGGTGCCGTTCGATCCGCTGGTCATCGATATGAACTGGCTGAGGGCGGCCACCTGGGTCGCGCCGAAGTTGGCCTGCTCGTTAGAGTCAAGGCCGGTGTCCGCGCTTCCCGTCGGAGCGCCGCCGGCGTCGCAGGTTTTTGTGTTCCAGGTGAAGTTCACCAGATTGTCGGTGGCCCCGCCGCGGAACAGCTTGATGGTGCGGGTGTCGCAGGCGTCATGGGTCCGGGTGTCGAGATTCGTTTGTGCCGACCACAATACCGTCGGCAGAACTTGGCCCGTGCCCAGATCGATTTCGTGGGCTGTGAGTTCCCCGGTCCACGCCTTCGTCGTGTATTCGGCGACAAAGGCGACGTTGTCGCCGGGAACCGGCTGCTGGGTCGATGTCGACGCCGCCGCCGCCGACCCCGTAAGCGCACCCGTGCCGTCGATAAATTTTTTCAGGCCCGAGACGACCGAGTCCGGGTCCGTGGCACTGAAGAACTGGCCGCGGCCGTTGACCGCCGCGTGCCACAGGTCGTCGAGCGCGGTCGGGTCGTCCGCCACGGGCGTCGGCCAGTTCTTGGCACCGAGCCGGAGGTCGGCGAAGTCGCCGGTCGTCAGGGTCTTGTAATCGGGGTCGTAGGCGAGCGTCCCGTTGAGGCCCAGGCCCATGCTGAAGGTGGTCATGTGCTGCCAGTTTGCCTTGTCGTCCTCGGGCCCCGGGTTGGAGGGGACGGGCACGTTGTTGTCGGTGCCGACGTCGTTCTGCTGCAGCGGCGAGCCGACCGGCGCACCGAGCGAGCCGGCGGGGCGCAGGTCGGTGTTGTAGTAGTACTGCGCCACGTCGGCGAGCGAGCCGGTGCTGCCACCGCTCCCGGCTACCGTGGTGGTGGTCGTGGTGGTTTTCGGGTTGGGGCTCTGCAACGCGCGCGGATTGCTCGCGCAACTCACGACGGTGCTCGAGGTGCTGCTCGAGGTCGTCGTTGGAGAACCGGTCGGGTTGCCCGCCGCGTCGAATGATTGGGTGGTCGTCGTGGTATTCGTTGCGGCGATGATCTTTTTCTTGCTGCCCGAGCACCCGCTAGTGCTGTAGGCCTCGGTCACTACCTTCGTGGTGGTGGTTTGGGTGGTCCCGCCCGTGCCATCGAACATCGGCCGCGGCGTGACGACGAGGTTGCCGTCTTCATTGTCCATCGCGGTGGTGCCGTCAAGCTTTACCCCGCCGCTGCCGTTCCAGAACCCGTCGGTCACGGCGAGGGTGAAGTTGTGCTGGCAGGAGTACTGCATCGGATCATCGGTTATGCCGGCGTTGATGTTGTTGGTCTGGTGGGCGAAATAGCGCCCGGCGCGCGACAGCGCCAGGCGCAGCGGCGTGCTGCTGTTGACCGTGGTGGCGAACAGCGCGTTGAACCACTGGGTCCTCTGCGTGGCGTTGAAATCGCCCATCGGCACCCAGGTGGTCGCTGTCAGCGTGCCGGGCGGATTGAGGAGCATGAAGCCGACGCGGCGGTCGCTGGTGACCTGGTTGAAAGCGCGGCTGCCGGTGCCCTTCATCATGTAGACGCGGAGCCGGTAATAGCTGTACCAGTTGGCGAAATTCTGCCGTTCATCGGAGGCGCCCGGGCCGGAAATCGCGCTGACGATGATCTTTTGCCACTGGCCGCCGTCGGAGGCGGCGAACGGGATAGTGGGTGTGGCGCTGGGACTGTTGAGGCAGGCGCCCAGGGTCGGGGTGAGCGCGCCGCCCCCGGTATGCTTGTAGTAATAAGCCGCCTGCGCGGTGTCGGTGCCGACCCCGGCGCTCGTGGTGTTGTCGTAGGCCTGGAAGGAGGTCAACAGATTGACCGCGGCGGAGGGGCTCAAGTAGCCGTTGTACTTGGCGGCGGTGAAGACAGACTGGGGAAAATCGGTGCTGTCCGGATTCTTGGGCGGGATATAGATGATGCTCGGGTTGTAGTAGACATAGTTGCACTGATAATTCTTGTAGCCGACCCGGGTGGTGCTGGAGTCAACGGCGTCCGGCATGTGGCTCCAGCCCATGGATCCGGAATTGTCCAGTAGGAAAAGGATGTTGGGCTTCGCCTGCGCCGAATTCTCGCTGGCGAGCGGCACGCTGGAGAAATCGGTGAGCGCGGCGAGCGCGGGGCCGCAGGCCGCGGCGAGCGCGAGCAGCGCTCCACAGGCGAGGGTTTTCCTGTTCGTTGCCAGGGCGGTTTTAACGCGGATTGGGAAAAGTTTCATGACATTCTCCAGGCATCAATAGACGATGCTTTGCACGTAACTGAAAGTGTTTTTCGGCCCCATGGCTCGAGCCGTAATCCGGTAATAGGCTTGAAAGGTACCGCTCAGGGGCACGTTGCCGTAGAAACCGTGTTCCTTGGTGCTGCCGGTGCCGGCTCCCATGACGGTTATACAATTTTGTCCCGGCGCGTTGACCGAGGCATTGGCGGTTTCGCACATGCGGTGTACAACGTAGCGGACCTCGTTGCCCGCGCCGTCAACGCCCACCAGCGTGGACTTGGTGTTGTCGTCCCAGGGGTACGACTTGGGGTCGAATAAGGTTGGTGCCGCGACCTGCCAGCCTGAATAGTAGGACGGCGGTGTGTCAACTTGCAGTGCGCCCGCGGTCTGGCCTATCAGCCAGGCGCGGCCGGCCTCGATTCCGAGGTCGGCCGACACGGTCGCACTCTGCTTGAAGGTGAGGTTTCCGGCGATGATCACGCCGGTGCCGACCGAGCGGAACATCGCGAGCCCGGCGAGAGTCATCGCCACCAGCACGATCAGGGCGATGAACAGCACCACCCCGCTTTCGCGGCGCGGCGCCGGCAGACGTCGCGTGCATTCGCGAATCATGGCGGGCTTGTGTCCGGGTTCGTTCATCGCAAGCTCCCGATTCAGATCGTGCCCCAGATCATGTTCCGCAGCGGAATCACGACCTGATAGACGCGATAGCGGTAATTCCGCCAGTCGTTGACCCCGCCCGGCGTGGAGTCGGGGGTTCCGTCGACATTTGTCATGGTGAACGGGCCCGCGGCCCAGCTCGGCTGCACGGTGGTCACCGCGGTCTTTTCGTATTGCTGGCTGCGGGCGAGCAGGGCGACGCGGATCGCGCGCACCTTGGTCCAGTCCGGTGCCGGCGGGAGAGTATCCATCCATTCGCTGACGACGACGACGGGGGGCTCCTCGATCATGTTGTTGGCATTGGCGTCGTACCCGTATTGCGCCTGCAGATTGATGATGCCGTCGGCGATTTCGGTCGGATCGTTCACCCCGTCGGCGTCGTTGTCGGTCCAGTGCAGATCGTCGGTCACGATCAGCTTGTTGGTCAGCTTGTTGGTCAGATTGTCTTTAGAGATGCTCCAGACGTTCAGGCGCGGGGACGGCCCGAGGTTGTAGAGAAAACCTTGCCCGGCGTTGAGCGGCGAGCCCCCGGGCGGGTTGTACTGGGAGGCGGTGTGGTCGATGGTCGCGGCGTCGGTATTGGCGATGCTGGTGATCTGGACCAGCGCGCATTGGGGCGGGGGGACAGGAATGGTGGCCGTGGCGGCGACGACGAGGTCGCCTGGCTGGAAGCCGGGGCGTCCCTGGGTGTGTTTCGATGTCCCGGAGGATGGGGGATCGAATGTTTGCGAGGCGACGAACAAGCTGGAATTTCCCCACAGCACGGAGATGGTGTCGGGGGCGCCGACTGGGGCGGGAGGGACCTGCGCCTGCGCCTTCGTGATGACGATCGGCGAAAGGCCGAAGTTGAAATTATTGACGGGTCGCAGGTTGTCGAAGGCGGACACGCTGCAGCCCATCATGGGCGTGGCGGCAACGCCGAAGCCGTAGCCGGCAAGCTGCAGGTCGCGGCTAAGGCTGTACATGCCGATCGAACCGGAAATCTGCGCATCGCTCCCCGCTCCGGTGGTGCGCTTGCGCTCCTCCGAAAGCTGCAGCACCTGAAAGATCACGACGATGCCGATCATGCCGATCAGCACACCCACCAGGATCTCCACCAAGCCGAAGCCCTGTTGTTTGCCCGGCCGGGTTTTCAAGGGAAGCCTCATATCGGTTTCCGAATCGGTTTCAATTGATGTTCGAACTGACCGAGTGCCGGCGCGCGACGGTGTCGTTCGGCGACTTCCAGCACACGGTGACCTTGACGCTGTTGAAGCTGCCGGCGGTGGTATCCACCACGATCTGCTGCATGGACGGGGTCGCGCCGGGAAGCCTCGTGCCGGCGCCGGTCGTCAGCTCGTTCACCCATGTGGCGACCAGCGCGCCGGGGTCGGTCGATGCAGCGCCGGTGAAATTGCAGCTGGAGCTGGCGCCGACCGGCTGGTGGGCAAAGGCATCGAGCGAGGCCGGGACGACCACACCGCCGACCCGGACCGTGTTCAGCCATATCTCGCCCAGAATCTTGTTGGCGAAGTTGGCGGCCTCGACGCGGTACTGGGCGTCGGACTGCGACGAAATGGCCGCGCTCTGCATGGCGACCAATGCGAGAATTCCCATCGAAAAAATGAGGATGCCGATCAACGCCTCGAGCAGGATCATGCCTTGCTGGCGGATTTGCATGTTGCGCTCCTTGTTCAGCATTTGCGCGTGTCGCCGGCGGCGGCAATTGACGGATCGCACATCTTCACCTGCCCGCCGGGGGACACGACCACGTTCAGGCAGCGCATGGGTCCCCCGCCGGCCACGCAGGCGCCCCCGGCCAGGTTGGCGACCTGGAGCGCGGCGGAGGAATTCAGCGTGGTGGTGCCGAGCCCGGTGAATGTCACCGTCCCGTTGAAAGTCCCGGTCGGATTGCTGCCGGCCACCGTGACCGTCGTTGTGCCGTACTTGCTTTCGACAAACTCGTAGAATCCGCCCGACGACGCGCGCACGACCCAGTTCTGGCCCGCGGTGTTGGGCAAAGCTGCACTAACATTTGCACTGATTACATCGTCATTTGTGAGCATGAACTGAACCTGGACGTTGCGCTTGACCGCTTCGGCGCGCGCATTCTGCAGGCCGTTCAAAATCGACTCGGCGCCCGCGCGCAGCTTCTGGTTCTGGAGCATGGTCATAAACGCCGGAAAGCCGAGCATCATCAGCAGCGAGAGAATCGCCAGCCCGATCATCAGCTCGATCAGGGTGAAACCCCGCGTGCGGGAGGAGAACGTCAGCACGTTCCGTCCTTGCGGGTGACCCAGCAGGGGCTTCCGTCTCCGGCCCAGCCGGTCGCTGGCGTCAGCGCCGTCGCCTTCGTGTTGGCCTGATCGATCGTGTACGTAAAACCGACCATGCCCTGCGCGGCGATGCCGGCGGCCTGAACAAGGAAGGTCGTCGCGGTGAGAGTGGGACAGGTATAGAGAAAATATTGGCCAGTGGGGGGCGGGGCAACGGTGCCAGGTTGGCAGGCACTGAGCGCCGGATTTGCATTTATATAGCTGCGGTTATCCTGGAAGTACTGCTCCATCTTCACGCGCATGGAAGAAAGCTGCGCGGTCGCCTCTGAGATCTTGCCGCGCCGGACATAGTCCGTGTAGTTCGGGAGCGCGATCGCGGCGAGGATGGCGACGATCGCCACGACCACCATGATCTCGATCAACGTGAAACCTGACGCGACTCTTTTTGCCTTGGGCATGTTTCCCCCTTTGGAGTGATGCCATCATAGAAGCAAGTATTGCTGCCGCCCAACTCTGTCTGACCAGAGGTCGGTTCGGGGGAACGGACGGCATGCGAAGCCGAATATTGCGGAATTAATGCCCGTTTATTTCGGGCGCGGCCTGCCGGAAAAAACCTTGAATTAGACGAAGTCCAAATTCTGGTTTAGAATCAATCCATGACGAAATCCCTGATCAGGAGCCGGGAAAACATCGCCCAGTTGCTGCGCGGCCACGGCATCACGCCGACGCATCAGCGCATCGAGATCGCGCGCGTTCTGTTCGAGCGGCGCGAGCACCTTTCGGCCGACCAGGTCCTGTCACTGGTGAATGCGCGTTGCGCCGAGACCTCGAAGGCGACTGTATACAACACCCTGAAGCTGTTCCGGGAGAAGAAGCTCGTCCGCGAGCTGATCGTCGACCCGGCCAATGTGGTGTACGACCCGAACATGGCGCCGCATCATCATATCTATGATGTCGTGACCGGCAGGCTCACCGATGTCCCGGCGGACGACATCCGGATTATCGGCCTGCCGCCGCTGCCCGAAGGAATGGTTGCCGATGCCGTCGACATTGTCATCCGTGCCCGCCCGCAAACCTGAGCCCGGCCTCCCGCGCCGCCCGCCGCGGGCCGGCTGTTATAATGCGCGCTCGTCGTCAAACCGCGCCGATCCGGTCCTTGGCTGGTGTAGCTCAGCTGGTAGAGCAACTGATTCGTAATCAGTAGGTCGGTGGTTCGAGTCCACTCACCAGCACCATTGAAAAACGGTAATCTCCTCACCGGGTCCCGCGGCATTTCGAATGTCTGATACACGCCCATCCTGGAAGCGGCAATGCTGAATCTTTTCGGGAGCGGCAAATCCGATCATCCCTTGGCCGATGCAAAGGCGGCCCGGAAGATTCTCGAGGGCATGCCGGCGGACGACCCGCTTGAGGCGCTCGATGACTTGGGCCATTGGCTCGAGTCGGTGCTCTCCGTCGATGGCTTCAAGCCGGAGTATCGCGTGCAGCTCGTGCAGATGATCGACGAAGCCGCTCAAGGGCATCTGAGGAAGGTCCAGCGCGAGTACCTTACGACGTCGCGCCTCTCGAAGTTCCAGGAAAACCGGATGTGGACCGTTATTCAAGATTTCCACAAGCGGTCCGGAGCGGCGTTTTGTGTGTGCATGGACTTGCAGGCCGCCGCCCAGAAGGGCACCGATTTCCTCAAGGGCAGCTTGCCGCTGCTGACCGTGCGGGCGCTGCGCGCGCAGGCGGCGCAGATGAAATGGAAGTATTTCCGCTACGGTCCCTTCGACAGGGCCATCTGGGGCATGATCGCGAAGATATATGTGTTCGCGGAAACCCGCGGGTACGCGCGCGCGAAGGCGACCGTCTATCCCGGCGTTCCCGGGGAGTCTTCCTCCGAGCTGGAATTCCTCAGGGCGGTCATGCTGGCCGCCTCTTCTCCGGACAGCCTGCTTCCGGTCGAGATCGAGATTGCGGAGCGCCTGATCACCCACTTCTCGGGGTCGTTTACCTTCGCCGAGAAGCGGCGGCCCGACGTCGCTTATTGGATGGACCTTGCGACGGGCCAGCCGCCGTTGCGCCTCGCGCGCCCGCCGCAATATGCGCCCACGCTCAGGTTCTTCGGTGCGGGCAAGGCGGCGCAGGAGCTCGGGAATCTGATCCGCATCGTCAAGTCCACCAATGCGGTCCCCTCCAATGTAGGCCTCGGCGGCAATTACCAGCCCGAGGTCGTTCTCGATGTCCTCGACCACCTTGCGCTTTACTGGTCGCCCCGGCCGCCGGAAAGACAGGCACTGCGCCACAGGTTCAAGTCGCGGCTCTCGGTGACGCGCGGTTTCGATGGAGTACTCGGGGCGCTCGATCCGTCCGGGTCGGCCAACGCTGCCGATGCGGACATCGAAAGCTGGGTGGTGGAGAACGTAAGCACCGGCGGGTTCGGCGCAAGCATCCCGCAGATCAGGGGCGAGTGGCTGGGAATAGGCTGCCTGCTCGGGCTGCAGCCTGAAGGCGGCGACAATTGGGTGGTCGGCATGATCCGCCGCTTCAACCGCGAGTCACCGCAGCAAGGCACGGTTGGCATCCAGACGCTGTCGAGGGCGGCGGTGAGGGTGAAGCTGAAGCTGAGGAGCGGTCAGACGGTGACGCGCCGGGACGCCGATAGCGGAATCCTGCTCAATCCGTCGGACGACGCGACCGAGGCGCAGATTCTGCTGCGACCCGGCGTGCTCGTCGCGGGGCAGAACCTCGAGTTCGAGCGCGACGGCAAGCGCTTCCTGCTGATGTCCGCGGAAGTGCTGGAACGCGGCGAGGATTACGAGCGGATGCGCTTCCGGCAGGTGATGTGGCAACCCGGCGGCTAGCCGTTCGGCGCGCTCGAGTCCGCGGTCCGCTCAGGACCCCGCATCGAGCGCCTTGTTGAGCCAGAAGCCGATGTCGCGCACCTCCTCGGCGTTCACCGAGTGCGGCATCGGGTACTCGTGCCATTCCACGGGATAGCCGATCGACCGCAGGAGGTCGCGGGACTGCGCCGCGCGCGCGAACGCGATCACGGGATCGACCGTGCCGTGCGCCATGAAGACCGGCAGGTCGCGGTTGGCCGCGCTCGCTTCGGCGGCCAGCTTTTCCGCCAGGGGCACATAAGTGGAGAGCGCCATGACGCCGGCGAGGCGATCCGGATGGCGCAGCCCTGTCTGCAACGCAATGGCGCCCCCTTGCGAAAATCCCGCGAGCACCAGCCGGCGCGGAATAGTGCCGCGATCCTTCTCGCGCGCGATCAGCGTCTCGATCAAGGCCTGCGAAGCGCGCACCCCGCGCTCGTCTTCGCGCCACACCGCCGGATCGCTGATGTCGTACCACGCGCGCATCACCATGCCGCCGTTGATCGTGACCGGCTGCATCGGCGCATGCGGAAAGACGAACCGGATCGGCGCGTCGGGAAGATCGAGCTCGCGCACGATCGGCACGAAGTCATTGCCGTCGGCGCCCAGGCCGTGCATCCAGATGACGCTCGCCGTAGGGTTCTTGCCGGTTTCGATTTCTACGGTGCCGAGAAATTCGGGCATTGAGCGGGTATTGGCGTTGATATTTACTGCAGAGCACGCAGAGGTTCGATTGATTTCCTCTGCGCCCTCGGCGGTCAGGAATTGGATTTCGGGCGAATGGCGGTCTTGGGCCGAAACGCCTTGATCACCTCTTCGCGGGTTTCGATGTACGGCCCGCCGATCAGATCGATGCAATACGGCACGGCAGCGAAAATCCCAGGAACGATCTGCCTGCCCTCCTTGTCCTTCAGGCCCTCCAGCGTCTCGCGTATGGACTTCGGCTGGCCGGGCAGGTTGATGATGAGCGAGCGCTTTCTCACCACGGCGACCTGCCGCGAAAGGATGGCGGTGGGCACGAACTCCAGGCTGATCCGGCGCATCTGCTCCCCGAATCCCGGCATCACCTTGTCCGCGACCGCGAGGGTCGCCTCGGGAGTGACGTCGCGCGGCGCCGGACCGGTGCCTCCGGTGGTCAGCACCAGATGGCAGCCGACCTGATCCACGAGCTGCCTGAGCGCGGCCTCGATCAGCGCTCGCTCATCGGGAATCAGGCGCGTCTCGGTGCGCCACGGCGTCGCGAGCGCACCGGCGAACCATTCCTGCAATGCCGGTATGCCTTCGTCCTTGTAGACCCCGCCCGAGGCGCGGTCGCTGATCGACACCAGGCCGATGAGCAGTTCGTCGCCGCCTTTATCCATGGGCGCAAGTATAACCGGCGCCCCTACCACGGAGACGGCGGCCGCTAGCCGGCCTCGCCTTCAGGCTCGCCATCCCCGATGATCTCGCGCAGCGCCCGGAACAGCTCGCGGTAGCTGCGCGGCGGCCGGCCCGCGACGCGGTCCTCGCGGGCGTTGCGCACGAGGGCGCGCAGGCGCTGGGTGTCGATGCCGGGGTGGGTTTTCGCGAGCTCGCCGAGCGCGCCTTCCTCGTCGAGCAGACGCTCGCGCCAGCGCTCTATTCCGTGCTGGCGCGCGGTGTGCTCGGTGGACACTCCGTCCCACACCTTGAGTTTCTCGCGGATCGGCTCCGGATCGACCATGCGCATGAGCCGGCCGATGTATTGCAGCTGGCGGCGGCGCGCTTCGCGCCGGGTGAATCGCTTCGCCTGCTCCACGGCGTCGCGCAGATTTTCCGGAAGCGCGATCGCGGCGAGCTGTTCGGAATTGAGCCCGACCAGCCGCTCGCCGAGCGACTGCAGCTCGTGCATGGCGCGCTTGCGCTCGGTCTTGCTCGGTCGTTCCTCGTCCTGCACGTGCCCGGAGTCGCGATGATGAACTGATATCATAGCGCCTTTCGCCGCATCGCCGACTACAACGCCCGCCGCATGGCCCAGCCCCGTTTTTCCTATCGTCTCGATCAGTTGCAGGGCATCGCGTCCGACGCGCTGGCGCGCGCCGCGGAAAAAGGCGCGAGCGCCTGCGAGACCGAGGTCTCCGAAGGCTACGGCCAAACGGTGACCGTGCGAAAGGGCGAAGTCGACACCATCGAGTTCAACCGCGACAAGGGTCTCTCGGTCAGCGTCTATAGGGGCAAGCAGAAGGGCTACGCCAGCAGCGCCGATTTTGCGCCGCGCGCGATCCGGGACGCGGTCGACGCCGCGCTGTCGATCGCGCGCTTCACCGCGAGCGACGATTGCGCCGGGCTCGCCG
>JBGPYQ010000024.1:0-24246 GCA_041493345.1 Gammaproteobacteria bacterium | reverse complement strand
GTCGCCGCGTCGATCCGCTGGGTCGACGGCGCGCCGTGCGAGATGACCTGCACGTCGATGCCGGCCTCGTCCATCTCCTTCAGCCGCAGCGCGCCCAGGTCGTCCAGGCGCTGGCGCAGCGCGGGCGACCGTCCTTCCGCGCCGCTGAAGTGCGTTGCCACCTCGGCGTCATAGTAGTGTTCTTCGAGCGCAATGACGAACGGCTTCTTTTGCGTTGCCATGGATTGTCTTTCTCCTAAAGATTCATCGTGTCGCTAGAACTGTATCAGCGGATACCGCTGAGGCAAAGGTCGTCGAACAAAAAACCCGCCAGCGGCGGGTTTTTCTGGATTCCCGCTTGCGCGGGAATGACGACTCTGCGCTACGCGTAACTACGCAACCGGCGCGAGAACTCCACCAGAGGGCGGATGCCGCTCGCCTCGGCGCGATGGCACCAGTCCTGGAGCTGTCTGACGAGTTGCTCGCGCGTGGCAGTGGAACGCTCCCACAGCGTCGTAAGCTCCGCGCGCATCGAGTACGCGGTCTGCAGCGCGCGCGACTTCGACAGGCCCTTCTCGAGATCCGCGCGCTCGGTTTCACCGAGCGTCTTCTCGTCGCAGTGCAGCCATCGCTTCAGGCTTTGCAGAACACGCACGTCGTGCGGGGCAAAGCGCCGCAGCTTGCCGAGCTCTTCGGCATAGGTGCGCTTGAGCGACTTGGCGTATTTCGCGAGAACGTCGTAGCGGTGGGTGATGACCGCCTGCAACGTCTCCGAATCCACGGCCGGCCTCGCCTCCGTGAAGCGCGGCGTCGGCGCGACCTTTTTCACCTGCGCCAGGCCCAGCGCCTCGAGGATGCGGATATACATCCAGCCGATGTCGAACTCGTACCACTTGTTCGAGAGCTTGGCCGATGTCGCGTAGGCGTGGTGGTTGTTGTGCAGCTCCTCGCCGCCGATGAGAATGCCCCAGGGCACGATGTTGGTGCTCGCGTCCTCGGTGGACCAGCTGCGGTAGCCCCAGAAGTGGCCGATGCCGTTGATCACACCGGCGGCCCAGAACGGGATCCATACGATCTGAGTGAGCAGGATCAGCACCCCCGGCACGATGCCGAAGAGCACCACGTCGGCGACGCTCATCGTGGTGATGCCGAGTATCAAGTAGCGAGAATAGATGTTGCGCTCGATCCAGTCGTCGGGCGTACCGTGGCCGTAGCGCTCGATGGTCTCGCGGTTGCGCGCCTCTTTCACGTACAGGACCACCCCGCCCCAGAGCACGCGGTTGATGCCCAGGATCTGCGGGCTGTGCGGATCCTCCGGTGTCTCGCACTTGGCGTGGTGCTTGCGGTGGACCGCCGCCCATTCCTTGGTGACCATGCCCGTAGTCATCCACAGCCACAGGCGGAAGAAGTGGCTCACGACCGGATGCAGCTCGAGCGCGCGATGCGCCTGGCAGCGGTGCAGGAACACCGTCACGCTGACTATCGTGACGTGGGTCAGGGCCAGGGCCGCAAGAATAAGGCCCCACCAGGGAAGGTCAAATACGCCTGAAAACAGCGGGTTGTCCATTGGACTCCTTGTAGCTTGCCGCGGATTCTACGTGAATATCCGCAGCAGGCAACCCATACTTTACCCGAAACCGGAGGTTTTACCGTAATCAAGTTTGCGCGGGGTTTCGGGGCAATAATCCGCGCTAGTTCAGTTCCTTACGTGTGACGTTCGAAAACGGCGCCGAAAAATCCGTCGGTACCGTGCCGGTGCGGCCAGAGCTCCAGGAATTCGCCCGTGTCGAGTCCGATGCGCTCCTTTTTCAGGACCTCGTTCGCCGGTCGCAGCGCGAACTGCGCGTTTCGCGCGAGAAAATCCTCGGCGACGCGCCGGTTCTCCTCGTCGAGAATGCTGCACGTCGCGTACACCAGCCGTCCGCCGGGCTTCACCAGACGCGCAGCCGCGCCGAGAATCGCCTTTTGCTTTCCGGCGAGCTCCGCCGCGTCCTGCGGCGTCTGCCGCCATTTCATGTCGGGATTGCGCCGCAGCGTGCCGAGCCCGCTGCAGGGCGCATCCACCAGCACCCGGTCGATCTTTCCGGCGAGACGCTTCACGCGCGCGTCCTTTTCGCTTTCGATGCGCTGAGGGTGCACGTTGGAAAGCCCCGAGCGTGCATGCCGCGGCTTGAGCTTCGCCAGGCGACCGGGCGAGACATCGAACGCGTAGAGCCGCCCGGTCGAGCGCATCAGAGCGCCCAGCGCGAGCGTCTTGCCGCCCGCGCCGGCGCAGAAGTCCACGACCATTTCTCCGCGTTTTGGCGCCACGAGATAACAGACCAGCTGGCTGCCCTCGTCCTGGACCTCGATGCTGCCGTCGAGGTAGAGCGGATGCCGGTTGATCGAGGGTTTCGTTTCGAGCCTGATGCCCGCGGGCGAATAAGGCGTGGGCGCGCCGCGCAGTCCGTCGGCGGCAAGCCGTTCAATTGCCGCCTCGCGCGTCGTCCTCATGAGGTTGACGCGCAGATCAAGCGGGGCGACCTGCAGCAGTCCCTTCGCGATTTCCAGCAAGGCGGCTTCGTCGAACCGCGGCCGCAGCCGCTCGAGCACCCAGTCGGGAAGATCGCATTCGATCTCGAAAGGCTGCGGGGCGCGCGATTCGCGCTTGACCGCAACCAGCCATTCGGCCTCATCGCCGCGCAGCCAGGGATCGAGCTCGCGCAGGTTCGCGCCGAGCAGCGCCGTCCAGGTCGCCAGCACCAGGCGCCGCGGAGCGCGCGTCGCGGCGGCGCGCTCGAGCAGACGGCGCCGGCGCAGAGCGGCGTACACGGATTCGGCGATGACGGCGCGGTCATGCTGGCCGATTTTCGGGTGCGCGCGGAAGAATGATGAGAGCGTCGAGTCGGCAGGTTGCTCGAGCGGCAGCACGGCGGCGAATGCCGCGGTGCAGGCGTCGAGCAGCGGGCGCGAGAAGCGCATCAATGGCCGATGCGCGTAAGGACCTGGTCGGCGCGCGTGCCGTCCTTGTCCACGACGAGGACGCGCACCGGCAGATAATCGTGCTCGCTCGCGAACCAGATTTCAGTGCTCTTGTCATCGGGACCATCGCGTTCCTTCGCAATGCGCAGCGTCTGCATCTCGCCGGCAGGAGTGGCAAGCTTTTCGGTGCCGATCACGGTGAAGCGGAACGGCGTCAGCCCGCGGCCGTCGGCGCGCATGATGTCGAACACCTTGCCCGCGGGAGGCGCGAAGGAAAAGTTGTACGCCAGGCTCAAGGGGTCTTGCGCCGACGCCGGCAGCGCGAGCGTTTCCGTCTTGCCGTTGCGTTCCTGCGTCAGCGACCGCGTGCTCCAGTTGAATCGGGCTTTCACCGGGGGCCTGCTTCCGCGCTGGTCGAGGAACTCATCCGGCCGGAGCCCGCCCGGCGTAATGCTGCCGCGGCTGGTGCGCTTGAGCACTCCCGCCAGCGCCAGGATTCCCGCCCCCCTCAGCTCGGACGTAATCGCGTAGGACTTGCCGTCGTGCTCGAGGGTCTCCACGACCTCACCCTTGCCCCGGAGGATGCCCTCATAGGTCATTTCATACGTAAGCGTGACGCGCGCGGGCGGCGCCGCCTGCGCGGCGGCGGAACATAGCAACAAAGCAGCCAGGGCGGTCCGGCGGTATCTCATGGTGTTCGGGATCATTCTTCGGAAAGCAGCGTTTGTCCGGCGTCCTCTGCGTTAACGCGCACAGTGCCGTTTTCGACGACCAGCCGCCCCTCGAGAAACCAGCGCACGGCGATCGGATAAATGCGGTGCTCCTGGCGCAGCACGCGCGCCGCGAGCGATTCTTCGGTGTCGCCCGGGCGCACCGGCACCTCGGCCCGGATGATGACGGGACCGCGATCAACTTCGGAGGTGACGAAATGCACCGTGCAGCCGTGCATCTTCACGCCTTCTTCGAGTGCGCGCCGGTGCGTATGAAGGCCGGGAAAAGCCGGCAGCAGCGACGGATGGATATTGATCAGCCTGCCATGGTAGCGTTGAACGAAACCCGGCGTGAGCACGCGCATGAAACCCGCGAGGGCAACGAGGTGCGGCGCATGCGGGTCGATTGCCTTCGCCAGAGCGGCGTCGAAAGCCTCGCGCGCGGGAAATTCCCGGTCCTCAACCACTGCCACAGGAATACCCGATTGCGCTGCGAACTTGAGCCCCGCGGCGCCGGGGCGGTTGCTGATCACCGCGGCGATGCGCGCCGGCAGGCCCGCGCGCACGATCGCCTCCATGTTGCTGCCGCGGCCGGAGATGAGAATGACGATGTTTTTCACGCCGCTATTGTACCGATCCGGGTTTTGAATTTCTGAGCTTTTCGAGCGCGGCTCAATATACCCGCTCGATCCGGTACCCCTGCTGCTCGATCAGCGCCAGCATTCCCTGCTCGCCGTAAAGATGGTTGGCGCCGATGGCGATAAAGGCCCTGCCCTCGCGCAGCGGCATGAACAGGCGGTGCGCCATGACGATGGAGCGGTTCTCGACCACGCGCCTGAAGAGAACACGGTAGTGCTCGGCCATCTCCGGGAAGCGCACTGCGATCCTGTCGTTCACCGCGTGGATGCCCTCGAGGTCGCGCTTCATCCAGGCCTGGATGGTCGGCTCGATCATGGCGGCGAGTTCGTCTCGATGCGCAAGCGCGTGCTTCAGCAGTTCGACCTGGGTGTCGATCGGGATGCGGTCGAACACCGAGATCTGCTCCTCGATGCCCTCGAGGCCCGTCACGCGCAGGCGCCGCTCGCGCGCCAGCTCGAGCAGCTTCTGGTCGAGCGTCGTTTTCTCGTAGTCCTCGGGCGTGACGGTGAAATTGGCGAGTGCCGCCCAGGGTTTGATGCGCGCGATCACCTCGTCCGGGACCTGGCGATCGCGAAGCATCCCCGCCACTTTCGCGTAGGACTCGGCGCCGATCAGCGGCTCGAGCCTGCGCCCGTCCTCGAACTGCGCCGCCTCGAAGAAGCGCGCCGCCTCGCGCTCGCCCAGGAAGCTCTCCATGTAGTAGCGCTTCGAACGCGAGAGCGCGCGGCCGACGGCGTCCGGAATATCGAGCACGCGCGGGTCGGCGAGGTGAATAGTGCCGAACACATAGCTCGGCTGGACGCCCGCCTTGGACACGCGCCACAACAGGCCGTGGCTGAATTTCTTCGCGGGCGGGGCCGATGCCGCGATGCCCGGCGCGAGTGCAGCGCCGAGCGCGATGCACAGCGCGGCGAGGAAAACGCGAAATGAGACCGCCTGCATTCCCGATCCGGCTTGCGACATTGCACCGCTCATTGCGTGCGCCCGCTGGCCGCCTGCGGAAATCCCGCGAGCGGCTCCAGACCGTCGGCTTCGAACAACTCCTGCAGTTGCGCGGCAGCTTCCTTCGAATTCTGGATAAGCTGCGCTTCGTCGTGCTGCACCGCGTACTGGGCTTCGAGCCTCTCTTCGTCATGCCGCTTGAACAGCGTGACCGCACGCTCGGAGGCCGCGATGCCGAAGCCCAAACTGAGGAGCGCGTGGCGGGCCATGTCGAGGCTCGCCGGGAAAGTTTCGCGGTAGATGATTTTCACGCCGAGGTCGCGAAGCCGGAAAAAGTGTACCCGGTTGCGCGCGCGCGCGATGACTGGAACCTGGGGAAAATGCCTGCGCACGATCGCGGCGGTCTTCACCGAGGCCTCGACGTCGTCGATCGCGAGCACGAAGAGCTTCGCCTCGCCCGTCTTCGCCGCCTCGAGCAGCTCGAGCCGCGAAGCGTCGCCGTAATAGACCTTGCTGCCGAAGCGCCGCACGAAATCCACCTGCTGGTAGCTCGCCTCAAGCGCAGTGAACGGCACCCCGCACATGCGCAGCACGCGCGATACGATCTGTCCGATGCGCCCGTAGCCCGCAATGATGACCGGATTGCCGGGACCGGCGATACTGTCGAACTCGGGCGCCGCGTGGCGCTCGAGCCAGCGCGAAAGAGCGCGCTCGTGCAGTCCGATGGCGAGCGGGGCGAACAGCATCGAAACGGTGACGACCGCGACCAGCATCTGCGCCGCGCCGCTATCGAAGATGCCCAGGCCGCCCGCCGCCGCGAACAGCACGAAGGCGAACTCGCCGCCCTGAGAGAGGGCCACGGCAAGGCGCTGCACGGCGTCATTCGGCCCGCCGGAGATCCTGCCTATCGCGACCATCACGGCGAATTTGACGAGCATCAGGCAAAGGGCCAGGCCGAGCACGGTGAGCGGCTGATTCCATACGAGCGCGAGATTCGTGCTCATGCCCACCGCGATGAAGAAAAGTCCGAGCAGCAGCCCCTTGAACGGCTCGATGTCGGCCTCGAGTTCATGGCGGAACTCGGAATCGGCGAGCAGCACTCCGGCGAGGAACGCGCCGAGCGACATCGACAGGCCGATTTTTTCCATGACGAGCGCGGCGCCAATCACGAGCAGCAGCGCCGCCGCCGTGAATACTTCGCGACCGCCGTAGCTCGCGACCGCCTTGAGCACCGGGCGCACCACCAACCGGCTGGCGACGACGACCACCGCGATCACCGCCAGTCCCTTTGCCGCCGCCATCCAGCCGCCCGAGGATTGCGATGCGGACCCGCTCAAAAGCGGCAGCAGCGCCAGCATCGGGATCACCGACAGATCCTGGAACAGCAGGACGGCAAACGCTTCGCGCCCGTGGCGAGTGGCGAGCTGCTTGCGCTCGGCAAGCGAAGCAAGCACCAGAGCCGTGGATGACATCGCCAGACCGAAACCCGCTACCACCGCAGCCTGCCACGAAAGTCCGAACGCGAGCGCGGCGAGCGCAAGCGCGAGCCCGGTCGCGAGCACCTGCGCACCGCCCAGCCCGAACACCGGCCGTCGCAGCACCCAGAGGCGGCTCGGCTGCAGTTCCAGTCCGACCAGAAACAGGAGCAGCACCACCCCGAATTCGGCGAATTGCATGGTGGACTGGACCTCGCCGATCATGCCAAGGCCCCACGGGCCGATCAACATGCCCGCGCCGAGATAGCCGAGCACGGCGCCAAGCTTCAGGCGCTGGAAGAGCGGTACGAGCAGCACCGCGGTCAGAAGAAAGATGGCTGCCTGTTCGAGGAGGTGCATGGCGATGACCCGGAGGAAGGTACGCGCCGGATTATGCGCGGCCGGCGGCGCGCGTGAAACCGGTGGCCGCCGGATATCCGGACGGCGGATTGTTTCCAGCTAGCTCGCGGAAAACCCTGCCACCGCGGTGAGCATGCCGAGCGAGCCCATCTCGTAGCCGTCCACCGCGAAGGACATGTCCTCCTCCTCCCTCTGCAGCGCGGCGATGTAGAGCAGCGGCAGGAAGTGTTCCGGGGTCGGCACCGACAGGCGCGCGTCCTCGCCTAGCCGCTCGAAGCCGGCGAGCGCCTGGTGGTCGCGTGAGGACAGATATCCACGCACCTTTTCGTTGAAGCGCACCGCCCAGTCGAAGGCGGGCCCGCCTCCCCGTTTCATCAGGCGCAGATTGTGTACGACATTGCCGCTGCCGACGACCAGGATGCCCTCCTCGCGCAACGGCGCGAGCCGCTTGCCGAGCTCATAGTGAACCCCGGGGGGCTGGGTCCCGTCGAGGCTCAATTGCACGACGGGAATGTCCGCCTGCGGAAACGCATGCACCAGCACCGACCAGGTGCCGTGATCCAGCCCCCAGGCACGGTCCATCTCCACTTCGACGGGGGCAAGCAATTCGCGCACGCGCGCGGCCAGTCCCGGATCGCCCGGAGCCGGATACTGAACATCGAACAGCGCCTGCGGAAAGCCGTAGAAATCGTGGATGGTCTTCGGCTTCTCGATCGCCGTGACCGCCGTGCCCTGCGTGGTCCAGTGCGCGGAGACGGACAGGATCGCCCTGGGTTTCGGCACCGACTCGCCGATCCGGCGCCAGGTATCCGTGTACCGGTTCCGCTCGAGCGTGTTCATCGGGCTGCCGTGTCCGATAAACGCGACAGGCATCCGGGAATCGGACCGTTTCATGATGGATGAGCGGTGCGTCCGGAGTCTTTCAGGGGAGATCGAACAGGAGCGCTTCGGCCCCCACGCCCTTTTCGAGCACGATTTCGGAAGTGTCGGTCGCCTTCAGCGCGTCGCCGGCCCCGAGCGGCTGGCCGTTGACCATGAGGTTGCCGCGCGCGAGGTGCACGTATGCGCGGCGTCCTTGCCGCAGCTTGTGGCTTGCGCGATCCGCGCCGTCGAGGAGCGCGGCGTAGAAGTACGCGTCCTGGTGGATCGTCACCGAGCCTTCGCGCCCGTCGGGCGAGGCCACCAATCGCAGCCGCCCGCGCTTGGAAGCGGCATCGAAATGCTTCTGCTCGTAGCCCGGCGCAATGCCGCTCACATCGGGCTCGATCCAGATCTGCAGGAAATGCGTGACGCCGTCCTTTGCATGGTTGAACTCGCTGTGCAGCACGCCTTTGCCCGCGCTCATCCTCTGCACGTCACCCGGCACGATCGCCGAGCCGTTGCCCATGTTGTCCTTGTGCACAAGCGCTCCTTCGAGCACGTAGCTGATGATCTCCATATCCCGGTGGCCGTGGGTGCCGAAGCCCGTGCCCGGCTGGATTCGGTCCTCGTTGATCACGCGCAACGCGCCGAACCCCATGTGCTCCGGGTCGTGGTAGTCGGCGAAGGAAAAGGTGTGGTAGGAACGCAGCCAGCCATGGTCGGCGTATCCGCGCTCGGTGCTTTTACGGATTTCTATCATGCAGGCCTCCAATCCGATTGCATATGGGGTCGCCCCGGCGGTGGATCAAGACCCACGCTCAAGGGGTGATGATTTTCATATTAAAGGCGCGCTCGATGAGCCAGATTCCGGCGACAACAGCGATGGCGAGGGACCCGCCGATAAAGACGAGTCGCCGGTAGAACCAGCTCGCCCGCAGCCAATAGGCCGCCGGCAGGAAAGCGCTTACGATCGCGAGCTGGCCCACTTCCACGCCGAGGTTGAAGCCGACGAGCGCAAGCAGCAGCGCGCCCTGCGGCAGGCCGAGGTCCCTCAGAACGCCGGCGAAGCCGAAGCCGTGGATAAGGCCGAAGGCGAAGGCGACCATCCAGCGCCGCCCGTGCACCAGCGGAAATACGTTATTGAGCGCGGCGAGCACGACCGAGACCGCGATCGCCGATTCCACCAGCCGCGAGGGCAGCGAGATCACGCTCAGCGCCGCGAGCGACAGAGTGATCGAATGCGCGACGGTAAACGCGGTGACGATCTTGAACACGTCCCAGAACGCCGGGCGGAATTTCCCGATCGCCTCCCAGCGAGCGCCGCGACGCGCTAGCACCGCGGGCAGGAGGAGCGACAGCAGGAACAGGATGTGATCGAAGCCGATCCAGATGTGCCACACGCCCTCGCGGCCGTAATCCAGGAACTGGGTCAGCACGGAAAACTCGGCCAGCTTGAATTTCTGCTTCGCGCGTTCGGGGCTGAAGATCGCGGTGCGCGTGCCCTCGCCGTGCTCGAGCCTCAAGAGGCCCTTGTGCTGCGGATCGAGATCGGCAAACAGGCTGTAGTTGATCTCGAGGGTCCTGATTTCGCCCGCGCAGGCCGCAGTAAAGCGCATGACGGCATAGGCCCCGTCGCTGTGGTCGTCGATCAGGTGTTCCGTCGCGCTCGCGGGACAGTCCGCGCCATCCGAGGTCAGCCTGAGGCGCGCCAAGGCGTACGCCGCAATATCGGCGCGATGCGCCTTGACCTCGCCCCAGGTGATGTTGCCGTCCCCGTTGTCGTCGAGGCCGACCGCGAAGTCGAGGTCTCGCAGCGCGATGTCCCATTGCCCGGCGACCTGGGCGCCCTCGGCGCGCAGGGCAAGGTAGCTGTCGCTCGGTTTGTGCGCCAGAGCGAGCGGCGCGAGCAGCGACAGGAGGACCGCGAGCAGCGCCCTCACGGCGCCAATGCCTTCAGTTTTTCCGCGGTCCGGCGAATTTCCGGGTCTTCATGTCCTGAGCGGTTGATCCAGGCGAGCGCTTCCTTCGCTGCCGCGGGATCGTTCATCGCCAGCGCCGCTTCGAGCAGGATGCGCGCGTCCCGCGGCTCGCGCTGCAGCTTCCAGTTTTCCAGCGCGAGTGCAAGCGCTTTCTTCTTTTGCCCGAGCAGGTAGAGGTTGAAGCGCGCCTCCTCCTGCTGGTGCAGCTTGTCGCCGCGCAGCGCGGCGGAATCAAAGCGCGCCGTGAGCGCCTGAATGTGCTCGTCCGCGGCCGCAGCGCCCATCACCTTTTCGGCGAGCGCGAGGCGCAGCAGGAGGATGTCGGAGCGTACCCAGTCCTTGAGCAGCGTTACGACTTCCGACGGCCGGTTCTGGTCGAGCAGAAAGTCAGCCCAGGCCGCGAGCAGGAACTGGTCTCGCACGCGAAGGCCGAGTGCCGCGCGGAAATGTACCTCCGCACGCTTCGTATCGCCCTGCCTCAGCGACATCTCCGCCAGACGGGTCAGGGCCCAGACTTTCTCGTCGGCCGACGCACGCGCGACGCGCGCAAGCGCCTCGGAGAGCGCGCGGTGCGCATTCGCGGCCCTGCCGGTGGTGCTGTCCACGTAGGCCATGCAGCCGACCACGCCAAGCTCATTTTCGATTCCCCGCAGCGCCTCGCAATCGGCGCGCGCCGCCGGATAGTCCGCCTGCACCATGTGGATCGCGGCGCGCCACGACCATGCCAGCGCATTCTTCGAATCGGCACGCACGGCGACATCGAGGTCCCGCATCGCGGCGGAAAAATTGTGGCTGTACTGGTTCACGATGGCGCGCATGACGCGCGCCTCGAGCGGCGGATCCTCGAGGCTCCACCAGGGCTTGAGCGCGGCCTCGGCGTAGCCCACGTAGCGCGGATCGCCCTCGGCGCCGGCAAGCTCGAAGTAGCGCTGCGAGAGCCTGAGCGCCACATCGAGGTTTTGCGGATCCGCGGCAAGATCGGCGCGCAGCCGAAGCAACTCGCGCGCGATCGGATCGCCCGGCCTCACGGGAAGGCGCTCAAGAACGGCGGCATCGTCGCCCGGAACATAAGGGGCGGCGTGCGCGGCGGCGCATAGCATTGCGAGCGTCAGCGCGCACAACATTCTCTTAGTGACTGTGCCGATGATGGATGTCCGGGTAGTGCGGATGGCCGTGTGTGAGTGTCTCATGATCATGCGGGTGCGTGTGCGGCTCGGCGCCGTTCCAGCTGAATTTGTGTTCATGCCGATGGTGATCGTCGTGAACGTGAGCATGCGTGTGCGCGCCGGCTTGATGCTTGTGCGCATGCTGGTGGTGCTCGGTGAGATGCAGGATGACGCCCGCCGCCATCAGGACCGCCGCAATCCAGAACAACGCGTCCGGCGCATCGCCGAACACTGCGAAGGACAATGCAGCACCGATGAATGGCGCCGTCGAGAAATAAGCTCCGGTCCGTGCCGTGCCGAGATTCCGCAACGCCACCACAAACAGCACGAGGCTGATTCCGTAGCCAAGCAACCCGACCCCCATTGCCGCGGCCGCCACTCGCAGTCCCGGCAGTACAGACCCAAGCGCCATCGACAGCGAAAGGTTGACCGTGCCTGCGACCAGACCCTTGATCGCTGCGATCCTGACGGCGTCGCCCGCGGAGATCTTGCGCGTCAAGTTGTTGTCCACTGCCCAGCACACGCAAGCGCCGGTTATCGCAAGCGCCGGCCAGGACAGCGCGAAGTCGCCGGGCTGCCATGCGAGGACCACCCCGCCGCATACGATCAGAAACATTCCCAGCATGACGCGGCGGTCGAAATTTTCCCGGAACGCGAACCATGCGAGCAGCGCGGTGAAAACGCCTTCGAGATTGAGCAGCAATGAAGCGGCCGATGCTTGCGTCGCCGCGAGCCCGATCATCAGCAGCACCGGCCCGATGATCCCGCCCATGATCACGGCCCCGGCGAGCCATTTGTAATCGGCCCGCCCGATCGCCGCCCTTGCAGCACCGGGAACGGCCGCCCGTCTCAGCGCGTCCCAGACGATCAATCCCAGGCCCGAGCCGGCGTACAGCAGCCCGGCCAGCATGACCGGGGCGATTTCGCCTACGAGGAGCTTGGCGATCGGCGTGCTTGCCCCGAACAGTGCGGCACCCCCGAGGGCGCAGACCACGCCGATATTCATGCGCCCGCCATCGTGTCCGGACCCGCATGCGGCCGGAGCCGGGACAGCCGCCCGCATGCATGCCTAGTGAGGCTTCCGGGGACCGTAAAGGAAACATTCGCGTATTCAAGGATTTCTGCTAGAATTCGCGGCGGTTGACCGGTAACGGGCGACCGCGTCATTCTTAAAACTAAAACGCTCAGAGGAGACATCGAATGAAGAAGCTATTGTCAGTGTTGATTGCCGCCGTCTTCGCCGTTTCCAGCGGCGTCGCCCTCGCGGCTTCCCATGTCGGCGCCAAGCCCATGGACAAGAAAGATGAAATGAAAAAAGACGGCGCGAAGAAGGATGGAAAAAAGGCCGCGAAGAAGGATGCGAAGAAGGCCGCGAAGAAGGACGATAAGAAGGCCGAAATGAAGAAGTAAGTCCTCGGATTCATCGAAAAAGGCAGGGAACTCCCCTGCCTTTATATTTTCCCCGGCCCGTAGCCTCTCCGATATCAATCGCGCTCGCGCCGCGCTCAGGCGCCCACCGCGGCCAGGCGGCTGCGGATGGCCTCGACCCGCTTGCGGTTCACCCCAAAGTCGCGCCGCCCCAGCCGCGAGGCCGAGCGCACATGGATGACCCCGGCCTTGGGGTCCAGGCAGAACTCGGCGTCATCGACGAAGCCCATCAGTTGTGTCCTGAACTCGGCGTGCATATAGCCCGGCTGCTCCGTGATGATCTTCACGCGCTCCATGCCTTGTAACACCGCTTTCAGCGCCGCCCATGCGTGGGCAGGCGGCCGCGCAAATCGGAGCGGCTCGATGTAGTGCTGCGGGTCGTTCCCCTTCTCCGCCTGGCTGCTGACGCAGTTCGGAGTGCGCTTCGGCGGCGCGAATCTGCCATCGCGCAAGCCGAGATTGTCCGGCCGCCTGCCCGAAAAAAGCCCCATGTGTTCCTTCTTGAGCCGGAGCTGGAAGCGCGCCCGTCTCGGAGTGGAGGATCAATCCGTTGAAATCCGAGTATAGCAAAGGCCGCGCCCAGCTCAGCGCAGTCCGCGCAGGAAATCCGCGATCGAGCTCCAGTATCCGGACTCGCCGGAGATGCCATCGTGATCGGCATGGGCAAATTCGCGCCACGTTCTTTCGCCGTGCCAGGCGTCGAACAGCACGCGCGCATGTGCGGCAGGAACGATCCGGTCCTCCATCGCGACCAGGCATAACATCGGCGCGTCGATTTGCGGCGCTCGCGAAAGAGAATCGAAGCGGTGCCGGAGAATGAGCGAGACCGGCAGGAAAGGATAATGGCGCCTGGCGACCTCGACCATGCTGTCGTAGGGCGATACGAGAATCACACCGCGCAGCGCACGGCTCGCCGCGAGGTGCACCGCGACGCCGCTACCGAGGCTGCGCCCCATTGCGACGATGCGCGCGGGATCCACGTCCGGGCGGCGCGTCGCGTATTCGTGGATTGCGAGCGCGTCCTCAAACAGCTCCTTTTCTCCGGGCTTGCCTTCGCTGGCGCCGTAGCCGCGGTAGTTCATCAGCAGCAGCGACCAGCCCGAAAACCGGTCGGCGACTCCCTCGAGCCAGGACACCTCTTCAGCATTGCCGCCAAAGTAGATTACCAGGGGCGCCGGCGACCCCACACCTTTTATGAACCAGCCGCGCAGTTTCGTGCCGTCCACGGCTGCGATGGTAACTTCCTCGACATTCGGGCGCGCGGCAAGGCCGGATTCCCGCGGCTGCGGAAAGAACAGCAGCCGGTCCTGGAACAACCATGCGAGCAGCGGCACGACGACGGTGAGGCCGACCACGAGCCTTACGAGAAAGGCAAACATCAGTGAAGCTTGACGCGCGGCTCGGTGCCGCGCTTCAGGAACCGTGCCAACGTATCGAGCGCGACGCCCAGCAAACCGTGTAGCGCGAGCAGGTGCAGCTTGTAGAGGGAGAGGTACATTAGACGCGCGAACCAGCCTTCGACGCGCAGGCTCTTCCCGGAGAGAAAGCCCATCAGGGAGCCGACCGTGCTGTATTCGCCCAGCGACACCAGCGACCCGAAATCGCGATAGCGGAAGGGCTTGAGCGGCGCGCCGCGCATCCGCCGCCCGATGATGGTGTTGAACAAATGGGAGGCCTGCTGATGCGCGGCCTGCGCCCTCGGCGGCACGGGCACGGCGTGGCCGTCCCACGGGCACGCGGCGCAGTCGCCGATGGCGAAAATATCAGGATCGCGCGTCGTCTGCAGAGTCGGCGTCACCACGAACTGGTTAAGCCGGTTGGTTTCGAGCCCGCCCAGCCCGCCCAGGAAATCCGCGCCCTTGATTCCCGCCGCCCAGACCGTGAGATCGGCGGGCAGCGATTTGCCGCTTTTCGTGCGCACTTCCCGGGGGGTGACTTCGACGACCTGTTCGCCGTTCAGCACCTCGACTCCCAGTTCCCCGAGGATACCGGCGGTGGCCTCCGATATACGCTCGGGCAGCTGCGCCAGGATGCGCGCGTCGGCGTTGACCAGCGAAAGCCGCACGTAGCGCTCCGGATCGATATTCTCCAGTCCGTAGGCGGCAAGCACGCGCGCGGTGTTATGCAGCTCGGCGGCGAGCTCGACGCCGGTTGCGCCGCCGCCGACGATGACCACGTGCAAGTGGGAAGAGCGGTCCGCACTTCCGCGATAGTTCGCCCGCAGGCAGGCATTGACCAGCCGTCCCTGGAACCGGTCCGCCTCGTCCGCGGAATCCAGCGAGAATGCGTGCTCGGCAACTCCCGAAACACCGAAGGAATTGGTGACGCTGCCGATTGCGAGCACCAGGGTGTCGTAGCGCAGAACCCGCCGTGGAATGACCTCGACGCCGCCCTCGTCGAGCGCCGGCGCGACGGTAATCTTGTGGCGCCAGCGGTCCAGCGATTCGAGCGCCCCGCAGCAGAATATGAAGTGATGCCAGCGGGCCTGCGCCAGATAGTCGAGCTGGTGCGCGTGGATATCCATGCTGCCGGCCGCCACTTCGTGCAGCAGGGGCTTCCAGACGTGCGTGCGGTTGCGGTCGACCAGCGTAATGCTGGCGCGCTTGCGGCGGCCCAGGCGAGCGCCGAGCCGGGTGGCGAGCTCCAAGCCCCCCGCCCCGCCGCCAACGATGATGATGTGATGTGGCTCGCTCATGAACTTCGCCGCCGGGGTATACCGCCAGGCGGAACCGTCACGCTAACATGATGCCCCATGCAAATTCTGCATGCCTTGAATTCATTAAATAACAAATACTTATAGAGTCAGTGTATGCTGACTCCCAGCTGCGATTTGAATGGAAATATTGCGGCGCGCTGAACGAGAGTATTACACTAATACATTGTTTATAAACATATTAAGTTAAATTACAGAAGCTAATATAGTGCATCGCACAAATATCTCTTGACAGAGATTGTTTCTACTGTAGAATCTTTCATGTTGCAGTGCAATAAAAACGTTTAAACGATGTGCAGGCACTGCGAGGTTTGCAAGATGACATTCTTATTCATGCAGCTTTTTTTACGGAGATAACCATGTACCTTACACCTGAACAAATCGTCGCCACCAACAAGGCCGGCGTCGAAGCCATCCTCGGCTTCGCCCATTCGCAGTTCGCCGCATTCGAACGCCTGTCTGCGCTGAATTTCAATGCCACCAAGGCTGCGTTCGACGAAGGCATCAGCCACGCCAAGGCGCTGCTCTCAGCCAAGGATGTCCAGGACTTCGTGACCCTGAACGCCGCGGCCGCCCAGCCCTCCCTGGAAAAGGCGATCGCCTATTCGCGCAACGTATACGAGGTCACCGCGCAGACCAACGGCGAGCTGGCCAAGTCCATTGAAATACAAGCGGCCGAGTTTAACAAGAACCTGGTCGGACTTCTGGACAAGATTTCGATGAATGCGCCCGCCGGTACCGACGTTGCGGTCACCGCCGTGAAATCCGCGCTTGCTGCGGCCAACTCGGCCTACGACAGCTTCACCAAAGCCGCCAAGCAGACGACCGAAATGGCCGAATCGAATTTCGCTGCCGCGGCCTCAATCCAAAAGGAAGCCAAGAAGCGCGCCGCCTGACCACTCAGTAAGGTTTTCGCGCCCCAGTCCCTCCTCCTCCTCTCTGGGGCGCCCTAAAGCCCCGGCGCAAGCCGGGGCTTTTTGTTTTAATCGGCTTTTTTTTAGTCGAATCCCGGCGCTGTCTAGCGCATCGCCGTTCCCGAAGAAGGCCTCTCCTCCCAGTTCCCGCCGAGCTTCGTGACGCCGGATTTCATTTCCTCTATCGCCGACGCCACAGCGGCCGGTGCTCCACGCACGCCCAGCTCGATGTGCCGACGGACCCCATCCTCGCCCATGCTGGGCAGGCTGAACGACTTCAGCCCGCGGTAGCGCGACTCGGTCTCGAGCATGAGCGGAGTGATGGTCGATTCGGGCAGCCCGTAGACAATGACCGAGGCCTCGGCTTCGGGCGTAGCGTGGAACAAGTGCTTGTAGCGGCTGTCGAGAACCCACTCGGCCATGGGCCAGGCCATGACCGGAAATCCCGGCACAAAATGATGTTCGCCCAGAGAAAAGCCCGGAATGCGGTTGTACGGGTTGGGAATGATGCGCGAGCCGCGGGGAAACTCGCCCATCTTCAGGCGCTGCGGCGTGACCGGCATGTCAATGCGCGAGCGGATTGCGGCTTCTGCTTCCGGGTGCAGCGCCAGCTCCACCCCCGCTGCCTCGGCCGCGCACTGGCGGGTGTGGTCATCCGGCGTCGCGCCGATGCCGCCGAAGCTGAAGACGACATCCTCCGATGCCATCG
The DNA here is from genome assembly GCA_041493345.1 of Gammaproteobacteria bacterium. Taxonomy (GTDB): domain Bacteria; phylum Pseudomonadota; class Gammaproteobacteria; order Burkholderiales; family SG8-39; genus VBDM01. The sequence continues at coordinate 7,410 of JBGPYQ010000024.1, read as the reverse complement.
TCCGCTTGAGCGTCATCGTGATGAGTTCCGGCTTGTCGCCGAGGTACTGGCACCAGTCGAGCTTCAGTCCGCGCGCCGAAAGAATTTCGATCAGCTTGGCGAAGTGTTTGTCCTGTCGCTTGCCGCGAACGATCTCGTCGCCGATGATGATCCCGCCTATTCCCATTTCACGCTCGCGTCGCCGTACCCTCGATCGGCTCGCCGCGCAGTTCGCGCAGCCGCTCGAGGCTGTAGTGAATGAAAGCGAGCCCTCCGTATACCGGCATGAAAAACCCGATAACCGGTATATGTCCGATGAGCGCGAGCGCGACCCCGAGCAGGAACAGCTCGCCGCGGAAACGCCGGATTACATCGGAGATTTCAGCGGCGGTCCCATGCTCCGCGAGCGCGTCGTAGCGAAAAACCCGTTGGTTGAAATAGCCGAGCAGCACGACAGGCAACACCGGCCACAGCAGCGGAATCAGCCACAGCGGCAGGCTGATCGCGAACAGCAAGACGAACAGGACCAGCGCGACAAGCGCATTCCAGATACTGCCGATGACCGTACCGCCCTTTCCCCGGGCGAGCCCCGGATAATCCCGCCCGCCGACGTGAGCGACCATTGCCGGCATGGACACAACGCTGATGATCAACACCGCGGTGATCAGCACGACCGGCACGAACAGGAGAAGCAGCAGGAGCCAGCCGAACCATGCCGCGATCAACCTGAGAGGCCAGACCGAAACGGCCCACTCGTAGGCAGGCACCTGGTGCATCTGCACGTCGATCCAGCTCGCAGCCTGGCTCCAGTACAGCACCGCGAGCGTCAACCAGATGACCAGCGCGACTATCATCGGCCAGACCATGAGCCAGAACATCCTCGGATGAAACAGGCTCCCGAACGCTTTGACGAGCGCCCCGAATATTCTTTCCATCTCGATCTCCTTTCACAACCCGCGAGATGAGCCGCGACGGTATCCATACAACCATAATCGATAACCTGCTTCGCGGCTCGATCTCGCGGAGTTAAACCGGCGCGAAGCACAAGCTTCGCGTCCGGCTTTAACGGAATATAGTCTGCCACATCTTCAAAAGGCGCTTGACCGACACCGGCACGGGCGTCTTCAGTTCCTGCGCGAAAAGCTGCACCCGCAGCTCTTCCAGCATCCAGCGGAATTGCTCCAGTTGTGGATCGCGCGTGCCGGATTTCAGCTGCCGTGCCTGCTCACGCTGCCATTGGGAAAACAGCGGGGTAAATTCTGCGTTAAGGCGCAAGTCACGTTGCGGGTCGGTGCGGAGTTTTTCGAGTCTCAGGCTCGCCGCCTTCAAATAGCGCGGGAAATGCCGCAGCCGCTCGTAGGGCGTCTGCCCGATGAACCCCTTCGATAGCAGGCGCGCCACGCTTTCCCGCACGTCGCGGCAAACCTCCGGAAATACCTTCGACAACTGCTGCAACTTTTTCTGCAACGCCGCGTGCTCGGCGAGGATCGCCCCGGCGAGGCGCGCGATTTCCTGGGCAAGCAGCGTCACGCGCGAGCGTGCTTCGTCGCAGCGGCGCTCGAACTCGGCGCGAATGCGCGGCCAGGGTTCCTGCAGGCAGGCGCGGTCGAAAGCGGCCACGAGCAGTTGTTCCTTCAGTTCCGCGGATTCGCCAAGGGACACAAACTGCAGCACCATCGCCTGCAGCCCGGGCAGGTTCTTTTCGATGAAGCGCGCCTGCTCCTTTAGCTGCAGCATAAACAGCCTTCTCAGTCCGATACGGTGTACTTCGCGCGCCTTTTCGGCCGAATCGAAAACCTCGAGGCTGACGGCATCGCCGTGATCCGCGAGACCCGGATAGCCGATGAGCGTCTGGGAACCTCGCCGGATTTCCATCACCTGCTCGAGATCGCCGAAATCCCAGCCGGTGAGTTTCGCCGACGGTGCGTCGGCCCGCGCAAGCTCGGAGAACCGCTCGCCCGCTTTCTCTCCCAGTTCGGCGCGGATCTGCGCGAGGTTCCGACCCATCGCAAGCTGCCGGACGTGCTCGTCGACGATGCGAAAATTCATCGACAGGTGGGCGGGAAGCGCTTCCGGCCGGAACCCGTCGGTCGGGATGTCGAGATTCAGTTCGCGCCGCGCGTAACGGGCAATGGCCTGCGCAAGCGGCGCGTGCCGAGGCTCGCTCGCCGACAGAAAGGCGTCGGCAAACTCGGGCAGAGGTCCCAGCTTGTGCCGCAGCTTCTGCGGCAGCGATTTTGCGAGGAGCATGACTTTTTCCCGCCGCAGTCCGGGCACCATCCAGTCGCATTGCTCAGCATCGATCTGGTTGAGCGCGAGAAGCGGCACCGTCAGCGTTACGCCGTCGCGTGGCGATCCGGGATCGTGGTGGTATTCCAGCGCGAAACTGCGGCCGGCCATCTCGATCTGGTGCGGAAACTGCACCGTCGTGATTCCGGCCGCCTCGTGACGCATCAGGTCTTCGCGCCTCAGGAACAGAAGCCTGGAATTTTTCGACTCCGCCTCCCGGCGCCAGTGATCGAAGTCGGCGCCATTGTGCATGCCTTCGGGGATCAAGCTGTCGTAGAAAGCGTAAATGAGCTCGTCATCGACCAGCACATCGGGCCGGCGCGATTTGTGTTCGAGCTGCTCGATCTCCCCCACGAGCTTGCGGTTGTGCAGGAAGAACGGAGCACGCGTGTCGTATTCGCCTTCGACGAGCGCCTGGCGGATGAAGACTTTTCGCGACTCCACGGGGTCAATCGGACCGTAATGCACGCGCCTGTTGGCATACAGCGGCAGCCCATAGAGCGTGGCGCGCTCGAACGCCGCCACACGCGCGGGCTTTTTCTCCCAGTGCGGCTCGTACTGGTGGCGTTTCACGAGATGCGCGCCGACCGATTCCAGCCACTCGGCCTCGATCGTCGCGACGCAGCGCGCGTACACTCGCGTGGTTTCGGCGATCTCCGCCGCCATGATCCAGCGGCCGGCTTTCCTGCCCACGCCCGAGCCGGGATGGACCCAGAAACGCATCCCGCGCGCGCCGAGATAGTTGGCTTCTTCACTCTTCATGCCGGCGTTGCCGAGCAGTCCGGCAAGCAGCGAACGGTGAATCTGCTGATAGGTGGCCGGCGTCTGCGAAATCTTCCAACCCAGTTCGGCAACCAGTTCCTTGAGTTGCGCGTGGATGTCGCGCCACTCGCGCATGCGGGTGAACGAAACAAAGTGATCGCGGCAGACCTCGTGCAGCTTGCGGCCTGATTTCTTGTGCGCAAGCGCCTCTTCGAAGAACTTCCACAGCTTGAGCCAGGCAAGAAAATCGGATTTCTCGTCGTTGAAGCGCTTCTGCGCCTCGTCGGCCGCGCCGGCGCTTTCGCCCGGCCGCTCGCGTGGGTCCCGCACCGACAGCGCCGCAGCGATGATCAGAACCTCGGCGAGCGCATTCTCCGATCTGGCCGCGAGCACCATGCGGCCGATACGCGGATCGACCGGGAGCTTTGCCAGCTGTCGCCCCGTTTCGGTCAGCTCCCTGGCCTCGTCCACCGCCCCCAGCTCGGCGAGGAGCGCGTAGCCGTCCTGGATCGCCTTGGGCGCCGGCGGGTCGATGAAAGGAAATTCCTCGACCTCGCCAAGGCCCAGCGCCTTCATGCGCAGAATCACGTTTGCGAGCGAGGAACGCAGCACCTCGGGATCAGTGAATGCCGGGCGCAGGTTGAATTCGTCTTCGCCGCAAAGCCGGATGCAGACGCCGCTCGCGACGCGGCCGCAGCGGCCGGCGCGCTGCTTCGCCGCGGCCTGCGAAATGTTTTCCACGCGCAACTGCTCGACCTTGTTGCGGTAGCTGTAGCGCTTGACGCGCGCAAGACCCGAGTCCACCACGTAGCGAACGCCGGGCACCGTGAGCGAGGTCTCGGCGACGTTGGTCGCGAGCACGATGCGCCGCCCGCCATGCGGCTTGAACACGCGCTCCTGTTCCGATACCGAGAGCCGAGCGAACAAGGGCAGGATCTCGGTGTCCAGTGCGCCTGTCCTGAGCTTATCGAAGGAATGCTTTCTCAGTGCCTCGGCGGCCTCGCGGATCTCGCGCTCGCCCGGCAGAAACACCAGCACGTCCCCCTGGCCGAGATACGCCAGTTCGTCCACCGCGTCGACAATCGCCTGATCGAGGTCGTAGTCGTCTTCTTCGGCGTCCGCCGGGCGATATCGGGTTTCGACGGGATAGAGCCGCCCGGACACCTCGATCACGGGCGCGCCATCGAAATGTTTCGAGAAACGCTCGGCGTCGATGGTCGCCGAAGTGATGATGAGCTTCAGGTCGGGCCTGCGCGGCAGAAGCTGCTTGATATAGCCGAGAAGAAAATCAATGTTGAGGCTGCGCTCGTGCGCCTCGTCGATGATCAGCGTGTCGTACTGGCGAAGTTCCCGGTCACCCTGCGTTTCAGCGAGCAGGATGCCGTCGGTCATGAGCTTGATGTAGGAGCGCGGGCCGACTTTGTCGGTGAAGCGGATCTTGTAGCCGACGGCGCCGCCAAGCTCCGTCTTCAGCTCCTGCGCGATGCGGGAGGCGGTGGCGCGCGCGGCGATGCGCCGCGGCTGAGTGTGGCCGATGAATCCGTGAATACCGCGGCCGAGCTCGAGGCATATCTTCGGCAACTGCGTCGTCTTGCCCGATCCCGTCTCGCCGCAGACGATGACGATCGGGTTCCCGGCGATCGCCTTCGCGATTTCCTCGCGCTTCGCGGAGATGGGCAGCTCTTCGGGAAACTCGGGACGCGGCCGCAATGCCCGCCGCCGCTCGATCTCGGCCGGAGAGAACGCCATGGCTCGATCGTCACTCCCGCGTAAGCGGGAGTCCAGGAAACGGTTGCTCTCCGCAGCTCACTTTTTCCCGAGCAGGCGTTCCGCGTAGCGTGCGAGCGGATCCACTTCCAGATTGACGCGGTCGCCCACCCGCAGATGCTTCAGCGTCGTCGCGGCGAGCGTATGCGGGATCAGGTTGACCTCGAACTTCGGCCCCCTCACGGCGTTCACCGTGAGGCTCACTCCATGCACCGTGACCGAGCCCTTGCGCGCGATGTAGCGGGCAAGGGCCGCCGGCGCGCGGACGCGAAGCAACCGACTTTTGCCCACCGCCTGGAAACGCACGACCTTGCCGACGCCGTCGACGTGACCGAGAACGAAATGGCCGCCGAGCCGGTCGGAAAGCCGCACCGCTTTCTCCAGGTTGACTTCCCCCGGCTGTTCGAGCCCGGCGGTGCAGCGGAGGGTCTCGCGGGAAACATCGACGCCGAAGCTCTTCTTTCCGCGCTTCACCACGGTGAGGCACGCCCCGTTGACCGCGATGCTGTCGCCGACTTTGACGTCGCTCAAACCCAGTTTGCCCGCGTCGATGGCGAGGTGCAGTCCGCCCTTCGCGTCCTCGACCCGGCTGATTTTGCCGACGGCGGCTATGATTCCGGTAAACATGGAAAGAATTCTACTTGGCTTTGCCCGGTGAGTCGCCGCGGCGAACCCGGGTTGGCTGGACGTCCGGAGGCAGATTGACAAAGCCGAAGACTGCTCCCATCCCCATCGCGGGCCTCGCCCATATCGGCATTCGCGTGCACGACCTGGAGCGCTCGGTGCGCTTCTACGCCCTGCTCGGCTTCACCAAGACCGCCGGTCCGATCGGTCCCGAGCCCGTCGCCATCCTCGACCACCCCTCGGGAGTGGAACTGAACCTCGTTCTCAACGCGCCGAACGCGAACGAGCCGAACGTCCTCATGGACATACCCGAGAAGCACCCCGGAATAACGCACTTCGCCCTCTTGTGCTCCGACATCATGGCCGCGAAGGAGCGGCTCGAGGCGGCCGGCTTTCCCTTAAGCGGCGGGCCCGTCCGCTTCGGACCCTGGGCGCAGGGAATCTTCGTGCGCGATCCGGATCGCAACGTGATTGAGCTGCACCAGCGCGGCTGATGCAACTCATGAAGTTTCTAAGGGCAGTGCGGCTCGACGCTTCCGACAGCCTCGTCTATTCCCAGGAAGGAGCCGCCCGGGACGGGGAGTGGACGGTATCGGGCGGCTATGCGGTGTGCGATCCAACCGGGTCGAGCCACCGTACGCCGAAGTGCCATTGCCTCACTTCCTTCGTCGGGGTGGAAATCCACCAGTCATCCGTCGCATCCTCGAGCACCTCGGGCGGTGGGCGCCGCAGGTGAGCGAACGCAGTCCACCACGGGGTACCGAGGCTTGGCCGGCGTACGCCAGCCTGGCGCTCAGCTACCATCCGGTTCCCGACATCGCCTGAGCGTGGCGAGCGCCTCCGCGCTTGACTTGCTGCGCCCGGCGACTGCATGATTTGCCGTAACCCCAGTTGCGGAGCGCTTGGGGAGCGCCGATCCGGTTGCCGAACGCGCGCCGGTAACCCGGGTCGAGCACAACCGAGCGCACGGAGCACCGATACGGCATCACTGCAGCGTTGCATCGACACAGAGCGCCGACGACGGGCGGATTGAATTTCCTATCACTTTTATCACTGGAAATAGTGTCCGGCAACTTCGAGAAATCCAAAATCATTAAGGAGGGTACTATGTCAAAAATGGGCGCTTTGTCTCTAAGCATCGGCGTTCTGGGAGGTATAGCTGCTTGGGTATTTCTTTACGTGGGAGGCATCCTCATCTGGGCGGCATTCATAGGCTGGGCCTGCTTTTTCCATACGGGCGGCGACAACAATGCTCTGCGCAACACCATAGTGGGCAACGTCTTCGGGTCGGTCTCTGCCTGGATCGCTGCAGTGGTCATTCTGTCGATCCCGCTCGCGGACAAATTGACATTGCCGTTGTGGGCGGGCATCGTGGTCGGCGTTACGGTCTGGGCGATCTGCTACGCCGCCACCATCAAGGCGTTTTCCGTGATCCCGGCGAATGTCTACGGGTACGCAGCCACGTTCGCTTTCCTGCTGCAGACGCCTGACAAGCTGAGCCTCTCGAGCCTGATGTCCCTCAGCCTCAACAACGCCGTCATCACGGTATCGGTCTCGATGGCAATCGGCGCTGTCTTGGGCTTAGCCTCAGCTAAGGGCGCTGCCGCGTTGGGTTCGGGCGCATAGATCTTAAGAGTCAGAACCGCCCGGGCACGAGCCGGTGCCGGCTTGTGGAGTTTAGAGATCCCGGGAATTATTTTGCGGGAAAGGACGCCGAGGGGCCTAACCCCTCGGCGTTGCTTTTGGAAAATCGTAATTGGTGGGGCGGGGGGAATCGAACCCCCGTCCGCAAGCCCTCTACATGCAGTTCTATATACTTAGTCAGGCTGTTTGTTTTAACCGGAGCGCCGCCAGCCGACGGGCTGCGCCACGGCGAGTTACCTATGATTTAGTGCTTGCTCAAAGTAACCCTGAGCAGCACGATCTCATGTAAATGACTCTGTTGTCGGTTGCCCGACCCGGCCCATGAGCGATCCATGAGCGATCCGG